>NZ_JADEXE010000247.1 GCF_015207265.1 Nodosilinea sp. LEGE 07298 | reverse complement strand
GCCCCTTTGAACAACTCAACGGTTTCCGCTATCACGACAACTGGGTGCGCAACCTGCTGATTGCCTCTTCGTTAAATGGCAGAAGGCCGTTGCCCAGGAAAGCCGACACAAAATAAGTTGGAACTAGGATTGAGTTAATCCGTTTCCCGAACCATTACTCGTAGAGCCAGCCCTTAGCGGCGGGTTCCCAGCTGACCAATTCGCTGTCGCCAAACCACAGGGCAATCTCGGCCTGGGCAGTTTCGGGTGCGTCGGAGCCGTGGATAATGTTGCGGCCAACGGTGACGCCCAGGTCGCCGCGAATAGTGCCGGGTTCGGCCTCTAAGGGCTTAGTAGCGCCGATAATTTTGCGGGCTGAGGCAATCACGCCCTCGCCTTCCCACACCATGGCCACGACCGGGCCAGAGGTGATGAAATCAACCAGCCCGGCGAAGAAGGGGCGCTCGCGGTGCACGTCATAGTGCTTTTCGGCCAGTTCGCGAGAGACGGCCATGAACTTCATGCCTACCAGGGTAAAGCCCTTGGTTTCAAACCGACCAATGATGTTGCTGACCAGACCGCGCTGCACGCCGTCGGGCTTGATCATCAAAAAAGTGCGTTCCATAAATACCTGTTCCTAATGCGTGGTGAAAGGGTTGGTTGCGAAAGAGTCTGTGGTTGAAAGACCTTTTCTATGCTGGGAAACGGCGGCCACTTTGTAAAGGATTTGGTCAAAGATTTATGGTTTAAGCCCTAGTCGTTAAGGTCTGGCCAGTAGCGATCGCGCTCTGCATCATAGCGCCAGCCGCAGCCGTCGGGGTCGCGATCGCGGCTCCACTGCCAGAAATGGGGCTGCGTGTGGTGGTTGACCACATCGACAGCCACACAGCCCAGCCGCTGAGCCAGGTCGGCGGCGGTCAGCGATAGGGTGAGAGGCGTTACCGCCTTAGCCGCCGCTGTACTTGGCGATCGAAAGGTGTAGAGCACGTCCCCGGTGGGGGTAGGCTCAAAGTCGCCCCAAAACTCCTCGGCGCGCTGGTCAAGAAACTGGCGGGCCTCGCGACCGGTAATCTGGGCCGCGATCGCAAAATCAAGTACGCTCAGGCGGCCCTGGTGGGCAGCAATTTGGGCATAGAAAAGCTGGTGTAGCGACTTTTCTCGGGCTTTGCGCCGCCGCCAGTACCAGAGGGCACCGCCCACTAGCCCACCCAGCAGCAGCCAGGGCAGCAAGAGCTGAATCAGCAGCACCGTGACCAGAGCCGCCCCGGCCATGATGAGGGCCAGCAGCAAACTATATTCAAGCCCAGCGCCGGGGCTGTGGAAAGGCCGCAGGGGCATATAGTCCTCAAGGGTTTGGGAGCAGGGATCTAAGCGCAGAAAGCTCAGAGGCTTGAAAACAAAAATTCGCCGTGCCAGGGGGTTAGGGCTTGAGAAACAGAGCAGGAATTTACAGAATAGTTTGGCATCTGGCACTAGCGATCGGGGTCGCCTGGGGTCAGCTAAAATGCTGTCACGCACTGCTACGTTAAGCTCGCCCACTAATTTTGCCCGACCGGGCCGGGGCCGCACCCTGTAGCGTTTTCCCTATGCTGCCATAGCCGCCCCCATGCTGACCTTTGCTACCCCTACCGACGAAACTCTAGCTGCCCAGCTCATGCAGCCCTGCCTCATTCGCGTGGTCGACAATATTCGCAAGCATACGGAAACCCTCAACTGGCGCAGCGACTACCTGGAGCAGGTGCGCTGGCCTGGGGAGACCACCGCCGCCCAGCGACAGCAGGTCCGCGATCTGGCCGCTCAGCTAGAGGGAGCATCCCCAGCCGCAGAAGAGAGTATTCGCCAGCAGCTCGGCCAGCTACCCACCCCCATCCCCAGCTATGAGCTGCGGCTCACCCAGAGCATTGATACTGCCCCAGCCGAGGAGCACCGAACCGCTACCCTCGACGTGTGGGAGCTGTGTTTTGCGGTGTGCTTTAGCGACTATCGACCCGACCATCCCGTCACCGTTGACCCGGTCCTGCTCGACCCCGATGGTGAGATCAACTGGCTTACCCTCGACCAAAAGGCAAAGGCTCTGGTCGAGCAAGCTATTGACCAGGCCATTGATCAGGCTGGGGGAACGGCATAGGTGGGCAATACGGCACAATGGAAGAAAATATCCCAGCTGCTTAGATCCACCGCAATGCTCGACCTGCACAGCCACACAACCTTTTCAGACGGCACCCTGACTCCAGCGGAGCTGGTGGCGGCAGCGATCGCCGCTGGGGTCAAAGCGCTGGCCATTACCGACCACGACACTCTGGCCGGGTGGGATGAGGCCCTTGACGCATCAAAAGAGGCATCAGGCCGCGAGCTGGAGGTGGTGCCGGGAGTAGAGCTAAGTACGGTAGAAAACGGGCGATCGCTGCATATTCTGGGCTTCTACCCCAACCGCGACCTGCTGGAGCCACCCCTAAGAGAACGAATCGAAGGTCGTCGTCGCCGCGCCCAGCAGATGGCCGAAAAACTAGCCGCGCTGGGCTACCCCATTGAGCTGCCCGCCATGCCGGGCAGTATGGCCCCGGGCCGCCCCCACCTGGCGACAGCGCTGGTCAAAGCTGGCCACGCCGCCACCAAGCGAGAAGCCTTTGACCGCTGGCTGGGCGACCACGGCCCCGCCTACGTACAGTACGAAAAATTTTCGGCCGCCGAGGGCATCCAGCTGCTGCGAGACTGCGGGGCGGTGCCGGTGTGGGCGCACCCCTGTCTATTCAAGGGGTCAACCGTAGATGCCCTCATGCCTCAGCTCGTAGAGGCAGGGCTGATGGGCGTTGAGGTGTACCATCCTCACCACAGCCCTAGCGATGTGCGGCGGCTAGAGGACTACTGTCGCCACTACGGCCTGCTGATGACCGGCGGCAGCGACTACCACGGCCCCCCAGAGCCAAAACCTTTATCCAAACCGTCAAGCCAAGGCGGTTCTAATGCCA
This sequence comes from Nodosilinea sp. LEGE 07298, assembly GCF_015207265.1. Lineage (GTDB taxonomy): Bacteria > Cyanobacteriota > Cyanobacteriia > Phormidesmidales > Phormidesmidaceae > Nodosilinea. The sequence continues at coordinate 7,180 of NZ_JADEXE010000247.1, read as the reverse complement.
AGCTGCCGTCCAAAAAACAAACCCATACCCCCATCGGGCTCAACCACCTGCATCTTCCCCTAGCGCTACTAGAGCCGCTTAAGCAGGCCGCGACAGGTTTGGCAACCGACCCGGCAGACCATGAATGACCTGACCTTTGACACCCTGAGTCGGGTTCTGGGAGGGATTTTAACCCTCGACCCTGAAGCATTTTTAGCCCTGCGCCAGTTTCCAGCCGACACCGTCGACGCCCTGGCGTTGGCAGTGGTGTTTGTGGCGGGGCTGTCTCAGGCGGTGGCTCAGAGCATTATTTTGTTTGTTAACCGGGTAAAACCCCTGCGGTTTGCGCTGAGTCTGGTACTGGCAGCGCTGCTGTTTGTGGCAGGCTATCTCTTTTGGGCGCTGAGCATTTGGCTGGCCAGCCGCTGGTTTTTAGATCAGTCCATTCCGTGGCAGGCGGTGACCGACAGCCTGGCCTTTAGCTACCTACCGCTGATCTTTAGCTTCTTTGGCGCGATGCCCTACCTGGGCGTGCCAGTCCTGCGGCTGCTGCTGGTGTGGAATTTGCTAGCGGTGGTGGTGGGCTTTGCGGTGCTGGCCAATCTCACCGCCACACAGGCGGTAAGCCACGTGGCGCTGGGCTGGGTTGTGCTACTGGTGCTGCAGCAGACCGTAGGGCAGCCGATTGTAAACCTGGGTCGCTGGCTCACCAATCGCACCGCCGGAGTGAAGCTGGTCGTCAACCGCGACCGGCTCAAGACCTTAATTGCGGCTCATTCCTTAGGAACAGAGCGGCCAGAGTCCAGAAATGAAGATCGGCCTGCTGGGGCGATCGCGCCCCCGCCCATACCCATGACCCCTGGGGCGATCGCGGCGAAACCACTGTCACCCAAAGCCCTGACACCCAGAGCCCTAGAGGAGCTATCTCAGCGGCGATCGCGGCGGCTCAACCTGCTGTGGATCTACCTGGGGCTGGCCCTGCTGGCTCTGCTGGTGGCCCTCAGCCTAGAACCCCTGCGGGCGGTGATGACGACCTGGCAGGGGCAGAGCCGAACGGCCCGCTGGCTGGCTGATTTGATCTGGATTGGCGCGATCGCTCTGGTCGTAGCCGCTATGCTGGCCCCCCTAGAAGCCCTGGGCTGGTGGGCCGGCTGGTACGGCGATGGGGTCGATAGGCTCAACCCTCAGCCAGTGGATGAAGCCGGTGATAACCACGCCTACCCACGGCGATTCATTGTCTACCTCGACGGCATTAACCAGTCCACCGCCGACTATCAGCCCACCGTGGCCCGCTATCTCGACGAGCTAGGCCAAACCCTGCCTACCGACATTGCCTTGGTCAAAGGGCTAATTCCCTACTCGGTGCTGAATCGATCGCTGACCCAAGACCGACCCCTGGCCTTCTTTTGGCGCGGTATCGAGTCATTGACCAAGCGCCTCGGCCCCTGGGTGGGCATGGTGATCAACCTGCGCAACATTCTAATTGTGGCGGTGTCTGCCGACCAGCGCTTTGGCCCCATCTATAACCAGGGGGTCGCCCAACGGGTCTACGAAAGCCTGGTGCAGGTCGGTTACCCTGCCGCAGGCGGCATTCCCCTAACGTTAATTGGCTACAGCGGCGGCGGGCAGATCGCCCTGGGCATTTTGCCCTTTCTAAAACAGGCGTTAGGGGCACCGATTGAGATCGTTTCTCTGGCGGGGGTGATCAGCGGCAACGGTCGCGCCACCGAGGCCGAGCAGCTCTACCACCTGGTGGGCACCAAAGACCGGGTTGAGCGCCTGGGGCCGATTATGTTCCCCCGCCGCTGGAAAATCGCGCCGCTCTCCTACTGGAACCGGGCCAAGCGTAAGGGCAAAATCACCTTCATTAGCCTGGGGCCAGTCAGCCATCAAACGCCGGGGGGCGTACTCGACGACCAGGCGATTTTGCCCGATGGCCGCAGTCACCTCCAGCAAACTCTAGACCTCACCCTCAATATTTTGGTGGGCGACCTGCGCCAGCACCTGGACATTCAAAAAATTCAGGTGGTTAGGCTGGGTAACTACTACCACTTTCAGAGCGCTGCCTTTAACCACCCCAGCTACTACCCGGTGCAGCAAACTCTGCCGACCCCCTGGTACCGCCCCGTGGGCGACTGGGTGGGGCGGCTGGTGCTGCCCGAGCCCGAGCAACGCCCCCATCTTGACGACGTGTGGCTAGAACTGCTGCACACGCCGCCCGCCTATCGCACCTGGCTGGGCCAGCGGGTACCCCTGGGCTGGCGGGGCGAATCAGACCTCAAAAAGCGATTCCAGGCCGTTACCCGCGATATTCATTTCAGCGCCGAAGCCGAAGATTCTCACCGCCAGGGGCTAATTTTGCCCACTCGCCTCAACCACTGGCGACTGGTCACTCCGCTCGAATCGCTAGCCGGGGCTCACCCCATTGATGACATCATCGTAAAACTGCCAAAGCCCGTAGTGGTAGACAAGGGCTTGCTCCCCCATTCCCCCACCGCCTCACCTACTCACCCACCCACTCACTCACTCACCCTCACCATTGCCCACGAGCCGATCCAAATCTCCGGCCCCTACACCGCTCTGGTGCAGTTTTTAGGCCCAGCCGATGATGCCCTGGAGCGCTACCGGGTAGTCCACTACAACCCGGCCACTCGGGCTTTTGATGGACTGAGCGAAACAGTGCGGCTGCCTGCGGTGGTGTCTGACGACAATGGGGTAGCCCCCTTTACCAACGCCGGGCTAGAGCGATCGCCCCAAAACAGCACCGGCTGGTATATCTATGGTGCTCAGACCCACGATGGCGACTTTGTAGTGAAAGCCCTGCGGCCTCGGCGTCTGTTTCAGCTCCAGCCCGATCGCTTGATTACTAGCGCCCGCCAGGGTAGACAGCACCTGCGCCGCGAGTCGTGGAGCGACCTGGAGCAAAAAAAAGGCACTACCGAGTCGGTACTTATTGCCCCCAAAGCCGCCACTGAACTAGCCGCTATGGCCCAATGGCAAGAGGGCGATCAGGCGCTGCTGGTGCATGTCTACGGCGGTATTGGCGGCCAGAAACGCGAGCCCGCCGCCCAAGGCCCCATCTACTTTGGCCACTTTGCCTACGGTATTGCCACCGTGGTGCGCGAACCCCTGGCCGACGAACTGCAATTCGATATCCATTATCACCAGGTCTATACTCACAACCGGCGCGGGCTGGTAGCGGGCACTTTGGATTGGTCGCTGTATATGGGCGATCGCCAGTGGGGCTTTATGGGCACCCGGCCCGTATCGGATATTTTGATCAAGCTGCCCGCCTATACCCAGCCCTTCGACTTCAGTGGCAGCCTCTGGTCGGCCCTCGATGAGCTGCGCCTGGAGCTAGAGCTGATGACAGCCCGCTACCGCACGGGCGATGGCACAGGCGTCACCTACGTTGGCCCCGCCAACAACTGCGCCCAAGACTCTAATCAGGCCATGTACGCTAGCGCCATTCACATAGAAGCCGCCGTCATGGCCCACCGAACCACTCTCAAAGCCTGGGAAGCCCAAAACCCCGACCAGGCCAAGCAGTTTCAGCAGCTCCTCAACCTGCGCCGCAACCTTCAGAAAAAGCTGCTCCCCTTTGGCAGCGCCCGAGCGGACTGGGCCGACGAGCAAGAATCTCTGGGCAGTAACTTGTCAGACTTTCCGCTGAAGACTCTGGGGCGGGGTCTGTTGAGCTGGCGCACCATGCTGCCTCGTAAAGCCAGTGACACCATGACTCAGCTTTGTCTCAGCCACGGAGCCGCCCTCTGGGTACTGCGCACGAACCAGATTGGCGGCCATGATCCCGATATTGCGCCCCTGGCCCCGTTCACGCTGTAGGCGATCGTGGAACTGAGTACGTAGTCTGGCTAGTGTTGCAGCGTCAGGTTTATTTCAGAGGTCAGCTTTAAGCCATGTCAGGGGGGATAGGATTACTCTGCTGAGCCTGCTGAAGCTGGGCTTGAATTAGGGCCTGCATATCCTGGCGGCGAATTTCTACGCCCTGGCCGATTTGGCCAGGGGTTTCAAAAAAGATCAGGCTATCGATGGGCTGCATGGCCAGGAGCTGAAACAGGATGTGCACGACAGGCACCGGCAGGGCCATCACCTGAGGGTCTTTGATGGTCGCCTGGCCGGTAGCGGCATCTTGCAGGGTGGGGTAGGCGTAGACAATATTTTTTTGGCTGTTGGGCTGGTTGCGGTTGCTGAGGGTAGTCATCATCCAGCCCTGCTCTAGGGTTTGCAGCACGTAGTACTGCTCGTGCTTGAGCTGGCCTGCGATCGCCGTCAGAGTCGGTGCAATGGTGGTAATAGCGTTGGCTGTGACCCCATCGTTGGGGGCGCTTTGCTGGAGGGAGGCAATTTGGGCGTCAAGATCCATAAGCGGGTACCGAGTGTTTTTTGTGGGCCAGCCTGGGGCTGAACCTTGGTCATGGGCCTGTAGGGCTGGGGGCAATAGCCTGCCGTTACGTCCGAATCTAGCCTCACTTTAGCGCAGGGGGGTGTGTGGCCCCGCATCCATAAAATTACGGACAGATGCTAGACTGCTGAGTAGCTTGCAACCCTAGGCCGCTAATCTACCAGGCCTGAACTTTTTCAGCGTAGTTGAGTCTGTATGTTTGGGCTAGTCAAAGGCGATCGCCCATTCCAGGGTTGCAGCGGGCGCATCCACCATGTCAGTAAATACCTGAATATCGCTTCACGGATTTGTGTAGCTTTTTGAGGATAGCCAGATTGAGTCAGGGTATCTGTGCAGTGAGTGTGGATTCGCTTAGTCAGCTTTTCTACCAAGATTTAAAGACTGGTACCGGTGCTTCAGAAGCCGGGTGCCGGGTCATGGCCGAGCGCCTGGCCGAGGAGGTGCATCGCATATGCAATGAAAGCGATCGCATTCAGGCTTCGGGCGATGTCGAGGCCTGGGCCAGATCGTTGGGCAAGCACCGGCTTGACCAGTGTATTAAGTACTACAGCCTGGGGTCTCGGCAGGGCAGAGTGGAGCTGCACAGCACCCTCAGCGCCATTGTCTACCGCTACATTACGCCGCCCCAGGTGCAGACCAGCTACCAGGCCCGTCTGGCGCTGATCGAAGATTTCTTGCAGGGCTTTTATGTCGAGGCGCTAAACGCCTTTCGGCGCGAAAACCAGCTCGGCGATCGCTACCAGCCTCGCACGCTGCTAGAGCTAGCCGAGTTCATGGCCTTTTCCGAGCGCTACGGCAAGCGGCGCATTCCGCTGCCCGGTCGGCGCAGTCAGCAGCTGATCATTCTGCGGGCTCAGACCTTCTCTAAGCAGCAGCCCCCCGAAGTGGCGATCGATATCGAGCAGGCCACCGACTACGGCGGCGAGGGCGACGATGTGCGCCCAGCGGCCTCGCACCAGCGGGTGCGCGAAGAAATGATTGCCCAGGCTGACGACCTGCCTGAAAACTCTTTGCGGGGGCGGGTGGTCGAAGAGCTACTGGCCTACCTCAAAGAACGCAACCAGGACGAGTGCGCCGACTACTTTACCCTGCGGCTGCTCGACCTGCCCACCCAGGAAATTGAGTCGCTGCTCAATCTCACGCCGCGCCAGCGCGACTACCTACAGCAGCGGTTCAAGTACCACCTGCTGCGCTTTGCCCTCTCCCACCACTGGGAACTGGTGCACGAGTGGCTAGAGGCGGGCCTAGAGACCAACCTAGGGCTAACGGCCCAGCAGTGGCAGCAGCTGCAAGACGCTCTGAACACCAAGCAGAGCAAGCTGCTGAATCTCAAACAGCAGGGCATAGCCGATGGCGAAGCCGCTAAAATTTTGGGCATGACTACCACCCAGTTTCAAAAGCAGTGGACTAAGCTGCTAGAGCAAGCCTGGGAGATTCGTAACGTTTAATTATCCATCAAACATCCATCCGGACAGACTACAGCAGGCCATGAATAGAGATTCAGATATCCTCGAAGACCTCTTGCTAAAGCTTTTGCTAGAGCCACTTTCGGCGGATGACTCACCATCAGGAACTCGTTTTTCTCCCGCTGTTAACGCTGAGTCGGCTGAGCCAGAGATCTTGCCTGCTCCCACGGTCTACCCTGGTTACGAATCTACCCCAGCGCCAGCGGCTTCAACTGACAACGCGAGCAACGCCACGTATAACCCTGTCTTTGACTCTGGAGACCTATCCACTGTGCAACCTCATTTTGAAGCCCTTTTGAAGCGCCGCCTGCGGCAAGAAATTGCCCACCGTCCGCCGCTATTTCCCTGGGAGAAGGGACTACAGGACTATCCCGACGCCCTACAGTCCGGTACCGCCTCCATTTGGTTAGACCATCTCAAGAATCTTTCGGTTCCCACTGGGGTGCCAGAAGATGTACTGGCTAACCTGCTAAACCAGTGCCAGCAGGTGGCCGACGACATGCGCCAGACCGGTCGGCGGCTGGTGGCTGCCGTCGAGGGGCTGTTTCCTGACCAGCCCCAAACTCTGGAATATATTGCGGGTCTAGTGGCTCGGCCAGCTTACCGGTCGGCCCAAACCGATACCCTGGCCCAGGTCGACTATGCCACGGCCTCTCCCCAACAGCAGGTGGCGCTGGCTATGCTAGCTGCCCAGGGCATTTTTGAAGCCCTATCGCTGACGGTATCTAAGGACAATCCGAGCCAACAGCAGTCCTGGTTGACCACCTCGGGTCTGCTGACCGTGCAGGCTACCTACAACCAGCCCCAGATAGAGGTAAAAGCTGTACTGCCAGAAGGCGGCAGTCTGGTGCTGACCGGCTTGGGTGAGACCGCCGGGTCGGAGCGCTCTACCCCCGGCGAGCTGGTGCTGCGCCTAGTGACTCAGCCCGGCGCAGTGCTGCGGCTAGATATCAGCCTGGCTCAGTCTCAAGGGGTACCGCTGAGCTTTCAGGTAATGGTTGGCGACTAGCTGAGTGCCTCTGGGCAGGGGCTGGCCCAGCGGTTAGCATGGAGTCGGCCCTACCTCGGTTATGTCTATGGTCGCTTCGCGCTGGCTGGCCTCTTCTCCTTTAGCCAGGCCCATTCCTCCTGAGGAAATTGAAGACTCCCGGCTGCTGCGGGGGCTGGTACAAGGGCTGGTCACGCTGGGCATTTGCTCGGTGGTGGTGGCGGCGGCGGGGGTCACAGCTGCGTCGTGGTGGAACCTGCTAGCCATTCCCCTCAGTGCGGTGGGGGCTGCCTTTAGCTGGCAACGTCGTCGCGATCGCAATAT
>NZ_JADEXE010000246.1 GCF_015207265.1 Nodosilinea sp. LEGE 07298 | reverse complement strand
TTCCCCTGCCATCCAGGGCAGCAGGTTTTCTTCCAGACTCAGGCCGGTGGCAGACTGTAGCCCCAAGGCCACATCCTCGGCCCGCACCGGCAACAGGGCCGAGAACTGCTCCCCGGCTTGAAAATCGTCCCAAAACTGCTGAAAGTCTCCCCCGGAGATGGCCAGCAGCGTATCCGTGGGCAGCCGCTGGGGCATCTGGTCAGCCTGGTTGCCGGTGGCAAAGGTTTGAGCACCTGGCTCTAGCCAGCTCACCCCCTGCAGAGCTACACCGCGATTTTTAACGGTCACGACCCCTATTAACCCCCGGGGGGCTTGAAAGGCACGCAGGCGACTGGGGGCAATAGGTGGATCAGCGGCCTCAGCTACGGTTTCGGCCAGCGCGGGTACATCAACGTAGAAGCGCGCCAAGGGACGGGTTTCGGTAATTTGCTCAAAGGCTTTGCCTACCCCAGGCCGATCGACTAAAGACTCGCCGCCTCGATAGGTATCGATCGCCCGTTTGAGCAAAGGTAGCTGGGGGCTAAGCACCGCTGTATTGGCACTTAGTACGGCGGCGTAGAGGGGGGCTTCTGCCGAACCTTCAATCTGTTGTAGGGCCACTCCTCGGTAGGGGGCATCTTCGACCTGATTGGCCTGGCCCAGGCGATCGCCCAGGTCATTTTGGGCACGGTTGGCATCGGCAATGGGCAACACCATCACCACATTAGAACTAAGGGCTAGCTCGGGGGCTGGTAGCGAGCGCGGCAGGTCAGTGGGGGGCGACGCATCAGGCAGCACCGCCAGGGTAATTTCAGGGCCAACCCAGGGTTGAATATCGCGGGCAAAGGTGAGATTTTGGTCAGCCAGCAGGCGATCGCGCCACTGCACTAAAAGCTGTTCAAACTGGGCCTGGGTGGCCTCGGTGCCAAACTGGCGCAGCCGCCGCCACTGAGCCTCATCGCTAGAGAGGGCAACCACCACCAGCGCATCAGCCGGAATGGCGTTGGCCCCAGCGGGCAGGGTTTTAGCTAACTGGCCCCGGCGGGCAGCGACCCAAAAGCTAAGAATACCGCCACCAATAAACAGCAGAGCCGCTGCCACCATCAGCGGCAGCGGGGGTTTCTTCAGCAGCAGCTTGTTTTGCACCACTTTGGCAATACCCCTGGGGACTAAGCGAATTTGCCCTGCCACTTTAGCAAAGAACTTCAGAGAAGAACCACGCGCCAGGGTATGCCTAGCCCCAACCCCTAGGGCGAGTCATCAATTCTGCTTAGAGACCTGGGGAACCGGCTTTACCCACAATTGATGACAGTCCCTAGCGAAATCTAAAGTCGTAGCCAATGTAGCGATCGCCGTCGTAGAGCACCACCAGCCAGGTCTGGGGGTCAAACTCCAGGGGATAGGCCTCTCGTTCAGCCGGTAGGCCCGCCTCGGTTTTGCCGGGTGACAGCACGCAGTAGGGCGCATTGAGAAACTCCTGCACCGTCACTTTGGTAGCCTGTAGCTCAGTTTCCAGCAGTTTTTTGACCTGGTCGCGCGACACCAGCGACTTGGGCTGTTCTTGTCGAATGCAGGTAAAAGCCCCGGCCTCTTGAGCCTGCTCCTGATTGAGATTGGGCGTGATTAATAATGCCGCCAGCGCCAGCACCGACCCGCCTGCCACCAGTACCTGGCGAGGTTGGGGGCGGGATGCAGCCTCGCCATGGACCCGACCGCTCATCCGCACGGCTGGGGCCGGATAGGGGCGAGGGCCAGCCTGTGGCGAAGCCCAGTTCTGCGGCGATCGGTGCGATCGGTGCGATCGGTGCGATCGGTGTGACGACCGGCGCGAAGCACCCTGGGCATGCCCTAGAGGCAATTTTTGGGGAGAATTCTGGGGCGAACTCTGGGGCCGATAGTGCGACGAAACCGGATAAGACGAGCGTTGATCCATGGCTTGACCTTTGCTATCTACTGTTGGGGAATGGGAATCAGGGGGCTCCCAACTCTGCCGGGTATAGCAACCAGGGGCAAAGACCTGAACCCTAGCCAGCCCATTTCGTGGCATTAGAATTGGGAACACCACCTATTAGCTACCCGTGGGTAAAGAACCCATGAGCATCAGAAACTGGCACCAGCAGCGTCTGCAGGCTAGGGAAGACATTGTCTGCCGTTACGACCGCCGGAGGAACAGCGGCAGTGGGCAGCGCAGAGAGCAGGAGTAATTGATGAGTACAAGTATAGTACAGAAATACTATCTGACAAGCGGAAAGGGTTAGGTTTTTTTGTTACGGTTTGAGAAGCGCGATCGCCCCATTAAATCTGACCTATCTGACTCCATTCGGGCTGCGGTGGCCCCGGCTCAACCCCTATGAACACAACCATTGTCTGGTTTCGTCGCGATCTGCGGGTGGCTGACCACGAGCCGTTGCTGCGGGCGGCTCGGCGGGGCCTGGTGGTGCCTGTCTTTATCTTTGATCGCGCCCTGCTGCATCACCCCGAGACTGGGTCGGCTCGGGTAGCCTTCCTGCTGGCCGCCTTGCATGCGCTGGACACAGATTTAAAGGCTTTGGGTGGACGGCTGATTGTGCGATCGGGCGATCCGGTGCAGGTGCTGCCCGAGCTGGTGAAAGAAAGTGGGGCCGACGGCATCTACGCCCACACTGATGTTGAGCGCATCTATGGCCGGGTGCGCGATGCTCGTCTCAACCGGGCGCTGGCCCAGCAGAAGATGAAAATTCGCTGGTTTGAACCTGCCGCCAGTATCGAAGCCCTGGTGCCCTATCCCACCTACCGCGAGCTGTGGCACCGCGAGATGGGCCAGCCTCTGGTGCCCACCCCAGCCGAGGTGCTGGTGCCCCCCGATCTCACCAGCGCCCCCCTGCCCAATTTAGAGGTTCTGGGCCACCAGGCCGACGAGAAGCCTATTCCCCCCGCTAGCACTGCCGCTGCCCGCGCCCTGCTGCAAGGCTTTTTGATCGACAAGGCCGATCGCTACTACTGGCAGCTCTCTTACCCCAGCGCCGAGGCCACCACGGGCCTCAGCCCCCACATCAAGTTTGGTGTTATCTCGGTGCGGGAGTGCGTACAGACCATTCGCCAAGCCCCCGATTTGGGCGACCACCGCCTGCGTCGTAGCCATCAGCAGCTGATCTCGCGGCTGCGCTGGGGCAACGGGTTTACCCAGCGATTTCGCTATTTGCCCCAGCTAGAGCTGCGATCGCTCTACAGCATCTTTGACGACGACGGCTGGGCTTTTGATGCCGACCTCTACCGCGCCTGGCAAACCGGGCAAACCGGCTTCCCGATTGTGGATGCCGCCGCTCGCTGCCTGCAGGCCACCGGCGGTTATCTGGCGCTAAATTTTCGCACGCGGGCTATCTACGCCAGCTTTTTGAGCAACCTGGGCGGCATCGACTGGCGCTACGGGGCACTGCACTTTATGCGCCACCTGATCGACGGCGATTGCCCCATTGACCATTACCAGTGGGCCATGCAGTCGGGCGTCACCCACTGCGTCGACAAAACCTGGACTCGCATTTACAACCCCGGCCAGGTGGCCGTAGACCGCTGTGATCCCGAGGGCGACTTCATTAAGCGCTGGGTGCCCGAGCTAGCCGATGTGCCCGCGAGCCAGCTTGGCAGCCCACCGACGCTCTCGGGCTACCCGGCCCCCATGCTCAACTACAAAGCGGCCCGCCAGCGCCGGGTCAAACAGCTCGAAGCCCAGCGGGGCAAGTTTCTCAACGCCAGCAACCTGCTGCCGTTTTTGGCTCCCATGCCCTCAGATCTCACTCCCTTTGGCACTGACCTTTACGGCGGTGAGGTCGTTTGGGCCGCAGCACTCGTTGATGAGTTGTTTCCGGCAGCGCTACCCCTGGCCAATCTGGACCCTGAGCAGGCGGCGGCCCTACGTACCTGGTTTGTGGCCCATGTCGCCATTCAACCGCCCAAGTCGCGGCGGCGAAAGTCTAAGGCCGCCGCGACTGACCCTACCATTCGTCAGCTCAGCCTGTTGGATCTGGAGTAGCTCTTCTACATCCTTGCCCTTGCTGCCCAGGGTGAAAGGGCTTAGCCTATTCGAAACAGGCTATAGAGGGTAATGCAATGGATTTGATGGGTATGGTCAATCAGGCGATCGCCAGCCAAGATACCGAAGCCAGCGGCGGTTTGATGGGCTCGATTTTGGGTAGTCTTAACACCGCCCCGGTGGAAAACGACAAAATTGGCGGCATCGCCAACAACCTGCAGAGTGTGCTTCAGGCCAAGGGCCAGGGCAATCCGGGGGCGCTGATGGGGGTGCTGCAATCGGTAGCGGCGACTGGCGCAGTGGAGCAGCTGCTAGCGTCAGACCAAATTAGCGCGATCGCCCAGAGAGTCGGGGCTGACCCAGCCATGGTCAAAAGCGTCACCCCGCTAATCGCCCAGTTTCTGGTCAAGGGGTCAAATAACAGAGGCGGCGGGCTGCTGCAAAAAGTGCTCTCCGGTGAGGTTGACTTGGGCCAGATGGCGGGGCTAATCGGTATGGCCAACAAGTTTTTGTAGATCCAAGCAAGTCGCGCATTGCGGAAAATCTCTGGTCTAGAGGCCGGGTTCCTGGGGGGAGTGCCATCAGCGCTGGCATTTTCAAGGGGACCCGGCCTCTTTCGTGGCGGCTAAACCTGCTGAAGCCGCCTGCAGAAAGCCATCAGCATTGATATAGCCAGAGTCACCTGGGTTAGGACATCAATCAATCCTGAAAACGTTCAAACGTTTGAACGCTCGTCTGACAGACGTCCTAATCCGATTGGCTACAGCTATAGATCGGACTCAGCGCTGGAGCGACCACTGCACGGAAAGGGGGTATCCAGTTCGCGCCTGAGCCGCCGTTTAGCCGGGCTCAAGAAACTTGCCATTATCCCTCGGCGCTAATCTCAGCTGATCGCAACGCCGCGATCGCCCCCATCGCCAGGGTTTGGTAGGGTTGCGATCGGGGTACTTGATGCGCTGCGATCGCGGACTTTCCGGAAGATTATGCAAAATTTACATGTTGTTCATGCGATAAATGGATGGCTGATTGCAAAGCGTAACTAAAAATACAAAATCTGTTGCAGAGTTTGAATAACTTAAATTCAAATGCCGGGATGCAAGAGCGCATGAATGTTGGTTTTGACTCGGTATTTAGTAAGCCCAATTAAGTAAAAAATCGCGGAGATACGGTTTTATAAAACTCAAACTCGACTTCGCCGACATGGTCTGAGCCTCTTGGGAATCTGCTGCTTGGTTCAGTATTGACCTAATGGTGCTGCTGCTCTGAGACTTGTCTTCAGCCAGATTCTGCTCAAATAATCATCTATATTCCATTTGTTCTGCCAACGTGGCCACATTTTTGCTGGGCAATCTCTGTTTCTATGGAAATCAAAAGCTTAACCTCAGTAGCGCAAAGCCCCAGCAGAACAAAAAATAGGTGAATTCTAAAACCTCTGTGTAATTAGCACAGAAATTAGCCCAACGGCGATCAGCCGATATTCTGATCATTTTCTGTATTTACCGCTTTGCATAACCCTGGAGTGAATGCAACATGACTCGACTCAATCGCCGTAGATTTTTGACGACCGCTGGCACCGCTGCAGTGGGTACCGTGCTGCTCCATGCCTGTAGCCAGGGTGGGTCTAACCAGGCCTCAGAGTCGACGGAAGTAGCGCTTGACCCCGCCGATGCCCCCGAAACCACCACCGCTAGGCTAGGATTCATCGCCCTGACTGACTCGGCTCCGTTGATTATCGCCAAGGTCAAGGGTTTCTACGATAAGTACGGCATGACCGACGTGTCGGTTGAGAAGCAGGCTTCCTGGGGCACCACCCGCGACAACCTGGTGCTGGGGTCTGGCGGCGGCGGTATCGATGGGGCACATATTCTCACCCCCATGCCCTACCTGATTTCTGAAGGTATTGTGACCGACGGCAACAAGGTGCCGATGTACATTTTGGCTCGCCTCAACGTCAACGGCCAGGGCATTTGCCTGTCTAACGACTACACCGATTTGAAGGTCGGCGTCGATAGTGCCCCCCTCAAGGAGGCCTTTGCCAAGCGCAAAGCAGAAGGCAAAGAGCTGAAGGCCGCCATGACTTTCCCCGGTGGTACCCACGACCTCTGGATTCGCTACTGGATGGCCGCAGGCGGCATTGACCCAGACCAAGATGTTTCGACCATTGTGGTGCCCCCGCCCCAGATGGTGGCCAACGTTAAAGTGGGCAACATGGATGCCTTCTGCGTGGGCGAGCCCTGGCCCTTGCAGATGGTGAACCAGGACCTGGGCTACAACGCGCTGACCACCGGCCAGCTGTGGAAAGACCACCCCGAAAAAGCCTTTGGCATGCGGGCCGACTGGGTCGATGCCAACCCAAAGGCGGCCAAGGCACTGCTGATGGGCACTATGGAAGGCCAGATGTGGTGCAGCCAGCCCGAGAACAAGGAAGAAATGTGCCAGATTCTGGCAGAACGGGCCTGGTTTAACGTGCCCTTCGAAGATATTATCGATCGCTCCCAGGGCAAGTACGACTTTGGCCTCGAACAGGTTGAGGAGCTGCCCGACCTGATGCAGAAGTACTGGAACGACAATGCTTCGTACCCCTTCAAGAGCCATGATCTGTGGTTCTTAACTGAGAACATTCGCTGGGGCTATCTACCTGCCGATACCGATACTCAGGCCATGGTCGATGCGGTCAACCGCGAAGATCTGTGGCGCGAGGCGGCAACGGCCCTGGGGCAAGAGGCGATGATCCCTGAGAGCACCTCTCGTGGCGTTGAAACCTTCTTCGACGGCACCACCTTTGACCCCGAAAATCCTAAGGCCTATCTGGATAGCCTGGCAATCAAGCGAGTGTAACCCTGCCGTAGGGTGGGCACTGCCCACCTAAACCCTTAGCCCCAGCCCCTCTCCCTTGGGGAGAGGGGAATCCAAAGCGGGACTTGCCCTACCCCCACCCGGTCGGGAAAATCCAAAAGCCCCCATTCAAAAGTCAAAGTTTTCTTCGTTTTCCTCACCTGCCGCACGCCCTGGAGAGCGTTCTACCATGACAGCACCCCTCGATATTCGTCCGGCGCGATCGCGCTTTAACCTACAACACCTCAGCGGTCAGGCGTTGAACTGGCTCAAAGGGCTGATTCCGCCCCTGGTCGCCATCCTCATTTTTCTGGCCATCTGGCAGGTGCTCACCATGGGGCCAAACGCCAACCTACCCACCCCGGTACGCACTGTGCAAGACACCTGGGAACTGATTGTCAACCCCTTCTTTAACTACGGCGGTACCGATAAAGGTCTGTTTTGGCAGGTTTTTACCAGTCTGCAACGGGTAGCCCTGGGCTTTACTCTGGCTGCGATTGTGGGTATTGGCCTGGGCATTTTGGTGGGCACCAGCTCGTTGATGTACAGCGCGTTGGATCCGCTATTTCAGATTTTGCGCACGGTGCCGCCCCTGGCCTGGCTGCCGATTTCGCTGGCGGCGTTTCAGCAGGCCACTCCCTCCGCTATTTTCGTGATTTTTATTACGGCAATCTGGCCCATTATTATTAACACTACCGAAGGGGTGCGGCAAATTCCGCAGGACTACAACAACGTAGCGCGGGTGCTCCAGCTGTCTAAATCTCAATACTTTTTCAAAATTTTGTTTCCGGCCACGGTGCCCTATATTTTTACCGGCCTGAGAATTGGCATTGGCCTCTCGTGGCTAGCGATTGTAGCGGCAGAAATGCTGATTGGCGGCGTGGGTATTGGCTTCTTTATTTGGGATGCCTGGAACAGCTCTCGGATTAGCGACATCATTATCGCGATCGTCTACGTGGGCATTGTCGGTCTGCTGCTCGATCGCCTAATCGTGTTTGTCGGCGGCCTGGTTCTACCCGAAGAACAAAAACAGTAGGGTGGGCACCGCCCACCATTCTCCCGCGCCGCCGAAAGCCAAACTCCCCACGGTTTTGCAGTGCCGCGTTGGCCTAAATCTGTGATTCTGCCTGATGTTTGTGGTGGGCAGTGCCCACCCTACCTGCACTCTATCTCTGTTGCACCATGGCTGTATTTGTAGAAGTTGACCACGTCGATCGCGTCTTTAAGCTACCGACCGGAGGCGAATACATTGCCCTCAAAAATATCGATCTGCAAATTCACAAGGGAGAATTTGTATCGCTGGTTGGCCACTCGGGCTGCGGTAAATCGACCCTGCTCAACATTCTCTCGGGGCTAGACCAGCCCAGCGCGGGCGGCATTGTGCTAGAAGGGCGACAGGTAACCGAACCTGGCCCCGATCGCATGGTGGTGTTTCAAAACTATTCGCTGCTGCCCTGGCTAACGGTGCGCGAAAACATTGCCTTAGCCGTAGACCGGGTGATGAAAAAGCACCCTCAGCCGGTGCGCGATCGCATGATCGACCACCATATCGAGATGGTGGGTCTGCAAAAGGCGGCGAACAAGCGCCCCGGACAAATCTCCGGCGGTATGAAGCAGCGGGTGGCGATCGCCCGCGCCCTGGCGATTCGCCCCAAGCTGCTGCTGCTCGACGAACCCTTTGGGGCGCTGGATGCCCTGACTCGCGGTGGTCTGCAAGAGCAGCTAATGCAGATCTGCCAAGAGAACGAAGTTACCTGCGTGATGGTCACCCACGATGTGGATGAAGCGCTGCTGCTGAGCGATCGCATTGTGCTGATGACCAACGGCCCCGAAGCCCACGTCGGTCAAATTGTCGACGTGCCCTTTCCCCGGCCCCGCGAGCGCATGGAGGTGGTCAAGCACCCCAACTACTACAGCCTGCGCAACGAGATTGTCTATTTCCTCAACCAGCAAAAGCGGGCCAAGCTGCACAAGGCCAAGCCCGTGGTGGCGATGGCTGCCAACGGTTTAGAGAAGGTCAACCTGGAGCTAGGCTTTATTCCCCTGATCGACTGCGCGCCCCTGGTCGTCGCCAAAGAAAAGGGCTTGTTTGAAGCCCACGGCCTCAGCCATGTGACGCTGAACCGGGAGCCGAGCTGGAACGCGATCGCCGATGGCGTGGCCACCGGCCGCCTCGATGCCGCCATGATGGTGGCGGGCATGCCTTTGGGCATGACTATGGGCTACGGCAGCCAGCGACCCAGACCGATGGTGAGCGCCCTCACCCTCAGCCGCAACGGCAACGCCATCACCTTTAGCAAGCGCCTGTTTGAAGCCGGGGTGCGATCGCTAGCCGACTTCAAAGCGGCGATCGAGCGCCGCCCCGACCAGGTGCACACCCTGGCGGCGGTGCACCCCACCTCGATGCACAACCTGCTGCTGCGCTACTGGCTGGCCTCCGGCGGTATCGACCCCGATCGCGACGTCAGCGTCACGGTGATTCCGCCCGCCCAAATGGTCTCGACCCTCAAGTCGGGCTCCATCGACGGCTACTGCGTGGGCGAGCCCTGGAACGCTCGCGCTGTCAGCGAAGGGCTGGGTGTGGTGATGGCGACCGACAATGACATCTGGCCCGGCCACGTCGAAAAAGTGCTGGGCGTCACCGAAGCCTGGGCCAACCAGTATCCCAAAACCCACGTGGCGTTGGTTAAGGCTTTGCTAGAAGCCTGCGAGTACTGCGACGATCGCCGCAACCGCGAAGAAATTGCCGAGCTGCTGGCCCAGCCCGAGTACGTGGGGGCCGACGAGACCCACATTCGCCAGGGCTTTGTAGACCCCTACAACCGGGGCGACGGCAGCGCACCCGAGCCGGTGCTCAACTATATTCAGTTTTTCACAGGCAAGGCCAACTGCCCTGACGTATCGGAGGCGGTGTGGATGATGACCCAAATGGCTCGCTGGGGCATCACCCCCTTCCCTCGCAACTGGTTGGAAGTGGCCGAGCGGGTGAAGCGGGCCGATATCTTTGGCCAGGCTGCCCGCGAGCTGGGGATGCTGGACATTGGCCGCGATCGCCGCCCCAGCCATCTCTTTGACGGCATTGAGTTTGATCCCGACGATCCGCTGAAATATCTGGATCAGTTTGCCATCAAGCGCGACCTGCGCATCGAAGAAGTGCCGATGGATGCCGTGAGCGCTTTGTAGCTCAGAAACCGGGTTTCTAGCCCTAACCCTCTGGTTCTAGCCGCATCTACCGCAGAAACCCGGTTTCTACCCCGCCTCCTTTCAACTTCTCCCATCTCCCACCCATTCGCTCGCACCCCTCATT
>NZ_JADEXE010000245.1 GCF_015207265.1 Nodosilinea sp. LEGE 07298 | reverse complement strand
GCATTTGGGTGGATGGGTGAAGGGTGGATGGGCGGATGGGTGAATTGAAGGGTTAGCGCTCTGTTTGGTAGCTTCTAACGCTTTTGAGGACTCGCAAGAAAATAAGGTACCTGCTGACCGGACTTAGACTTAGCTCAGCCCTCGATCACCGAAGGTTGAGCGAAGTCGAAACCTGGCTACCTGGTACACCATTAACCCGTAGAGCTCTTGCCCTCTTCATCCTAACGAGCCAGGGGAATTGGAGCTAATTCATCACCCCATCCCCTAACTCATCTACCCATCCACCCTTTACTCATCCACCCCTAACCCATCCACCCCTTACTCACTCTCATCGCGTCCGCGGTCATCGCCATTGATGGGCTCGCCGTTATCGTCTTCGCTGTAGTTGTTGTCTTCGTCTTCGGGGGCCTGGCTGCCGCCACCAACGGCGACGAGATCAATCTGCTGGCGGTAGTAGTCAACACTCTTGACCTGTACATCGACTTTATCGCCGAGGCGGTACTGCTGGCGGTTTTTGCGGCCAACCAGCTTTTGCTGGCGGGCGCGGTACTCGTACCAGTCGTCTTTGAGCGAGCTGACGTGGACGAGGCCTTCGACCAGCAGTTCTTCGATTTCGACAAAGAAGCCGTAGGACTGTACACCGGTAATCAGGCCGTGGAAGACTTCGCCGGTATGCGATCGCATAAACTCAGCCTTCTTTAACCCCTCCAGGTCTGATTCAGCCTCCTGGGCCAGGCGCTCTCGCTCGGTTAGGTGAATGGCGATCCGGGGCAGATCGTCTTCTAGCTCGTGCTGAATGTCGGGGGGCAGCACGTTCCAGTTGACCTGTCCTTGGCAGGAGCTGTGGCGCAGGTTGGCCGGGTCTTTGGAGCGAGTGGAGCGGCGATCGCGGCCCGACTCAAACACCGCGTGGAGAATGCGGTGCACCAGCAGATCGGCATAGCGCCGCGACGGCGACGTGAAGTGGGTATAGCCATCGGTAAGGGCGAGCCCAAAGTGCAGGTTGGCGTGGGTGCTGTAAAAGGCGGGCTGAATGGTTTCTAGCAGCAGGTAGGTGAGAATTTTCTCGGCCCCCGAGGCGGCGAACTGCTCCACAAACCGCTGGTAGTCTTTGGGCTGGGGGGCCGCCTCATCGTCGAGGGTGAGCTGAATCTCCATATTCTCGGCCAGCTTCACCAACTCCTGCACGTCGCTAGCGTCGGGGGCGCGGTGCAGCCGGTAGATGGCGGGCACCCCTAGAGCCTTGAGCTGCTGGGCAATCAGCTGGTTCGCCAGCAGCATGCACTCGGTGACAATCTGCCGAGAGGGCAGGCTCGTGGCGGTCACCATCACCCCCAGGAGCCCCTCGTCGTCGTACTGGAACTTGGGCGATCGGTAGTGGGCCAAAGGCTCGCCCGCATCGGCAGGGAAGTCATACTCGGGCAAATTGAGCTCAAAGGAACCCCGGTGCAGCCGCTGCCGCTTGATCGCCTGGCTCAAGTAGAGCAGGTTATCCATCAGGTCGTAGACCGGCTCTAGCGCTTTTAGGGTCTTGGGCTTAATGCCCAGGCTCTTAATCAGGTCTGAGTTGTCGCGCTCCAGCACCGCCTGGGCTTCTTGGTAAGAAATTTGGTGGTCTACGGTCACTACCGTGGGCTGCACCTCATACTCCAGCACCGCACCCGTGTCGTCGAGGGTGACCAGCACGGAGATAGCGAGGCGATCTTTTCCCGCCAGTAGCGACCCCAGGGGGCCAGACAAAGGCTGCGGCAGCATTGGGATCACCTCGTCGCCCAAATAGACCGAGGTGCCGCGTTTGCAGGCCTCCTGATCGATCACCGAATGGGCCGGTACGTAGTGAGAAATGTCGGCAATGTGAATGCCCAGTCGCCACTGGCCAGCTTTAGTGCGCTCTAGGCTGAGGGCATCGTCAATCACCTGGGCGTTGGGGCCGTCGATCGCGACAGTCATCACCTCGCGCAGGTCAATGCGATCTTTGCTGTCAGCCTTGAGCACGCGGGTGGGTAAGTTTTGGGCGGCGTTCAGGACTGCATTAGAGAACTGGCGGGGTAGGTCGTGCTTGCAGTAGACAATGTCGATGTCGGCAGCGGCTTCGGCGTCGCTGCCCAAAATTTGGGCCACTCGACCCTGGGGCGGGTGCTGACCCAGGGGATAGCGAACAATTTCGACATGGGCTAGCTGATCGACTGCTTCGGCCAGATCGCCCCCATTGGCCACCAGGGCCAGTTCAAAGAGGAGGCGATCGTCAAGGGGTACGGCCCGGTAGTCTTCGTCCTCCTGCTTGACCCGGGCCAGCACCGAGGCGTTGGCCCGCTCTAAAATCAGCTGTACTTCGCCCTCAGGGCTGCGGCGACGACTGCCCTCCTTGGTCACCTTGACCAGCACGCGATCGCCGTTCCAGGCCGTATTCAGCTGGCTTTCGCGCACATAGATATCGTCGGCCCCCTCTTCGTCTTGAATGGCAAAGCAAAAACCCTTGCTAGAGCAGCGCAGCTTGCCCTCAATCACGTCTTCGGCCAGGTCGCGGCGGTACTTGCCCCGCTCCTTGACCAACACCCCCAAACGCTCTAGGGCATCGACAGCAATTTGCAGGTCGCGCTGGCTGGCATCGTCGTTGCAGTGCAGCTTTTTCTCCAACCCCTTGAGGGTGTGGGTCTTGTCTTTGGCGAAGCTGGCCAGTAAGGCCGCGATCGAGAGTTCCATGTAGCGACTGATTCCTAAAACTATTCATGACTGGTGGCCCTGGGCTGGTTTGGGGCACCGACCCGGTTGAGAGCGCCGGTTAGAGCGAAAGGGAAACTTCAGCCCGCCGCCTGTGGTAACGAGGCAGCGACGAAGCCGGGGTTGACGCTGTAGCTGAAACGACCTCGATTCGCTGGCCTAAAGCAAGGTTTCAGATCCTAATGCCCTGGCTTTTGGCCTCCAGATCTGGCCGAGAAGACAGCCCACTGGAACCGCCAACGCCCAAGTGTAACTGCTACAGCCGTAGCTGCTACATCGCAAATGAACCCGGCCGATGGCAACCACGACCCCAGGCCAGGCCCGCAGCGAGGGCTAGCCCCCTCTAGCAAAAGGGAACAGGTCACCCCTACAGTTTCCCAGGAAATGGACCGCTGTCAAATCTTTTTGTCAATGGCAGGTAACGTTTTGTGAAGCAGGTGCGAGGTACAAGGTGCGAGGCCATCCTCAGACCTGAGATCGGGTACAAGGTAGCCGAGCTCAGGTCCGTTCGCCCGTGACAATGTAGGCCACCCGCTTGCCAATATTGGTGGCGTGGTCGGCGATCCGCTCCATGTAGCGAATGGCTAGTACCAGCAGCACCGTTGGCTCGACCGAACCGGTCAGGTTGGTCTGGTGGGCCAGCAAGGCATATAGTTCGTCGTAGTCGGTATCGATCGCGTCGTCTTTTCGCTTAATTTCTAGGCCGCTTTCGGCGTCGAGGTCAGACAGAGCCAGTAGACACATCGCCACCATTGACCGGCAGCGATCGAGCATGGTCTGCACGCGTCCCATTAGGGGGTGCACCGGGTAGGGAAAGAGTTTAATCGCCACTTCGCCCAGGTCTTCGGCGTAGTCGCCAATGCGCTCAAGGTCGCGTACTAGCTGCATAAATGCACCGATCCGCCGCAGGTCTTCGGCCTCGGGCTGGGCCTGTAGCGTAAACAAATGCATGCAGTCCACTTCGATCTGGCGGTAGAACTGGTCGATCTGCTTGTCGTGGCGGTGGAGCCGCTGGGCCGCATCTAGATTGCGATCGCACAGGGCGTCCCGGGCCAGCACGCAGGAGTTCTCGACCAGCGCTCCCATACGCAGCAGGTCGCGCTGCACCCGCAGCAGCTGCCGCTCAAAGTTACCTCGCACTGGTTGAGTTGTATCTATATCAAGCATCGCTAGCACACCAAGAGAATTGAGACAGCGGTGGATGTGGCCCTTCAGCCTAGCAGCCTACTAGGGCTAATCCCTAGACCAGAAACATCAGCGCTGACCGATTGAGTTCCTATTAAGCTCTGTAACAGTTAGGTCGACCAGCCTCGCGAAAGATCCCGTCTTAGTTAACAATCGGTCTAGACCAAGCGTCTTTCTAAGCGTTATTCACTCAGCTTCGAGGAGTATTTTTATGCCCCTTTCAGACACTCAGATTTTTATTGCCCTGGCCGTAGCTTTATTGCCTGGTATTCTGGCACTTCGCCTGTCTACTGAGCTTTATAAGTAGGTTAAAGCTGGGGCGCATTTTTTGCTCCCTCGCCATACTTCACCATAACAAAAGGCTTCAATGACATGTCATTGAAGCCTTTTGTTATGGAAAACTGACAATGACGTCTGGGCAGAGCCCTCTACAGGCTCATAGCAGGCTCGTTCTTGACCGGACCTAAAGCCCCTGAGTAAACCAGCCCCCGCCGGGTATCGAGGGTGAGAATGCTGCCGTCGCGGATGATCTCGGTAGCGTTTTTAACCCCCACAATGACCGGTACCCCTAGCCGTAGCCCTATGACCGCCGCGTGGCTGGTCGGGCTGTCGTCCTCAGTGACAATACCTCCGGCTCGGCGAATCAACTCAACAAATTCGGCGCTGGTGCCGGGTACCACCAAAATTTCGCCGTCGTTAAAGTCGTTGACATCCAGGCTGTTGTGGGCTATTCGCGCTCGTCCGCTAACCGAGGCTTCGCCCACGCCCATGCCGCGCCCTACAACGGCGGTAACAACATCCACCTTAATCAGGTCGGTGGAGCCTGAGATGCCCTGGAGGGTGCCCGCCGTTAGCACGACCAGGTCGCCATCGTCGAGCAGGTGCTTTTCCTGAGCGACGCTCATGGCCGCTTGAAAGGTCTGGGTGCTAGAAGGTAAATCGAGCACCAGCAGGGGGCGTACCCCCCATACCAGCTGTAGCTGGCGAGCCACATGGACATGGGGGGTGACCGCCAAAATCGGCGTTTCGGGGCGGTACTTCGACACGTTGCGGGCGGTGGACCCGCTTTTGGTTAGGGTCATAATGGCAGCCGCGCTGAGCTGTGATGCAATGTGGCCCACCGCCTGGCTAATGGCATTGGGAATGGAACGAGCACCACTACCCTTGCGATCGCCCAGCGTCAGCCCCTCCTGCTCGGTGCACACCGCCACCTTAGCCATCGTCGCCACGGCTTCTACCGGAAATTTGCCCACAGCGGTTTCGTTGGAGAGCATCACCGCATCGGTGCCGTCAAGAATGGCGTTGGCAATGTCAGACACCTCGGCCCGAGTCGGGCGGGGGTTCGATACCATACTGTCGAGCATCTGGGTGGCGGTAATTACCGGAATGCCCAGGGCGTTAGACATGGCAATCAGCCGCTTCTGCAAAATCGGCACTTCCTCGGCGGGTAGCTCTACACCCAGGTCACCCCGGGCCACCATTACTCCGTCGGAGAGCGACAAAATGGCCTCCATCTGCTCGATCGCCTCATGCTTTTCAATCTTGACGATCACCGGCACATTCTTCCCGGCAGCAGCGATAATCTCCTTGATTTCCAGCACATCTTGGGGATTGCGCACAAAGCTTAGCGCCACCCAGTCAACCCCCTGATTAAGGCCAAACAGCAGGTCTTCACGGTCTTTGTCGGTGAGCGCCTTCACCGAGAGATACACCCCCGGAAAGTTGACCCCTTTGTTGTTTGACAGGGTGCCGCCCACGACCACACGGCAGTGCAGCTCCTGGGCGTCTAAATCAACCGCCTCCACCTGCATCTCCACCTTGCCGTCATCCAGCAGAATGGTGGCCCCGGTGGGCACCTCTGGAGCCAGCTTGTCGTAGGTGACGCAGGCTCGCTCCTGGTTACCCAAAATGATTTCGCTAGTCAGCACAAAGGGATCGCCCTTCTCCAGCACAATCGAGCCGTGCTCAAACTTACCCAGCCGAATTTTTGGCCCCTGCAGGTCTTGGAGAATGCCGACGGGTTGGTTAAGCTCAAAGGAAATCTGGCGAATCAGACGAATGCTGCGCTGGTGGTCGTCGTGGCTACCGTGGGAAAAGTTGAGTCGCAGAGTGGTGGCTCCAGCGTCAATCAGCGCCCGTAGTACATCGGCATCCTGGGTGGCGGGGCCGATGGTGGCAACAATTTTGGTGCGGCGAACAGAGTTGCGCAGGGGCATAAACGACCTCTACTGAGAGTAAAACGCTACCGCCTAAAGCCCTAATTAAGCTCACAGGTTGGTAGCCGTAAAGCACAGGGATAGTAGCACGAATGCCGAGGGGCTTTACGCCTAACCCCAAAACCAGCAAGAATTTCAGCGTTTTTACCGAAGATAAACCGCCTGGCGCGACCTAGGGCTAACAATGTCTTCCATCACCCTCAACACGCGTGGTGGAACCTTCAGCCTTGAGGAGGCGTCACAAAACTTTATTGTTTATGCGTCGTAACGTATACTACCGAAAACACTGGTGTAGGAGCGATGCAACATGTCGGCGGCAACTGAGCCCCTGACGATTCGAAAAACAGTACCCCCTGAGTTACTTAAAACTGAGGGCGGTCTGAGCCTTAACAGCCTCATGTTCATAGCCTCCGTTGGGCTAATGAGTCTGTCTACGGTGGGTTATTTTTGCTGGCACTGGGTCGGCTGGTGCGTGTTTTTGATGAATGTCCTGTCCCTGCACCTGGCTGGGACGGTGATTCACGATGCCAGCCACAACTCAGCCCATCGTAATCGGGTGGTTAATGCCCTGTTGGGCCACGGCAGCGCCTTGATTTTGGGTTTTTCGTTTCCGGTATTTACGCGGGTGCACTTGCAGCACCACGCCCACGTCAACGATCCCGAAAACGATCCTGACCATTTCGTGTCAACCGGCGGCCCCCTGTGGCTGATCGCGGCTCGCTTTTTCTACCACGAGATCTATTTCTTTAAGCGGCAGCTGTGGCGAAACTGGGAGCTACTGGAGTGGTTTTTAGGCCGGTTTGCGGTAGGTCTGCTGGTATTTATGGCCTGGCGATTCGACTTTTTGGGCTATCTCTTCAACTACTGGTTTTCGCCTGCGTTGGTGGTAGGCATTGCCCTAGGGCTGTTTTTTGATTACCTGCCCCATCGGCCATTTCAAGACCGCGATCGCTGGAAGAATGCCCGCGTCTATCCCAGCCCCATTCTCAACCTGCTGATCATGGGCCAAAACTACCACTTGGTGCACCACCTGTGGCCCTCGGTGCCCTGGTACAAGTACAAGCCCACCTACGAGGTGATGAAGCCTCTGCTCGATGAGAAAGGCTCACCCCAATCCCTTGGTCTGCTGCAGATGAAAGATTTCTTTGGATTTCTCTATGACTTATTCTTGGGCATTCGTCTAAAGAAACATTAACCATCTACAGGAAAATACGGTAAGTAGGGGCACAGCATGCTGTGCCCCTACCAAACCCTGACCAAGAGGTTAGCCCGTTACCACTAAATCGGGGCGTAGATCGCGGGCACCACGCAGGTAAACGTGCTCTACCTTGCTGTGGAGCGCCGGCAGCTGTACGTGCATCAAGATGCGAATGCAGCAGGGCAAGCTGCCCTCAACGTGCATATGCTGCACATCGAGCAGGGCGACATTGTCCCACTGGGGGCGCTGGCGGGCGATCGCCGCTGGAAACACCGCATCCAGGTCGCGGGTGACCGAAAAGGTAGCGCTGATGATGCAGGCTGGATCAAGCCGGTTGCGCTCTTCTAAGGCATCCATTAGCTCGGTTACCGCTTCTCGAATGGCTCCCTCGGTATTTTCTGGTACCGTCACCGCTCCTCGAATTGCCCACACTCGCCAGTCCACGCTGTAACCTCCAAAGGTCATTCTTCAAGGCCCCAGAGGCACCGCTATAGGCGACTGGCGCAGAGAATTGACTTGCATTTTACCGCTTAATCCTACCAGGCTCGCGATCTGGCCTACGCCTTAAGGGCTGATGCAGCCACGCCCCCTTAGGGGCGATACAGCCACAGGGGTAGTCCGCTGGTGGAGCGCTCAAACTCTAGCCACTCAAGGGTGGCATTGAGGGCGGGCACGGCCAGCTGGGGATAGGGCAGGCCGGAGAACCCTGTTAAAGTAACGCTGCTGTTACCAGGCACCAGCCGCTTCAGCAGCGGTTTTTTCTCGTCGAAGGTAATGCACTCAGTTTTTTCAGGGTCGAGCCCAACCAGTTCGGCGGCCCAGCGACGGGCCTCATCTTCGCTGCCCAGGCGGTCTACTACGCCCAGCCGCAGGGCCTGTTCGCCGGTAAAAATGCGCCCGTCAGCAAAGCTGCGCACAGTGTCTTCGCTGAGGCGACGGGCTTCGGCGACGGTTTTGACAAACTGGCCGTAGCTGACGTCGATTAGCTCTTGCAGAATCGACTTTTCGGGGTCGGTCAGCTCGCGATCGAAGGCCAGAATATCTTTGTAGGGGCCAGACTTGATCACCTTGAACGACACCCCAACGCGATCGAGCAGACGCTCCAGGTTATTGCCCCGCAAGATCACCCCAATGCTGCCGGTAATGGTGCCGGGGTTGGCCATAATATGGTCGGCCCCCATGCCAATATAGACGCCGCCCGAGGCAGAAATATTGCCGAAGCTAGCCACAATTTTGAGCTTGTCTTTGAGCCGCTGCAGGGCAGTGTAGATCTCCTGAGAGTCGCCGACGGTACCGCCGGGGCTATCAATGCGCAGCAGCAGAGCCGGAAAGCGCTTTTCCTCAATTTCTTTGAGGGCTTCGAGCACTCGCTTGCGGGTGGCGGCGGCGATGACGCCTGTGACCTCAATGCGGGCAATGGACTTGCGAAAACGGGGTGGAAACGGCCAGACCATAGGGGGTAAAACAAACCTAAACGAATTGAGGCTAGACAGTAGGCAACCTGCCCCGATCTGGGGACTGAAGCTAGCTTTCAATTGTAGCCAAAACCACACTGTGCCGGGGCAGCACGGGGTAGCGCTGGAGCCTGGAGCCGTGCCCTAGCCAACGGCACCCGATCTCGATCTGCGTTAACATTCCTTAAAGAAATCTTTTCTAGCCGCCGCGATCGCCCTCTTGACCGGTGCTTAACTATCATATCTATTCTCTCTATGGATTCAGCCTCCGCTCCCACAGCCGCCACCCGCAATCCCATCGTGCTGATTGCCCCCTTCTTCTTGTGGGGCACCGCTATGGTGGCAATGAAAGGTGCCATGCCCCACACGGCACCTTTCTTCATGGCCGGTATGCGGCTGGTGCCCGCTGGGGCAGTTGTGCTGATCGCCGGTTTGCTCCTGCGACGACCCCAAACCATTAGCCGCCAGGGCTGGCTGTGGATAGCGCTCTTTGCCCTGGTCGATGGCACCCTCTTTCAAGGTTTTTTGGCGGCGGGCTTACAGCGCACCGGAGCCGGGTTAGGCTCGGTGATGATTGATTCACAGCCTCTAGCGGTGGCGGTGATGGCGCGGGGCCTGTTTGGCGAACACATTGGTGCCCTCGGCTGGATTGGCCTACTCTGGGGCATTGCGGGTATTAGCCTGCTGGGGCTGCCCGACGAGTGGATTTTTGCCCTCTTCCATGGTGATACCACCTGGCTGACGGGTGGCACCGCCCTCAATACTTTGCTGCAAGGCGGCGAATGGCTGATGCTGCTGGCGGCGCTGTCGATGGCCACGGGCACCATTCTGATTCGCTATGTGTGCCGCCACGTTGACCCGGTGGTGGCAACGGGTTGGCACATGGTGCTGGGCGGACTACCGCTCTTTGGCCTATCGGCCCTGGGGGAAGTGCAGCCCTGGCAAGGGCTGACGGGGCTAGACTGGGGCGCGATCGCTTACTCAACTATCTTTGGCAGTGCCCTGGCCTACGGTATTTTCTTTTTCTTAGCGGCGCAGGGCAACCTCACCAGCCTCAGCGCCCTCACCTTTTTAACCCCAGTATTTGCGCTGCTGTTTGGCAATCTGTTTTTAGCTGAAACCCTGAGTTCGCTCCAGTGGTTGGGGGTCAGCTTTACCCTGGTCAGCATTTATCTGATCAACCAGCGCAGCGCCCTCACTCAGAAACTACGGCAGTGGATGCTGACCTACGGGGCGACAGCTTCTTCAGTAGAACCGGATTAGTGGGGAATGGGGGAGTAAGTGCGTGGGCGCGTGAAGTTAATCACCTACTCACAAAATACCTTCCCGTTCCATCGCCTACCCATCCACCCGCCTACCCATCCAC
>NZ_JADEXE010000244.1 GCF_015207265.1 Nodosilinea sp. LEGE 07298 | reverse complement strand
GTATCTCACTTTCCAAAGTAGCGATGAAAGCAGTGGAGAGCAGGTTAGAACGCAATCCTTTGCTACCCAAGTGGGATATCCTGATTCGCCCTGCTTGATTTGGTACCTTCTTTCCCGGAAATCACCTAAGGCTTCGGGATCTGGGTGCTCAGGCCGAATGGATTGCAGGAGTTCTTTCAAGTTATCTGGGCAGGTAAACCAGCGCTTGACTGCTGTTTTGTCCTCTTTGCGTCTGACCTTACGTCCTGAAATTTCAACGATGCTTTCATGGAAATGCACGCGGCTGCAGTCGGTCAGCACACTGCCCCAACGCAGCCCAATCGCCTCACAGGGGCGGCACCCCGTCCAGAACAAGAATTTGACGAAAGGGGTGTAGTG
The DNA here is from genome assembly GCF_015207265.1 of Nodosilinea sp. LEGE 07298. Taxonomy (GTDB): domain Bacteria; phylum Cyanobacteriota; class Cyanobacteriia; order Phormidesmidales; family Phormidesmidaceae; genus Nodosilinea. The sequence continues at coordinate 9,775 of NZ_JADEXE010000244.1, read as the reverse complement.
ACGGTAGTCGGTACCTGGTCGGCTGTCGTTGACGAAAGCCGCGATGATGCGATCGCGCTCCTCGACGGTAAAGGCCACAGGCGGTGGCGCTTTCGATTGGAGCATGTCCAGGTACATGCCTGAAAAGGGATTTTCCTGAAGCAGATTGTGCTTGAGGCCCCAGTCACAGGCAGCTGAGATCTGCATCAGCGACCGGCGGGCTTGCGATTCAGTGGTAACCTTCAGAAGTTCTGTGCGAAATTTGAGCGGGTTCTTCAACCCGTCAGTCCTACATTTGCGGATGTGGGCGGCGACGGGCTCATAGGTGCTGTTAAGGGTGGTCGGCGAAATGTTGGGGGTGCGGTATTCCATATACTGCTCCCACAGATCGAGCAGCTTGGGAGTCGCGGGAGTCTTTCGCTGGGACTCGGACAGTTCGACCTCGGGTCGGTACTTGTCGAGGCTGGGGTCAAAGTTGCCCGAAACGAAATCCAGCTCGATTTGACGAGCTTTTTGTTCGGCTAGCTTGCGGTTGATGGGGGAATCAGGCAATCCGGTGCTGAAGTAGTATCGTTGGCGCTGCCAGCTAAAGACTAACTGCAAGCGGTCGTTGGAGTTCTTGACCTGGACGGTACCTTTCTTCGCTTTGCGAGACTTGGACTGAGTCGTTGAGGGGGAAGGCATGGCGGGGAGTGGGGTAAGTGGACTGTGGTAGACCCCTGTTAATTACCCCAAACTTACCCCAAAAAGTGGCCTAAACATGTCCATCTACACCCAATTTCAAGAATCTATGCGTCTCGCCACACTAAGCGGTCGAGACGCCAAACCCTTTAGAATCAAGGTATTTCAGGTATTTGAGAGGGAAGCCGATGGCGGGATTTGAACCCGCGACCGCTCGATTACGAATCGAGTGCTCTACCACTGAGCCACATCGGCAAGGGATATTTACAGTCACTCAGTATAGCAGCGCTGGGCGATCGCTGTATCGAGTTTTTCACCGATGCTCGCTGAAGCTAATGCAATCCCCGACACCAACTAAAGCGAGTGTCTCTATTTGCAGCCGTTTCCACAGCGGGATTTGCTAAGTATGTGCTTCTAGTCTTTCTCAATATACTTACGTACGCTGTTGAGATCGATATAGCGATCGGTGGCGTTGCGGAGTTCGCGAGCAATCATGCCTTCTGTGGAGACTACGGTGATGTGGGTGTTTTTAGATCGCAGCAGTTCAATGGCACGCTCAAAATCGCCATCACCGCTAAATAAAACCACCTCATCATACTGATCAACGGTGTTGAACATGTCGATGGCAATTTCGATGTCGAGATTGGCCTTTTGAGAATACCGCCCTGAAGTATCGTCGTAGTATTCCTTCAGGATTTTGGTGCGAACGGTATATCCCAAACTAATCAGAGCATCCCGGAAGCCTCGCTGATCCTGAGGATCTTTGAGACCGGTGTACCAAAAGGCGTTGACTAGAGTAGCGCCGCCATCCAGCTTTAAGAAGTATTCCAACACCCGCTTTGGGTCAAAAAACCAGCCGTTCTTTTGCTGGGCGTAGAACATATTGTTCCCGTCTACAAATATTGATAAGCGTTTCAATCCGTACTTATTAGACATAAATATTGTGAATAATTAATTTAACAAGTTACCTATAATCGGCATAGATGCTGGGTTCCTAGAGCGAGTAGGCGTTGCCTAGAATAATGACTTCAGCGCACTCGCTACCTACTAGACATAACCCATCTGTTCACGTGTATGAGCAAGGGTAAGAGTGTAACGGTTTCCCTTGAAAAAATCTAGGAGATTAGTCAAACTAGGTCTACTAAGAAGAGCTACCCTAAAATACAAGCGTTAGCTATTACCGCAAATTTTAAAGAGAGACTAGACCCAGCCAACAGCGGCAGCTTAGGCAGGTAAATGTTGCAAGTTAACGGAGTAAACGTTAAGGAGTAGTTCTAAAGCATGAATCCTACTTATGCTTACCCCTAGAAAGGCTACCTATAGCTACGCCAACCTTCGCTTTTGTGACCGGCACCGCTTCTATCCAGAACTAACTCCTTATGTTTAGATTACGTATCATATATGCTAGACCCTAAAAGTAAGTTTATCTTTCTACCCAGTATAAGCGCTGCCACTCAATTCTGGACTGTCAGGCCGGTAGCAGGCTAGGGTGCATCACTGGTTTGAGCCTTCAAGGCGGCCTGAAGATCTGTAGGGAGATTTTCTAAAAAGGTATAACCCGTCGCCACCTCAAGGCGCTGAAGCGAGGTTTGGTACTGCCGCCAGTCGGGGTTGACCTGCTTGGTGTTGGGCATGTCTACGGTAATTACCTGGGTATCGCTGCCAATGCTGAGGCTGCCATCGGGGAGGCGGTCGTACACCACAATGATTTTCCAGAGGCGGGAGGGGATGACGATCGCGCGATCGCCGACGCTGCCCTGGCTGCCGTAGGCCCCAGCGAACACGTGCAGGCTGCGGTCATATTGGTAGACCAGGTCACGGCCATACTCTTCGAGTTCTCGCCAGGGGCCACGGTTGTTTTCAGGAGTTTGGGGAATAATGTTGGTCATTAAAAAGGTGGCGGCGTTGTCGCCCACGGTGTGGGTACGATCGCCTGAAGGGACAACATGGCCGCGATCGTAGCCGCTACCCCGGTAGTCGTTAGGAGTGACCTGGTAAAACCCAGCAGGTAAGCCACCGTCGGGGCGAAAGTTATCTTGACGAGCGGTAGATCCCAGCCAGGCGGCATCGACCTCCCAACTGGCCCAGTTCAACCTGTTGCGATCGCGGCTATAGCTCAGCGCGTACTGATTGCGCTGCAGCAAATAGTTGTTGGGGGTTTCCGCCGCCTGACTGGGGTTGCCCAGCACCAGGTGGGGGTTGCTAGAGAGCGGGGCCGGTGGGTCAGGCGGTGGCGGCACCGGGGGCAGCAACTCGCAGGCCGTGCCGTTACCGTCGCCGTCGAGGCCGTAGGGATCTCCCACAAAGGCACTCAGCACTGTCTGAGCCTGGGGTTGGCTGGCAAAGTCGCCGCAGTTGCAGTCGTCGTCAACGCAGGGGGGCAGGGACGCCAAATCCACCGGGGTAATCCAGCTATTGACCAGCAACAGCAGGTCGCCACAGCCCGTAAGCCCAAAGCCCAGGACAACCAGCACGAGCGATCGGCTCCACGATTGCATTGAGAAAAACGTCATAACCAAGAAATTACTCGAAATATTGAACGATTCGTTAAGGTTTAATCGTACAAGCGTACTGAAAAAGTACTGCGAAGCAAGGGCCAATCCTTCCCATTAGAAACGGAATCTATCATTCGACAGAGGATAGAAGGTTGCAGAAGGACTCGATAGCGTTAACAATGTGAAACGTGGCCTGGCTTATGCCCCTGCCCAGCATAGGGATACTTAATCCAACGAGGGCAAGGGTGCAGTTGAGGCCAGAAGCACCAAAAATTGTAGAAAGTTACGGTTTTAACGCTTTTACCTATTCACTACCAGGATGATTATGCTCAACCACGCAATTACCAAGCTACAGGCATGGTTCCCCGCCGCTGAGGTATACGCTCATTGCGACGGCCCCTGTGGCGTTTATGACCCCTCTTCGGCCCGCATAGCCGCCGAGGCGGTGGTGTCGATGACCAAGAAACTGGTGGATTTGGAGATGCCCGCCGCTGGTGACAAAGCCGCTGCGGTGGCTTACCACAACACCTTCGCTCGCTATACCGCGATCAAAGAAGAGCAGGCTCAGATTGCTAAAGATGAACTGCTGGTGCTGTGGACCGACTACTTCAAGCCCGTGCACCTAGAACAGTTCCCCGATCTGCACGACACTTTTTGGAAGGCTGCCAAGCTCTGTTCTGCCACCAAGGTAGAAGTCAGCGTACAGCACGCCAACGAACTGATGGAAGCGGTGCAAAAGATCCACAACATGTTCTGGGCGACCAAGAACCGCGATGTTTCTTGGTACACCGCTAGCTAGAGGTCAATGGAGACGGTGAGGAGGGTGAGATGGATCTGAGAAAGGCGAAGCCGTTTTTGATCCCCTCATTTTGCTCATCCCCTCATCTCTCTGCTATAGCTTAATGCCGGTAGATACTTCCCTTGAAACTGCTCCATCGCCGCCGTCGCAGTTGCGCAGCAGCCATCCTACTGATGTAGTGCTGTGGCTGCTGCGACGGCGGCGGCGGTTTCGCATTGTGGGCGAGTCTATGCAGCCCCTGCTGGTGCCTGGTACTGAGGTGTTGATTGATCCGTTTGCCTACCGCCACTCCCGCCCCTCACCTGGGGAGTTGGTAGTGGCCTACCATCCCCACCAGCCAGGGCTAAGGCTGATCAAGTGGGTAGTGTATGTCGAAGCCCAAGGCTGTTTTTTAAAGGGGCTAAACGCGGCGGCCAGTACCGACAGTCGCGAGTTTGGCCTGGTGCCCTGGGAAAGGGTTGTGGGACAGGTGGTCTGCCGGTTTCCGTAGAATTCTGTAGAACTACTGGGGACGAGGTTAGGAGAACCCCTCGACTACAGCCATAGCGGCGGTGGGAGAATCGACGCGATAGGCGTGGATGCCAAGGGCACAGGCGGCTTCGACATTGCGGATGCCATCGTCAAAGAAGGCAACGGTGTCGGCGGGGGTGTTGAGGGTGGTCAGCAGGTGCTCAAAAATGGCGGGGCTAGGCTTCATGACGCCGATTTGGTAGGACAAAAAGAGCTGGTCAAAGTAGTCGAAAAAATCGTAGCGATCGCGCAGGCGCATGTAGTGAGCCGGGTTGGTATTCGACAGCAGCGACAGGTGGTAGCGGGGCTTGAGAATGCTCAGCATCTCATTACATTGGGGCAGCGGGGCCTGCACAATTTCGAGAAATTCGTGCTGCAATCGGTCAGGTGCGATCGCTAGCTCAAACTCTTGAATAAAGGCAGCGGTAAAGGCATCAAAGTCGCTGCGTCCGGTTTCAAAATCGGCGGTACTGAGAGCACCCACCCAGAGTTTATGCAGTTCTTCGAGGGTCATGGGGCTGTCCAGCAGGTTTTTGACGCGATCGAGCCACTGTAGCTCTACCAACACCCCGCCCATATCAAACACAATGTGTGTAATGGTCATCGCCGTTGCCCCACTGAGAATTCACCAGCCTTACCTTACTGAGCTTTGCTCTCGATGTCAGTGTTAAAAATCTGAGTTTAAGATTAACCAAATGAAGATTGGCAGAGTATCAACGTAGGTAGAAAACAGGGATAGTTGGTGCGGCGATGGTAGAGCAGTGGGGTTTCTCAACTTTTATAACGGCTTCAGCCCAGGGCCGTGGTTTTAAGCGTCGGTAGTGAACCCTGGGAACAGGGCACCCTTGAAAGCGCCCATCCCCCTGCTGTTCGCCCAGGATCTGCCATGAATGACTTCTTTAAAGGCTTTGAACAACTGCTTGAACTGGCCAAAACCCTAGAAGAAAAGGCCGAAAATGGCGAACTGAAAACTAATGTGCAGGTCAACGCCCGAGGCTTCAGCAGCATTCCCCGCCAGGGCAACATTCCCGACATCGGCGTCAGCCGCATGAACCGCAACCCTGCCGCTGCCAGTTCGGGGGATGACCTCGCCGTTGAAGAAGTCATCGTCACTCCACCCCCCGCAAGCGGCGACAATTCCTCCTCATCTGCCTCGCCCTCCTCATCCCCCTTTCTCCCTACGGGAGACGCTAACGCGAACGACTCTGCTCCGGGATCGACCCCGCATCACCCCACCATGCGCGACGTCGGCGGTCTCTCCACCACCTTGCAGGAGCTGCGCGAACTGGTCGAAATTCCGCTCAAGCGGCCCGACGTGCTGGCCAAGCTGGGCTTAGAACCAACTCGAGGTGTGCTGCTAGTCGGCCCTCCTGGTACGGGCAAAACGCTGACAGCGCGATCGCTAGCCGAAGACCTGGGCGTGAACTACATCGCGATCGTTGGCCCCGAGGTCATGGGCAAGTACTACGGCGAGGCCGAGCAGCGGCTGCGGGCCATTTTTGAGAAGGCCAAAAAAGCGGCCCCCTGCCTCGTATTTATTGACGAAATCGACAGCCTCGCCCCCGATCGCAGCAAAGTCGAGGGCGAGGTCGAAAAACGCCTGGTGGCCACCCTGCTGGGCCTAATGGATGGCTTTGCCCAAACCAAGGGCGTGATTGTGCTGGCCGCCACCAATCGGCCTGACCACCTTGACCCCGCCCTGCGCCGCCCCGGTCGCTTTGACCGCGAAGTGCAGTTTCGGGTACCCGATCGCGCCGGTCGCCTAGAAATCCTCCAGATCCAAACCCGCGATATGCCCCTGGATGGGGTGGATTTAGATGCGATCGCCGATCTGTCAGTCGGTATGGTGGGGGCTGACCTCAAGGCTCTGGGCCAAAAAGCGGCCTACTTTGCCCTGCGCCGCCAGGTGCCGGATCTGGCTGGCCCTGTGCCTGACACTATGACCCTGGTGCAGGGTGATTTTCTGCAGGCCCTTAAGGAGATTAAGCCTTCGGTACTGCGATCGGTGGAGGTCGAGTCGCCCGCGATCGCCTGGGACGATATTGGTGGCCTGGAGAGCATCAAGCAAACGCTGCAAGAGTCGGTTGAAGGGGCATTGCTCTACCCCGACCTCTACGCCCAGACCGGGGCCAAAGCGCCGCGCGGTCTGCTGCTGTGGGGGCCTCCCGGCACCGGCAAAACCCTGCTGGCCAAGGCGGTGGCGGCCCAAGCCCGCGCCAACTTTATCGCCGTCAACGGTCCTGAACTACTGAGCCGCTGGGTCGGTGCCGCCGAGCAGGCCGTGCGCGAGCTATTTGCCAAGGCCCGCCAAGCTGCCCCCTGCGTGGTCTTTATCGACGAAATCGATACCCTAGTGCCCGCCCGGGGCCAGTACCAGGGCGACTCTGGCGTAAGCGATCGCGTGGTTGGCCAGCTGCTCACCGAACTCGACGGCCTACAGGGCTGCACCAACGTGCTGCTGATTGGGGCCACCAACCGCCCCAGCGCTCTCGATCCCGCCATTCTGCGAGCCGGACGGATTGATTTACAGCTGGAGATTGGCCTGCCCGATGCCGCCGGTCGGCTGGCGATTTTGCAGGTGCACAACAGCGATCGCCCCTTAGATGCCGTTGATCTCAATCATTGGGCTACCCACACCGACGGCTGGAACGGTGCCGACCTGGCCCTGCTGAGTAACCAAGCCGCGCTGGAGGCGGTGCGCGAATACCGCGCCCAGGGTATGGCCGACCCCAGCCAGATTCGGATTGCGGCCCACCACTGGGAGCAGGCCCACCAGGCTATTCTTAGCCAGCGCAGCTCGGTGGCACACCGAGGATAAGTAAAAATCGGGTTCCTGTCGAAATATTCGACAAACCCGAGCCGTCTATGGTAGAAATTTGGTTTTGGTCCCTCATGCAGATTCGCTAAAGATGACCTCAGAACCTCGCAGCCGTTTGTAGGTGCGATAGCGGTTATACAAGTCTCGATTTGAGAAGAAGAATAAGGAAACCGCTTCCCACAAAAACACCCAGCCGCCAATGAATAATCCTTCTGTCAAAACAGAGGTGAAAACATTGGCTTCGGCGGGCTCTGTTATTAGTCTTGCCACTAGCAGCGTGCCCAGACCGGCAATCACGTACCGAAAGGTGCGAGTGTTGATTAGCCTAATTTCTTTTCTGAACAAATAGAGCTTGAAATCAACGCTATTTCTCAAGCCAGCTTTAACCTCCTGTTCCATGGCGTGATCACGGGTGCCAGGTGGCAGGGTAAAGCAGACCTCAATTGAATGTTTGGCCGGAATTTCATCAGCACTACTTTCTAAATAGAATTGCAGGTCTGGGTCTAATTCTCGTCGCTTAAAGGGGGCTGGATCCCATTCACTAAAAATGTCAGTATAGTGATCGAGAGCAGCCTCGATCATATAGGCATTATTAGCCTTGTCGATAGAATAAACTTCATTGAAAAAATCATTTTTTTGCGTCATGATCTAGTAGCTGAATGCATCAGCTTGATTATCCTGAGAGACTTTTGCCGTAATCGTATCTAAACGTTGTAGGAAAGTCGTAGGAACGATTACGGCAGCTCTCAGGTCAGCGACTTAGGTACCGCCCAGACCAGGGTGAGGGCGCGGGCGGCCATTAAACCCACCAGAGCCAGCCACAGCAGGTGCGCACTGCCTACGGACTGAGCTACCAACGCCAGCGGCAAAAAGCCAGCACCAGCTGCTAACACCGTGGCATTGCGAAGCACCTTGCCAGCGGTAAGGCCAAGGAAATAGCCGTCAAGCATGTATGCGATCGCTCCCAACCCCAGCACCGGCACCAGCCAGACCACGTAGGTTTGCACCATAGCAATCACCGCTTGGTGCCCTGTTAGCAGACCAAACAGCGGCCCCGGAAACAGCACGAAGGCCAGCGCGAAGGTTAGCCCCAGAGCAACACTGGTGCCGCCGCCTATCGTCAGCAAACGGCGCAGATGGGTGCGATCGCCGCTGCCGTAGTACCGCCCGGCAAAGCTCTCGGTGGCAAAGGCAATGCCGTCGATAAAGTAGGCCGATAGCGTGACCACTTGCAGCAGTAGGGTATTTGCCGCCAGGGTTTGGGTGCCCAGGGCCGAGCTGAAATTGGTAAACAAGGCAAAGCTCAGCACCAGGGCAAAGGTGCGCACTAAAATGTCGCGATTCAGCAAAAACAAACCCTTAATCGCCTGCGGGTTCCACCCCTGGGGCAGCACCGTCCAAAGCTGCCCAAAGCCACCTTCTCTGGCTAAAATGGCCAACCCGACCAGCAGCGTCAGATATTGACTGAGGGCCGTGCCCAGACCGGCCCCAGCGCTAGCCCAGCCCAACTGATTGATAAAAATATAGTTGAATATCACATTGCTGCCGTTGCCCACCATCGACAGGGCAATCACCCGACGGCCCTGCTCGCGACCCAAAAACCAGCCCATCAGCACCAGATTTAGCAGTACCGCTGGGGCATCCCAAATGCGGGCATTGTAGAAAGCAATGCCCGCAGCTCTCACCGCTGGTTCACCGCTGAGCAGCCCAAAGCCCAAATCGCGAATGGGGACTTGAAACAGCAAAAGGGTGAAGCCAAAGACAAGGGCGATCGCACTATTGCGCAGCAAAATCAGCCAGAGTTCCTCGGTATCGCCGCGCCCCCGCGCCTGGGCGGTGGTGCCGGTGGTGCCCATACGCAAAAAGCCAAAGCTCCAGTACACCACGTTAAAGATCACCGTAGCTAGCGCCACCCCACCCAGGTAGCGAATATCGTCGAGGTGGCCCAAGAAAGCCGTATCGACCAGGGCCGCCAGGGGCACCATTAGGTTCGAGATGATATTGGCTGCCGCCAGCTTTAGAAAGCTGGGTAGAAACCCAGCAGCATCCGCTAAGTTGGCAGAGATATCAGAGGTGCTAGAGCCAGGGTTTTGCTGAGGCATATCATAGCCATGAGGGGTAAAAGTTATCAGCTAGGATTTTTGGTTTCAGGCAAAAATCCTGCTTCTCGAAGCAATAACCGAAGCTGAGACTGGGGGTAAAGCGTATCTTTTTTACTATTGCCCCACATTCCAACAAAAAACGCCTGGCTTAAAGCAATTATAGGGCGATATTTAACTACGGCTTCCACATAGAAAGCATCTAAGTTTAGGTCACTGTCTGCCTGAATTTGTTCAATATTTTCTAATAAGATCTCCGTTACTTCAGGCTCTCCTGGAATGAGTATGCTGAAGTAGCCGTTACTATACGTTATGGCTATGGTGCCTCTACTGACAGAGCTCTTGGGTTTACCCGGTATTGATGTTGAGTCGTACGACGAGACCGAGGAGGGTC
>NZ_JADEXE010000243.1 GCF_015207265.1 Nodosilinea sp. LEGE 07298 | reverse complement strand
CGAGTAGGGTGGGTTAGGCCGTAGATAACTGTGAGGGAGGCGATCGCTTAGGCAATGGCCGTAACCCACCACCGGGGCATTTCGCCAACAATCCACGCTTCGACAAGCTCAGCGACCGACATTCAAGATCGTTAGGCGATCGCCATAGTCGCCCCCAGCGGATCTTCGCAATACTCCGCCAGGTGCGGGCTGCGGTAACCGTCGTTGCGCCAGAGAATTGGGAAAAAGCTCTCGTCCATTTCGGTATGTCCGACCCGCTTGTAGCGCCCGTAGATGTAGCCCTGGGGGTTGGTGGGGTGAAACTGAGCGGCAGCGGGGAGCGTGTGCAGGCCAATGCTATTAAACATGCCTTCGGTGCGGGTGGTGAGGCCAAGGCCGTGCCAGGTGCGCCCGTGGTGAAAGGCGCAGCCCCCGGCGGGGACATCCACCACAACCAGCTCCGGCTCGGGCACTCCAGCATTTTCTGCCGCTTGCAGCATGGCCCAGCGATAGTCTTTGGTGGGGGCGTGGAACTCGCCCGCTACGCTCGAAATCGGCCACTTGTGGGAGCCTTTGGCGTAGACCAGGGTGCCATCGGCGGCGGTGGCGCGATCGAGGGCAACCCAGCAGGTCATCATTTCAGCGGGCATCAGGTAGTCAATGTAAACGCCGTCCTGGTGCATGGCGATCGCTTTGGCACCGGGCGGTTTCATCCACAGGCTGTCTTGGCCAATGCGAGCGCCATCCCACCCCGCTAGCGTGGCGCTGAGGCGGCCAATTTCAGACGAGAGCACCAGGCTGGCGATGGTGCGATCGCTCTTCCAGCCGTTGCAGATTTCGCGGGTAATGTCGGGCAGGCTCATGCGCGGTCGCCAGTGCCATTCGTCTGGAAAAATGCCGGTTTCAAACTCGCCGTGGAACATGGGTTCTAAGCGACTGGCCAGTCGTTCGGCAAAGTCGGGCGGCAGAAAATTTTCCAGAATCAAAAAGCCATCGTTTTGAAACTGTTGAATCTGCGTTGGGGAGAGCTGAATGGGTTGATAGTCCATTGCAAACAGAGGCTTTTGGGGGTTAGGAACACAGTGAGCGGGGCAAGCTTTGCCTGAAAGAATTTGGTGGTGGTGGGCAGTGCCCACCCTACAAGGGGGCGATCGCTATGGGGTCTAGAATCTAGGAAAATTAGCCCTGATAGAAGGTTTTAGCCAACTGACCGGCCCAATTCAAGCTCAATGAGTTGACAAAATTGGGGGTGCCCTATCTACTTGTCATAATAAGTTCTCCCCCCAAAGATTATGTGTCCCCCGTTACCCACCGCCGATTCTCTAACCAGCCTCACCGTTGAACCAGGCGTTTTGCACATTGCCGCCAGCGATTTCGATGCCCGCCCCATGAGCTTTCTCACCGCCGAAGGCCAGCGCACCGGCTACGAACCCGAGCTGGCCCGAGCCATTTGTAAGCAGTTGGGCTTGACCCCCGTATGGCACAACCTGCCCATGGCCGAGTTTTACACCTGTCTGGCTACCGGAAAGTATGATGCGGTGTGGTTTAACCAGGCCATTACCCCCGATCGCCAGCAGGTGGTCGATTTCACCCAGCCCTATGGCCTATTTGATGAGGCAGTCCTGGTGAAAAAAGGCAGCGGCATTACTTCGGTGAATGACCTGGCCGGTAAGCGGGTCGGTGGTTTAGCCGACAGCACCAATATTGCTTTGGTCGAAGGGTTTCCGGGGGCAACAGCTGTGCCCTACCCCGGCAGCGATATGGTTTTACCCGAAATGCTGGCGGCCCTGCGGGCCGGAGACATCGATGCGCTGATTGACGACGAGCTGGTGCTGGTGGTCGCCGCTGAGGAAGATGATTCGCTGGAGATTGGGCTGAGTCTGCCGACGCGGGTGCCCTTTGCGATCGCCACCCCCAAGGCCAACCCAACCCTGAATGCCACGCTGAATGCTGCGATCGCCGCCGCCCTAGCCGATGGCACTATGGCCAAACTCTGGGCCGAATGGATTCCCTGGAAACCGTTTCCGCTGGCTTGATGTTTTGGGGAGATCGTAAGACCTGCTTAACCTGTATGGTGATCAGTTAATCGTGTTGCCATTGGCTAGAGGGTGAACATGGCTGTGTTCACCCAGAGTTTCTAGGGCTGAAACTTATCGCGAATGCGCTGAGCTACCGCAGTGGCCTCTTCTGGAATCTCTTCGTTATTACGCACCGACAGCACCGACAAAATTGTCTCCAGCACCTGCTGCTCCTCCGCCGTAACAATGCCGTCGAAATCGACTAGACGCTCGCACTGGGCCAGCAAAAATAGGGCAAACTCATCGTCTAGTTGGTTCAGCAGCTGTTCAAGGTCGGTGGGCTGGTCAATCTCGCGCCGGATCACATTCATAGACGCGGGGCTTAGGTTTAGAGCTTCTAGCTGAGGCAACAGCGCCTCCCAGTCGGTATCCGGATATCCGGCGACTACCACGTGGGTCAAGATTTGATCGATCACCACCTGCTGCGCGGTCCAGCCTTCGACCTGGTCGTCTTGGGATAAGTCGGCGATCGCTACAGTGTCATCGGGCGACTGTCGTTTGGCCTCATAATACTTAGCGGCCGCGTGGCCAACGGCGTAAAGCGCAACGGCGTTAGTGCTGGCTCCTATGGCGGCCCCTGCCAGCGGAATACCTCGCGCCAGGTAGGTCAAGCCGGTTTTGAGGGCTTTGTTGCTGCCGAGAGCAAGCGCAAAAATCGACAGAATTTCTCCTTTACGCTCCTCATCGTGCACATCGAAGCCGTAGGCGCAGGCAATTTGATAGCCCATCTCAGCTTGAATAGCCGTCGTTGCGGCCAGGTCTACGGCTACCATCGCTGCTGCAAACCCGGGCAGCAGGCTGCTAGCCAGTCCGGTTCCGCCAACATAGAGCGCCTTGCGCGTCATGATGCGACGAGCGATCTGCTCGGGCGTGTCGTCAGGGTACTGGGTCTGAAGCTGCTGTACCTGTTCTTTAGCCTTAGTAACATCGACGCGATCCAAAATCTGGAGCAGCCAGTCTACCCTGAGCACCTTGGTCAAGCTTCGCAGCTCCGAGTTTTGGTTAACCGCCTGCATCAGGTCCCCTAACCCCTCGGGTACCTGGGCAATCGTTTTGCCCAGAGCACCTAAGGCATCTACCGATGTGCGCGCCACGGCACCGCTGGTACGGGCAGCGGTACTGCCCACATTTTTGACAGTTTCTGTAACGGCATCTCCGACAGCTCCTCCCCCCTGACTCGCCACTTGCCCCACGGTTTTAGCGGTACCCGTAACGGCATCAGTGACAATCTCTCCTCCTTGGCTAGCCGCCTGGCCAACTGCGCTGGCAGCTGTACCGACGGCTCCAAGTACTGACTTGAGTCGAGATTGACTGGGCTTGGCTAGGGCATCAGTACCGGTTTCAGAGCCCGTATCATCGAGGCTAGGCTCCACGGCATCAGCCTCTACCGGCTCAGCATCTTCACTGGCGGGAATCTCAATCGCGGTGTGCCAGGTGGGAAAGTCGTCTGCGTGGAGCCAGCCGAAGAGGTCGACGTGGGTAGCTTTGGGCAGCTTTAGGTCAGCAAACAGGTTCTCCACGAAAGCCGTCGATCGCGCTTTGTCAGGCACTAAAACACTTTCCAGCCGTGTCTTATACCCTGCCTTCGCCCTGCTTACTTTGACCGTCAACGCCGGCACGTTGATTTTGGCCTTAATCAAGTCAGCAATGGCATCGGTCTTTCCCTGACGGGCGGCTTTTAGCAGATTGGCAAGGTCGTCTGACATGCTAGGTTTCGGTTCAGGTCGATAACTGAGGCCATAGACAGGAGCACCAGGCACAGGTAAACACAATCGTACCGATCGAGCGGGACTTACTTCAGCCAGTGTTTTATCTGCATCTCAATGGAACCCATCTCGACTGTACCTTGAGCCTTCTCTCTCGTCATACACCTCTGGGAAGACCGCAATCTGTTTCCCTATAGACGTATCAATGGCTACAAACTTGTTATAACAAGTTGGCTTTACTGAGACCATTCTGCTATGCAAACTAGGAGGTCTCACGGTGACTGGAGTGCTAACACGGGTCGATACCTCGACCGATCTAGAGCGCTACGTTGTCGCCGAGGGGCGCGACGAACTTGTGAAGCAGGTGCGGGCCAAAATCGACGAGCTGGGTATTCAGTACATCTATTACCAGTTTGTCTCTGTTACGGGGCGCATCGTCGGCAAGGGCATTCCCTCCGACTATTGGGAGACCACGGCTGCCAACGGCTTTCAGCTGGTCTATGGGGCCACCGTCAACCTGGCGATGGATCGCAACAGCCAGTACCTGGGCTACGGGCCAGAGGCGGCTGAACTGGTTGCCATTCCCGACCCTGAGACCTTTTGCCAGCTGCCGTGGGATAAGCGGGTCGCCCGCGTCTACTGCGTCTGCTTTCGCAACCGGGAAGAAGAGGTCGATGCGGCAGCCTTTCTGACGGGCGACTGTCGCGGCAACCTCAAGCGCATCCACGCTGAATTTCAGGCCAAGCACGGCTTGCAGCTGCGCCACGGCTGCGAACCCGAGATGATGTGGCTGAAAAAAGGCCCCGACGGCAAGCCCAACGGCGGTGTGACCAAGCCTAACTGCTACCACATCGACCAGTTTGAAGAGCTTCGCCCAGTATTCTTGCGGGTAATCGAGTACGGACGGGCCATGGGCCTAGACATGATCCAGGGCGACCACGAAGATGCGCCGGGGCAGCTAGAGCTGAACTTCATGTTTGACGATGCGGTGCGCACCGCCGATCGCCTCACCACTTACCGCCAAATCTGCGCTCAGGTGGCCCGCGAGTTTAACCTAATCGCCTGCTTTATGTCGAAGCCGTTTATGGGCGTTTCAGCCTCGGGTTGCCACCACAACCTGTCGCTCTGGCGAGGGGGCGACACGGCGATTAAGATGTTCGGCTTCGACAGCTTGCCTGGTCTGGAGGGCAACTACACCTACCATCAGGGCGGCGAGAACACCTTCATGCCGGTAGAGGGTGCCTCCAAACGCATTCCTGGTCCTGTAGGGCTGCACTGCATTGGCGGCGTGATTGAGCACCTGCCTGCGCTGACGGCGATCGGCTGCTCGACGGTCAACTCCTACCGCCGCCTGTGGGATGCGGGCTTTTGGGCTCCGGTTTACTCTGACTGGGGCTACCAAAACCGTACCTGCGGTCTGCGGGTGTCGGCCCCCGGTCGCTTTGAGTACCGCGCGGTTGACTCGATGGTAAACCCCTATCTGATGGCTGCTGCCATTCTCAAAGCCTTTGACGATGGCCTCAGTCGCCAGCTCGACCCCGGACAACCGGAGCAGCGCAACATCTATGAGGCGATGGAAGACGGCAAGCAGGTGAAGAAGCTGCCCATGTCCCTAGGCGAAGCGCTGGACGCTCTGGCTACCGATGAGGTGATTCAGTCGGCGCTGACCGGGGAAATGTATCGCCTTTACGACCAGTACAAGCGGGATGAGTGGATTCGCTTTTTGGCTACCACCACCAACTGGGACGTGGAGAACTACATGGACTGCTTGCCCTAGTACTCAACGGCTGAAATATGCCCACCATTCCGAATTGCCTGGCTCCCTAGCCCCCCTGCTCCCTAGCCCCCGGAGAATGGTAATAGTATCTAAACTTGCGCCGCAGAGTACTAGGGACTTGTAAATACCGGGTTTCTTTTGCAAAACATAGGGTGACTATGGGTTGTCTTAGAAACCCGATTCTCACTGTCTATTGATTGCTGAGTCATCTTGAGGTGCATTGCTTCGCGTAGGCAGCGCCGCGCCCCGCGCTATGCACCCGACTGGGCTGCTGATCGGGCTATTGTATCGGGGCATCTGTTGTGCTGAAGATTTGTCCAGCTTGATGACTGGCTGGGCGATCGCGCCCTTGCCCCTCTCCCCCTGCTACACTCACCCGCATAAACGGCTTGATTGATGTATGGGTGACGGGGATGGTTAAGCGGACTCTTGGGTTGATTATTCTGGGCATTTGGGGCATCAGCGCCTGTACCCTGCCGGTAGAGGAATCGCCTATTCCCAATATCCCCGATGCGCCTGCGGCTGAGGTTGACCCCGCGACCCTGCTGCCACCGCTGTCGCCCGCCGCTTTGCAACAGCGCAACGCCGAACTGGGCCAGCTGATCGACTCGGAGCTGGCGCTGGCGGGGTTGGGCAAAATTAGCAACCTGGGCAAGCCTGTTTCGCTAGAGCTGGAGCAGTACCGACAGGAGTGGGCGGTGGTCAATCCTGCGATCGCGCCCTTTCTGGGTACCTGGGTGCGCGACTGGAACCTGATGCCCCACGACTTCACAACCGTGTTGCCTTCGACGGTGCCGGGGCAGGTGTGCCTGGTGCGCTACCGGCAAATGGAAACCGAAACCGTGCCCTTTGAAACCTTCACCACCCCACCCGAATTTTCGGTAGGACGGGTAGTCGACGGTCAACTGGTGAGCCGGGATGTGCAGACAGCAGAATCGCTCATTCGCCTGAGCCCAGCCTCTGCCTATGTGCCCTACGATGTGGAGTTTTTAGGCACCGTAGAAGCCGATGGCGAACTGCGCCTGCTGGCGGCGGAGCAGCCCCCGGTACTCAACCCAGAGTGGGATACAGCCTTGATTGAGCAAATTGAAGCCTACGGATGTTTGGCCGCGACGCTTTCTGCTCCAGAACAGCCTGAGTAAATTTTACTCGGGTGAAGTACATCATGAAGATCCCCTTGTCCCCTTACTCAGGCCCCTTATTCAGGGAGGGTAGAGTGGAACTTGGATAGTCAGAAACTGGGGGAATCTAGAACTCAGCCAGCATTTATAGCCATGGTCACGTTGGTTAGGACATCCAGAAACCCTATGAACGTTCAAACGTTTGAACGTTCATAGGAGACCTGTCTTAACCAGACTGGCCACAGCTATACCTCACCCAATCAGGAACCGCAGTAAGCTGTTTTTCCCCTCTCCAATCAGAGGTGCCAACGTTATGCAAATACGTGCCTCAGCAACTTTAACTTCTCGCTGGATAATTCTTGCTGGGTAAGTAGAACGATTGGTAGAGATGTTCGCAGGCTGCATTAAGGCTTTAGCCGCATATTCAAAATATTCTGATCAGCGCTGATGATCCCCAGAACACTTTGTCAACAACTTATAGGGCGTATCTGCTCTGCGCCCTGGCTGCTTAAGCTGCTTGTGAAGACGTTACCCTCAGTTAGAGCAGACCATCATTTCATAAAACCAGGGCTTCTCTGTATTATTGGCAATCTCAACAATTGCGTTGGCAGCACTACTCCCTCGGCATATTGTATCGCCAAGCGAGACTCTGCCTGGTCAACAACGACTTATTGAGGCAACAGATTTGTAGACTTGATAGCGAAGATTTGGTCAATATTATTAGTCATGCATCTATAGCCTCATTCACCGATCCATTTCCGCTAACAAGAACTATAATCGACAAGGGTTGGTTAAGCTTGGTCAAAATGTCTTCCAGTTAGCCCTGATTCCAGTCATACAAACAGAACAGAGGCGATTTGGGAGTTTATTCAAAGCGGCGAACTAAGCACTAGGTTTTTATCTATTTAGGACGGTTCAAACTATGGCAGTAAAAAGCAGTGAAGCCTTGGCTGGTAAAGCACTTCTGGCTAAGGTCAAAGAAAATGATGGCCTCACAAAGCGCGAACTTGCGAAAGAATGTGGTTACTACACCGTTAGTAAAGAAGGTCAAACTCGCGTTAACCTAGCTGAGTTTTACGATGCTCTGTTAGCAGCTAAGGGAATTCAGCTTGAGCCGCAGAAGAGTTCAGATGGTAGAGGCCGAGAAGCGTCTTATACCCTAACCGTCCACAAGAACGGCCAGATTGTAATCGGTGCAGCCTATACCGAGGAAATGGGCCTCAAGACGGGTGATGAGTTCAAAATTAAGCTGGGCTACAAGCACATTCACCTGGTCAAGCTCGATGAAGAGGGCGATGAGGAGGGCGAGGAATAGGGGATCAACCCGAGGCGATCGCCTTGAAGACAAAACCGCTGCTCGCCGAACTGGGCTAACGTTTGAACGGTCAATAGATTAGCTCAATTGGGCTGGCTCGATCAGAAATGAGTAGAAGCCCGCGGCAAAGTGTTTTAGCTGAATGGGTGCTGAGCCATTTTTCTTTTGCCCAAAAACAGCAATAGTGCTCAATCACCTCCGCCAGGCTTTACTGGGTGGTGGTGATCTGGCTAATCGCGATCGCCATCGTGGCCCCCCTCGGTGAGTTTTTTGACTGCCATACCGGTTGCGATCGCGGCCCCGCCCACCGCAGCCCCCGTCACCAGGGTTTTGGTTAGGCTGTGAGACTTGAGAATTTCTTGGGCGCACAGATAACCCGACGTGGCGTTGGTGCCGGGTCCAGGCCAAGTGCCTGCCCCCACCATATAGAGTTGTTCCAGCGGCATTCGATAGTTTGAGTAGTTGGGGAAAGGCCGGAACAAGAAGTTTTGCCGCAGGTGAAAACTGCCGCCAATGCTGTCGCCGCCCACCAGGTTGGGGTTATGGCGCTCCAGGTCTTTGGGCGAATAGACGGTCATATCGAGAATTTGATCCCGAATCCCTGGCGCATAATGATCTAGCTTGTGCAGCACTCGCTGGGCAAAGGGTTCCTTCACCTCATCCCAATCGCGGCCCCGAATTTCGCCGCGAGCATCGCCCTGAATCTGCGATGGCAGGGTGCGCACCTGAATCCAGAGAATGTGATCATCGGGGCCGGGGGTGCGAGTAGGGTCAACCGCCGAAGTCTGCCCCACAATTAGCAGCGGGTCGGCGGGCAAAATGCCGTTGATCGAGTCGTTGTAGGTCTGGGCCAAATTTTCCACGTAGGGCGCGATGTGGACATAGGCAAAGTCTTTCATGTCAGGATGGCCCTGCCAGTTGGGCTGGCCCTTCAGCGCCAGATGCACCATCATCGTGCCTGGCCCGTAGACATAGCTTTTGACGTAGCGCTGCACCTGTTTGGAAATGGGCACATCCCCCAACAGCCGCTTGAACAGCACATCCGGCGTCAGGTTGCCGATGATGGCGCGAGTTGCCCCGATGCGCTCCCCACTGGTGAGTTCGACCGCAATGGCGCGTCCGTTTTCTTCGATAATGCGGGCCACCTCAGCTTCGGTGCGAATTTCGGCCTGGTGCTCTTTAGCCAGCGAAGCCAGGGCCTGGGGCATCTTCGCCGCTCCCCCTTGGGCCACGTTCATGCCCTCTTCCATGTCGCTAAAGGTTTCTAAAAAGGGGAACATCGCTCCACCCGGCACATCGGGGCCAAAGTCCATGTGCATGCCCCATGTGGCAACCAGGGTGCGCACCTCGCGGCTGTCAAAAAATTCCAACCCCAGCTGCCGGGTAGAACTGGCTAGAATCCGTGCCAGCCGCACCAGTTCAGCAAAGCCCACCGAGGTCAGCGCCTGACCTAACTTGATACCCGCCTGCCCCGATGGTAGCGGAGTGGCGTAGAGCGGCAGCAGCGCCTTCTGAAACTGGTGAAAGTGATCGTACAGCGCCGTCCAACCCTCAGCGTCGGCAGGGTTGTGCTGACGTAACTGGTTGAGGGTTTTGTCGGTATCTGAGTACACCTGTAGGCTGGTGCCATTTGGGAAGGCGCAGCAATAGGGGTTCGGGGAGTTGGCGTACTTCAGGCCGTGGCGGGCTAGATCATCCTTAAGTTCTTTGTAAACTGGAGATGCCAGAAACAAGTTCTGGTTGGTAGACCAGAGGTCGTGGATGAAGCCGGGCCGGGTAATCTCGCCACTTTGCACGGCCCCTCCAATTTGCCTGTTGCGCTCTAGCACCAGCACGTTGTAGCCAGCTCGGGCCAGGTATAGTGCCGCCACCAGACCGTTGTGGCCAGCCCCTACAACGATGACATCATAACTACTCATAGCAACAGCTCCACAGGTGCAGTCAGGCCCCACTCGCTAGTCCGTGGTCTTCTGTCTTAAAAAGACTGTTCGGCTAGGGGAGAGTGGCGCGGGCTAAAGTTGTTTTCGGCAGGCCCAGACGCTTGCGCCCAAAAATTACTTGACAAAGCGTGATTCTTCTCGGTCTTGTAAGTAGCTAGGCGCATTTAAACATAAAACGTTCTAGCTGATAATTTCCAGCTTTACTACGCGCTTCCATGCCGTCAATGACGGTCATGGCCAAGTCATATTCGTTATCAAACATCTGACCGGCAAT
>NZ_JADEXE010000242.1 GCF_015207265.1 Nodosilinea sp. LEGE 07298 | reverse complement strand
CCCAAGGACAGTGCCAATGCCTCCATTACTCCCATCCGATCATTCACCTGATTCGCTCACCTAACCCATCCACCCATCCACCCATCCACCCATCTACCTCACTCCCTCACGCCTTCTGGCTTACCGCCAGTATTGCGCACGTTCACTACTTTCTTCAGCACATTGAACCAGAACGTTGACCCCATAGAAATAGCAAATCCGCTGACCAGCCAGCCGATCAGCCGACGCGGTATAAAGGGAATCGGCCACGACTCTTCAGCATCGAGCTGCTGCCGCACCACCGTATCGCCGTAGCCCAGCGGAAAGGGAATATCATCGAGGGCCTGGTTGACGGCAACTTGCACCTGCTCTAGCTCTTGGCCAAAGTCACCCGGCGAATCGGCCACCAGCTGGTCGGCAGTTTGGGTAATCGAGCTGCGCAAAATTGGGTCTACGGCCAGGCGGGTGGCAATGTGAAACGAGTCGGCATTAATGGAGACGGCGGTGGCAATGCCAATCAGCAGAGCGACGGCCTTGGCGTTGCGCTTGTAGACCCCGGTGGCCCGCTCCATGCCGCGATCGAACCACTTCTCTAGCTCGTAGCCAAACAGCGTCACGTCGTCGCGGGCGGCATCGGCGGTGACCTCGACCTTGCAGGCAATCGCAGCCAGGCTGCTGCGCAGAGCCGGGGTAATAGGAGCCTTAGCCAGCCGATCGATGAGCACCTGGGCGTCGGGGTTACCCCCCCGAGCCAGACGGCTTAGCTCGCTGTAGGCCGGGCTATTACTGTCAAAAATATCGAGCAGTTGAGCCACGTTGGGGCGCAGTTTACTCAGCAGGGCCGCTTTTTCGGTAGGGGTGCTGGCCAGGCCGCGCTTGATGTACTCCAGGCGGCGCAGGAAAGTCTCGGTGAGGGGATGGTTGTCGGGCAAAATATCTGTGGCCATAAAGCCAAACTCTTCTAGCCGATTGACCACGCGATCGAGGCTTTCGGGCAGCGACACAATGCCCGCCTGAAAATCGTCAATAATGCCGTGAATGCCCACCTCCAGCTGCTGTAGCTCGGCATTGAGCAAAAACTCATTGCCGGTGCTGGCCTTCAGGTCACTGAGAATGTTGGTGACTGGAGCCAGCACGCGATCGCGGGTAAACCCATAGATGCGATCGTTAGCCAGCACCTGCCACAGGCTGCCCAGCTGCATGCGCTCTAGCAGACTGTTGGCAAACGCCTCGGGCGGAATGTAGGACGGGCCGCTAGTTTTGCCCACCCCAAACACGTTGCGCTGCCCCGTCAGGGTGCGATAGACGCGGCCAATAAAATGAGAAATACGGCGAAACGATCGCGCGATCGACCCCTTAGCCTCCTGATTCAAGCTGCGAATCCAAGGGCTTTCGTAGAGGGCATCGGCCAGTTCCTGGGCGGCCGCCGCCTTCTCGCGTTCGTTACCGGCCAGCAGCACCTCAATTGACTGCTTCAAATGCTCGGCTCGCCATTGCAGAAGGGTACCAATAATCTCCTGAGTCTCGCTGGCCAGCAAACTCAACACAAAAAAGATAAAGACCAGCCCCAGGGCAATGTCTAAAACTATAGGAAAGTTCATAGACTACCGCACAATTCTTTATTTTTCAAAACTCAGCTCATCTGGTATTGGGCTTTCGACAAATGTTCTACGCACTAGCCCCAAAAAACAATTGCTCTGCTGCTTAGCCAAACTTTTAGGGCAGCCAAAAATGGCCCTAGCTAGCAGCTAGAGAGCATCAGAAAAGGGCGAACCAGCCCATAACAGACTTGGTTCGCTCATTGTACTTAAGCGACCTAATAACGGATCATGTGATTTGAAAACCCAAACTGGTTTTCTCATCCACAGGCCCGCTTAGTCGTCGTCGTCTTCAAGAAAAGCGCCGTTGTCGCCCAACTGCTTAAGCCGAATGTGCTTGCGGCCCAGGGTAATTTCAAACTCGTCGCCGGCCCTCAACCCCATCTGTTTAGTGTAGGTCGAGCCAATCAGCAGGTTGCCATTCGACTGTACGGTAATGCGAAAGCTCGCGCTACGCCCACCGCGTCCGTTGCCGTTTTGAGAACTGTCGAGCTGTATACCCTCAGCTTCAATCAGCGCATTGAGAAATTTCATCATGTTGACCCGAGGGTTACCTGATTTAGTCAGGGTGTAATACCCACAGGCTTTTGCCTTGTCTTCTTTGCTCAGATCATCAAGGTCTTTAACCTTTTGCAGTAACTCTTTACCGACCAGCGGTTCTACATGAGTTGCGTTAGCCATTAACTCTATTCTCGTTCACAACGGTTTGCTCCAGACACTTTTTAAGCAGGGGCAGTAAACCTGTATCTGCCTAGCTCTACATTTAATGACAACACGCAAAATCATACTACAGTGAAATAGTTTTTGCATGCTCTTTTTTGACCTCTTAACGTTTCCTTCGCTAAGACTAAAACAAGCGCCCTTTGGCCCTACTTGAAAGTACTAAAAGTACTGGCCATTAGGCTGTTTTAACCTACTACTCAAGCAGATTAGGCGGCCTGCCGGGGACGTTGCCTTGAGCCAGAGACGCTCCTTAACCTACACTCAGATATAGATAAGCCAGGCCATTTAGCCACTACCGCGATCGCTCTCTTGGGCCGTTCTAGCGCTACAAAGGCTCTGTTAATCGGTATCGCGCCGCGTCATCAAAGGCTAACTTTTTGGGGATCTAAACTAGCCCATGAAACTAACGACTCGCGGCCACTACAGCGTCAAGGCTCTGCTCGATCTAACCCTACACCCATCTCGACAGCCCGTTTCAGTCAACACCATTGCCAGTCGCCAGGGGTTGCCGCCCCCCTATCTTGAAAAACTGCTAATCGATCTGCGGCGAGCTGGCATTGTCGACTCGGTGCGCGGCCCCCAGGGGGGATATCGATTGGCTAAACCCGCCGACCAAATATTTTTGGGCCAAATTTTAGCCGCCGTCGGCGAACAGGTCGACCCGCTCCCCCGTCACATTCCCCAGGCTGAGCAGGCCGAAGATTGGGTCACCTTTGCCGTCTGGAACCGCCTCTCCCAAAAACTCAAAGAAGCCCTCTATAGTATTTCCCTGGAAGATTTGTACTTTGATGCCCGCAGTTGGCAGGCGGCCCAGGGGGATGATGTCAGCTTTATGGTTTAGCGCTCTAGAATTTGGCGCTCTGGAATTTCACCAGGAATTGGTGCTGGTGTTGGCGGCAGGGCTAGACCGCCTGGTGGGCGATCCCTGGGGCTGGCCCCACCCGGTGCAGGCGATCGGGTGGGTGATTGATCGAGCCTCTCGGACGGTCTTTCGCCTCAAGCTATCGCCGCTGGCAGAGCGGAGTCTGGGGGTGCTGCTGGGTCTTGGCATCATTGTCGGCAGCGGGGTAGCAGGGTGGGGCGTGGTGTACCTGGCCCAGCGACTGCACCCGATGGTGGGCGCTGGGTGCGAGGTCGTTTTGCTGGCTAGCTGTTTGGCTGGTCGCAGTCTGCGGCAAGCGGCTGAAGATGTGCTGGCACCGCTACAGGCGGGCGATATTCCCACAGCCCGAGCCCGCCTGGCTCTCTACGTAGGCCGCGATACCGAGCATCTAGATCAGCCTGAAATTCTGCGGGCAGTGCTCGAAACCGTCAGCGAAAATGCCACCGATGGGGTGCTGGCTCCCCTGTTTTACGCCCTGGTGGGGGCGCTATTGCCCATGGGCAGCGTGCCCGTAGCTCTGGCCTACAAAGCCGCCAGCACCCTCGACTCCATGGTGGGCTACCGCGAAGCCCCCTATACCAATTTGGGCTGGTTTAGCGCCCGGTTTGAAGATGGTCTCACCTGGCTGCCCTGCCGCCTAACGGTGGTCACCATTTCCCTACTGTCGGGGCAGCCTGGCCACGTGCTGCGCCTCTGCCGCCGCGATGCCGACAATGACCCCAGCCCAAACGCTGGCTGGAGCGAAACCGCCTACGCCGCCGCTCTAGGGGTGCAGATGGGCGGCAAAAACACCTATCGCGGCCAGGTCAAAGAGAAACCGCTGCTGGGGGATGCCGTGCAGCCGATTACGGGCGATCGCATTTTCCAGGCCCTTGCCCTCACCCGCCGCGCTACTCTGCTGTGGCTCGCCGTGGGAGTAGCGTTTCTAACCCTCCAAACCTGGCTGTGACCCCACTCGGCCAGCGTGATTTGAGGCCGCAGGACAGATTATTCCGGCGAATAGCGCTGATTTAGGGCTGGTGGGCAGTGCCCACCCTACGGTACATTTGCACCCCGGTGGGGGCGTTCCCTGATTACTCCGGGCCTCGCCCCGTGCGCTCAAAGCCCAGCTCAATCAACGTATCGACCAGTTCCGCAAAGCTCACGCCGCTGGCGGCCCACATCATTGGGTACATGCTGGTAGCGGTGAAACCCGGCAGGGTGTTGATCTCATTGATGAGAATTTCCCCCGTCGCTTCGACGTAGAAAAAGTCTACCCGCGAAATTCCGGCGGCGTCTACGGCTTGAAATGCCGTCACCGCCATTTCTCGAATGCGGCGGGCAACATCTTCTGGCACCTGGGCCGGAATGGTGTGCTGCGACTGACCGCTGGTGTATTTGGTGTCGTAGTCGTAGAAGTCGCTCTGGAAAGTGATTTCGCCCAGCACCGAGGCCCTGGGGTTATCGTTGCCCAGCACGGCGCACTCAACCTCGCGGGCCACCACCCCAGTTTCGACAATGATGCGGCGATCGTAGCTGGCGGCGCTGTCGAGGGCGGCCTCTAGCTCTTTGCGAGTAGTGGCTTTGGCAATGCCCACCGATGACCCCAGGTTGGCGGGTTTGACAAAGCAGGGGTAGCCCAGCTCGACTTCGATGCGATCGCACAGCTTTGGAAAAATACAGGGGTTCGACCACACCTCAGCTCGGCTCACCGCCAGGTACTTAACCTGGGGCAGTCCGGCCTGGGCAAAGGCTGTTTTCATCGCGATTTTATCCATGCCCACCGCTGAACCCAGCACGCCAGCCCCCACATAGGGCTGCTGCATCAGGCTAAACACCCCCTGCACGGTGCCGTCTTCACCATTGGGGCCGTGCAGGACCGGAAACCAAATATCGATCGCATCGACCTGCTCAAACTGGGGCACCCGCAGGCGAGCCGTAGCCGTTGGGGCAGCAGCATCCTGGGGCGGCACGCCAGCGGTTAACACAGCCTCTGCCTCGGGGCCGGCCTGCCAGACGCCATCTTTGCCAATGTAGACCGGCAGCACGGTGTATTTGGCGGCATTGGTGCCGCTGGCCAGGGCGCGGGCGATCGCCTGCGCCGATCGAATCGATACCTCGTGCTCCCCTGAGCAGCCACCAAACACCAGCCCTACCGTTACTTTCGCCATAACATTTCTGCCTTCGCGCTAATTGCGGATAGGGTATCACAGCAGCGTTCTCGCGCTGCGCTGGCGTGGGCGATTGCAGAGAGCAGGAAAAAAAAAGCCTTGAGATCCCTCCAGGTATCTCAAGGCTTAACAATCAGGGTGCATCTACCTTTCCTTATTACGCCGGTCGCTGGACCCATCCGGATGGTTGGCCGAAGTTTTTTGCCCCACGCTAGTTGTTCAAACCTTGGCAACAGGCCCTCACTCGGCTGGAACACGGAGTTCTAGAAGGTTGCCGTCGGGGCCGCGAATATAGATCGAGACCAGCGGCCCGGTTGCCCCGGTACGCGGTACTGGCCCCTCCACATTTGGACAACATGTGCGCCTTCATCTCGATAGATTAAATTTGGCCAATAATCTGGCCAAATTTAATCTCGACACTATATTAAATGGGACGGGGCTGCGGTCAATCGTTCATCACAGTGCATAATGCCATTGATACATGGTGTGGCAGAGTGAGCGGTGAAGTACTTTTTTCTTTCAGACGGTTGGATAACGGGCCGGGTATGGGAATTTGGTGGTCTGTGGAACGAGCTGGGCTGGCAGCGCAAGCCCCACATGCGTCGCCTCAACCTGTCGATTCAAGAGCAGGGCGAAACCCTCTGGCTGTACCAGGTAGAAGAGACGGTGCTAATGGTTGAGGTCAAGCCTGAAAACACCACCAGCGAACCGATTGGGCAGGTGGTGCTGAAGCGGCTGATTACCGCCGAGCAGGTGATTGAACGACTCTGTGCCGCCACTGAAGCGCTGCCCAAACCAGACCTTCAGTAGATCGCTACGTCAGCCTATCGGTAGGGCCAGCTATCGGCTTAGATAAGGATTGCTAACCTTCTGCCCAAACGGGTACACCAATCCTCCTAGACTGGTAGTGGCAGAGCGCACAAACTAGGCCGTGAAGGCTAGAACAGGGCGCTTAGCCCCAATTTCACACCACATTATTACGCACGAGGACATAGGGCGTTGGCGGTTTTAGCAATTGTGCTGCTGCTGGTGGCAGCTTACCTACTGGGGTCAATTCCTACGGGCTATTTGATTGCCCGCTGGATTAAAGGTATTGATATTCGGCAGTACGGGTCGGGGGGCACGGGTGCCACCAATGTGCTGAGGGCGGTGGGCAAAGGGGCGGCGATCGCGGTCCTGATTATCGATCTGCTCAAGGGGTTGCTGGCGGTGCTGCTGGCGATCGCGCTTTGGCCCCAGATCTCTGCCCTGGCCCCCTTCGCCCCGCCGTTGCAGGCCTGGGTGACCATGCTGGCCGGGCTGATGGCTTTGGTAGGCCACAGCAAATCGGTGTGGATTAACTTTACCGGCGGCAAGTCGGCCGCCTCGGGGCTGGGGGTACTGATCGGTCTGGCCTGGCCGGTCGCGCTGGGGGCTGTCATCGCCTTTAGTCTTACCCTGGCCCTCAGCCGCATTGTGTCGCTGGGGTCGATCGCCGCTGCGATCGCCACCATGGTGCTCATGGTGGCCACCGGCCAGCCGCTGCCCTACGTGGTGCTGGGCATTTTGGGCGCGGGCTACGTTATCTTGCGCCACCGGGGTAATATCGACCGCCTGCTGGCCGGTACCGAACCCCGCCTGGGGCAGCAGCCCTCTAACCACGGCAGCTAAAGGGTCACCATCCATCGACCAAAAAACCCCAGGGCCGCAGCGCTGGGGTTTTGGCAGGAGTCGGGAGACAACGAAACCAGGGGAAAATTAACGCCTCTTTAAAGCATCGACTAGAGAGCCAAATCCGGGGGCAGAATGACCTGGTCGATACCGTGGATAATACCGTTGCTGGCCTGAATATCGGGCTCGACCACCATGGCATTATTCACCATGACATCGCCCGTCGTTTCGTCTACCACCAAAGACAGGGGAGTACCAGCAGCAGTAGGCACGTCCCCAGTGGTGACATCAGCGGCAGCCACTTCATCTTGCACCACGTGGTAGGTCAGCACTTGCCGCAGCAAATCCTGATTTTCGGGCAGCAGCAACTCGTCAAGGGTGCCTTCGGGTAGCGCTTCAAAGGCTTCGTTAGTGGGCGCAAACAGCGTAATCGGGCCGGTAGCAGACAGCGCTTCAGTCAAATCTGCGGCCTCAACAGCCTGGGCCAGAGTGCTAAACTCATCGGAGCTAGCCGCTAGATCAACTATGGTATCTTCACCAGTGGCGGAGTAGTCGGTGGCAGGCTCTTCGGTCACCATGGGGTCTTCGGGAGCGGTATCTACGGCGGTGGGGCCGGTTTCTGCACCACAGGCCGCTAGCAGCGCGGCAGCACCGACACTCGCAAAACCAGTTAGCCAGCGCTTAGCTTGAGAGGAACGCTTAATAGCCATGAAAAAGGTCCTTATACTCGAAACGGCGTAAAAAACATGCATGCGGAGTCAGCGCATGAGCACGCTTTAAAGAACTTAACAATGCGGCTATAGAGCAACCTCCTCCTAAGGAGAGAGAACGGTGTTCCCCGCTTTGCAGCCGCTTTTAGATGGAATATGCTTAAACTTCCTGGGCTGGCACATCGGAGCCAGCGGCAGCATCGGTATCGATGCGCTGCTGCCGCTGAACGGTGAGGGCCAGCAAAATTTGCTGGTGGCGATCGCGGGTAATCGGGTAACGGTAGCAAAACCACAGCCCCACCCCCAGCAGCAGGGCGGGCAGGGGGCCAATCAACAGGCGAATGGCGTTGAGTGCGGCCACCGGCTGAGTCGCGGCGGTGGCGAGGTACCCTGTAGCCCCCAAAATTTGCCCTGAGATAAACAGCGCCAGCGCCAGACCCAGCTTTTGCAAAAACACCAGGGCGCTAAAGTACAGCCCCTCCCGCCGTAGGCCAGTATTCAGTTCATCTAAATCAATCACATCGGGCAGCATGGCAAAGGGCACCATGTACAGCGTTGCCACCCCGACACCGGCCAAAATTCCCAGGGTGTACATCCACACCACCTGCCCCGGCTGCACCGTAGCCAGACCGCCCAGGGCGATCGCCGCCAGCGGTGCCCCCATCAAAAACACCGTGCGCTTGCCGGTGCGCTTGGCCACCCAGTCCCAGCCCCAGAGCATGGCGATCGCAGTTCCCTGCACCGCCAGCGCCATCTGGGCAAAGTGAGTGGCGGGCAGCCCCATCCAGGCCCCGACAAAGTAGGGCAGCATGGCGGCAGTCACCTGCACACTCATCCAGCCGCACAGGTAAAGGCCCAAAATTTGCCGAAAGGCCTGGTTGCTAAACACGCTGCGCAGCTGGGTCAGCAGCGCCGGAGCCTCGGCAGCGTTGGCCAGTTGCGGTCGGCCTCGCTGCACCTGCCAGTAGCGCCGGTAGGTACCCGCCACACAGAGGCCAATAATCACTACCGCCAGACTCGCGGACAGCGCCCCCAAAATAAAGAACTGGCGGGCCGGGTCGGCCACCCGCCCAAAGACCACTTGGGCCAGCAGCAGCGCCACAATGCTGCCGCCAATGCTAAAGGCCGACTTCATGCCGATCAGGTCGGTGCGCTCGTCGTAGTCATCGGCCAACTCGGCCGCCAGAGCTGTGTAGGGCAACTGCACCGCCGTAAAGGCTGCAAAGGCAAAGATCGACAGCACAATATAGTAGGCAAACACCCCCCACTGGGTTGGAAACGGCGGCACGGTCCACAGCAGCACCGACGCAATCGCCAGCGGAATCACCCCGCCCAGCATCCAGGGGTAGCGGCGACCCAGGGGCGATACCGTGCGATCGCTCAGCCAGCCAATCAGCGGGTCATTGATGGCGTCCCACACCCGGCCAAATAGCAACACCGCCCCCGCCAAAGCCGGACTCAGCCCCGCTACGGTTGTAAAAAAATACAGCACAAAAAACGCCGATAGGCTGGCCGGCACCGCTGCCGCCAACTCCCCTACGCCATAAAACACTTTCACCGAAACAGGCAGAGGCGGCAGCTTACGCAACAGAATCAGGCTCCACGGCAACAGGGGTTCATCATGCCATAGGTTTAACGCCTGTGGTTTACCCCGTACGAAGGGCCAGTACTGACGATTTTAGCAGCGGGTCTAGAGCGTAAGAATCTTCGGCTGGAGAGTAGGCGCAGCAGCGGCTCAAGCAACATTGGGGCAACACGATAAGATGACCTCGATACCACTTGCAGGGGTTAATGCCACCATGACAACAAAAACGGTAATGGTAGCCACAGCGCTGCTGATAGCAGGGTCATTGGCCGCCTGCGATGGTCGCAGCCCGAGTTCCCTGCAAAGCCCCGCTAACCCATCGGTCCCGCTCAATGCCCCTGGGCCGCCACCACCGCCAGAGGGGGCCTTTTTAGGCCAAATGTCGCCGACCCAAACTGACCAACTCACCAGTCTGGGCGTAGAGGTGATCGTGCCGGGGCAGGTGCCGCCATCGTTTTCGATTGTTGAAATGCGGGTTGATTCGAGCAGCTCTGGCCCTGGCTACCTGGTGGTTTACCAAAGCGAGGGCAGCCAGTGCTTTGCCGTCGAGTTTGCCGCCACAGGCATTGGCGATATGCCTGCCACCGAGGGCCGTCTGCCAATTCAGCCGCCTCTGTTTGGTGACCAGGGCTACGGACTCAACTACGGCCCCTTCACCGATGCCGAACTCAGCGCCGAGTTTCCGCAATCCAATCTCTTCACCGACTGGTTAATCGGCAGCTCTGGGGCCTACCGGCTCATTGGAGCCACCTACATCGGCGATCTGTTTGAGGCGCTGCAGGGCTGCGAAGACGTTACTCCCGAGGAGGCCGTGGCCCTGGCGGAGTCGTTGACGGTACTGACAGGCGACTCGATGGGTGAACCGAGCGGTGATTCACCTTAGGGTAAGTGGGTGAGTAGGTCAGTGGTGAGTGCGTGGGGGCAAAAAACGGGGCCACTAGTACCGCATAGCTAAAATAGACTGAATTAATCCAGCCCCCTAGCGCCC
>NZ_JADEXE010000241.1 GCF_015207265.1 Nodosilinea sp. LEGE 07298 | reverse complement strand
ATCAACACGCGTTTGAAGTTGATTAAGCGCTCTGGCTACGGATTCACTAATTTTGAGCGATTCCGCCTCCGATGCCTAATCTGCTGGCATTTTTCTCCAACCGCTGCATAGTGATCCCAGGAGAGCCAACTATTTCTAGAGTCTTTCTAACGGCTGTGTCGAAACCTAGATAGTTGCCTATGATTGTGAGCAATTATTTTGCGCCACCATGACTATGAGTAAACACGAACGACTCTTGGAGTTTCTTCAGGGGCATTTAACGTTATCCGCCAACTCCATTGAGTTGGGCCTACGGCAGTCTCAGGACGCCCCCAACCTGCTGCCGATGGTGCTCTACCAGTATGGGTTTGTAACGACTCAAGAGCTGGGGCAGATTTTTGATTGGTTAGAAACCGCCTGAAGCTTGGAGACGTGGACTTGAGCGCCACTCCAGACTCGTCCATTGCGCCCTGGATATCTCAGCAAACCATGACAGCTGCTATTGACGGGTTGGGATAAAACGGTAACAATGACTACAGATACAAAAAACGTTCATCTCTCTGCAAAGAGACGGAAGTAAGGGAATCTCCCTGAAGGAACGCGCCTCTGTTACTCTTCAAAGCGAGGCGACATTATGACTCTCAAGTATCGTGGAATCCAGTACGAAGCAGCTACTCCTGAAGTCCATATTTCTGAAGAAGTGATTGGACGTTATCGGGGCGCTTCTGTGGTTCGTCATGTCTGTACAGATGAGCATCCTGAAGCTCATATTGATGGCTTGAAGTATCGCGGTGCTACCGTTCTCTAGACAGTTGCTAAGGCTCTAGCATCAGCGTTAAGTGATGAAGCACTTCCTTTTGGGGGTGCTTTTTTGATGGCATCAGCCTGATCGGCTGTCCTAATGGCGGGCTTTATGCTGACACCGGACCAGTCTTGCAACCATCTACGGCAGCCGCTAGCAAAGCTTATCCGCCATTCGCCCTAGGGCCGTTGAGCTGCTGATGGCCACCTCTGCCAGGGGCACCCAGGCCAGATCGTTGGATTCCTCAGACACGACAAAGTCCATTGTCGTGGCCACCAGCAGGTAGCGGATGTCGTAATGCACATGGGGCGGCTCTTTGGCGGTGGTGATGGGGTGGTGGCCGATGTCGAAGATGGTGGCCTGTAGGGGCTCAATCGCCGGGATGCCCGATTCTTCTCTGGCCTCGCGCAAGGCCGCAGCCAACAGCGATTCATCGCCCTCATCCACATGGCCCCCCAACTGAAGCCAGCAGTTAAACTTTCGGTGATGAGTCAGCAGCACATGGGATTTTGCAGCATTGACCACCCAGGCGGATGCGGTGAGGTGGCCCACGTAGTTGTCCCGCTGCCAGCAGCGGTGGTGCTTTGCGAGAAATGCCAGTGTGGCGGTAATGGACTCTGCCTCTGTCGGGTTGAAAGGGGTGTGGGCGGCAATCGCCTGAGCGCAGTTTTGTGGATCGAGCATATTAGTGGTGAGTGCTAGGGAGTATAGACAATTGGAACGCAGTGATGAGATGACTTGACCATGAATCAATCCCCTGATTTCTTAGAAGGTAATCACCTCAATGAAGAGGCTATTCTGACTTGCTGTGCTCTACGCTTCGATGGCTTCAAGTACGCTGAAGAGCACGGCTTCAAGCCAGATGAA
Source organism: Nodosilinea sp. LEGE 07298 (assembly GCF_015207265.1). Lineage (GTDB taxonomy): Bacteria > Cyanobacteriota > Cyanobacteriia > Phormidesmidales > Phormidesmidaceae > Nodosilinea. The sequence goes on along the minus strand of NZ_JADEXE010000241.1, from coordinate 8,679 downwards.
CTCGTTCAGCAGTATCTACAGACCGGGCAGTGGCACGGCACAGAACTAGAACTGCTGGCGGCATTCTTCCACTTACAACGGGCACTCTTTAAGTGGAGCTTGGTTTACGAAACTTGGGAAAGTCCTTACTGGCGGGCCTTTCGAGAATTGTTTCTTCAACTCTATGCCGCTGAAATCCCAGCACAGTATCAGATGACAGAGTATTTTGACGAGTGGATTAGAGACTTCCAACCTCGACTAGATCAATGTGTTGCGGTTGTGAGGGAGAAGCATGAAACCACGACCTATGCTGATGTTGTCTAACAGCCTTAGGAAAGGGGGTGATTAGAGCGGTGCTCCCTCAGATATCCACATAGCAAATCCCCCGCTCGCCTTCAGAGCGGCTATAGGTGAACCGCCCCCCACAGGAATGACTAGCTAAATCCACATCGTAGGGACACTCACAGCTACCTTTGACAGCGGCGCAACTGGGGTGAGGTTTTTGGTGCCCTCGCTGCCGATCACACCTTCCTTGGTCAAGCGGCGGCGGACTCTGGTGTAGCGCTAGATCGATTACTCCGCCGGTAGTCCCAGGGCATCACAGGATTCGGCTGATTCCAAAAGTTCAAACGCTGTTGGCTAGCCTGGGCCTCAGCTTCCAGCAGCAGATCTTCAGTCTCAGGACAGCTCCTCAGGAATTGAGTGTAGACCACTGCATGGCCCTCTCTAACCATCTGAAGGTTCATGTTCTGGCCACCAACATAGACCTCAGCTACCATGCGCCCATAGCGATCGGTGTCGGCCTCGCGGAACTGGATGGTGGAGCCTCGGGGAATGAGCTGGCGTAGGCGTTCGGTGGCGGCTGGCCCCCAGGGGGTTTGGGATGTCTCTGGAGCATCGATGCAGGCAAAGCGTACGGTGACACTCTGGCCCTGGTAGTCCATCCGTAGTGTGTCGCCATCGCCCACAGAGACAACAGTGCCAGTAGGAAGGTTAGCGTTGGCGACTGCTGCTGCGGGGTCTGTCACCTGGCCCTGCTCGGGGGGGACTTCTACTGCTGTAGAGCAACTGGCGATTGCCACCACCAACCCCACTGCCAAGAGTGCACGATACCCACCGTTCATAGCGCTAAACCTGATTCCATTGGTTCCAGAATACCCAAGGCAGATTGAACATCCAGATCGCTCCAGGCTTACGGGTAAACCTTTGTAGCCCGATAAAGCTTGTTCTGAGGGTAACGCGGGATAGTAAGTCTAAGGCTGTGTAGTGGAAAGCGTTAACCATGCTTTGGAATCGAATCAGTAAAACCCTCCAGCAACTCATTTTGATCGTCAGCCTGGGGCTACTGCTGAGCCAGGGGTTGATGCTGGGGCAGCCAGCGATCGCTGCCTCAGCCCCGGCCCTTGAAGTTTCTCCCGGCCTGGAGACAGCCGTTGGCGACTTTCTTCAGCACATTCCCCGTGGTTTCTACGGGGTGCGGGACGAGGCCAAGATTAAGGCGAAGGTGGCTGAGGGCAAGACGCTGTTCATCGATGTGAGAGAGCCGTCTGAGTACGGGGGTGGCCACATTCCAGGGGCGATCAATATTCCATTGCGTGAGTTGGCCCAGCACCTTGACCAGGTGCCCCACGACCAGCCGGTGATGCTCTACTGCTCGACGGGCTACCGCACGGGCATTGGGGTGATGGCGTTGCAGCTACTGGGCTATGACAATGTAGAAGGCTACCCGCCCAGCTATGTCGGGTGGCAGCAGGCCCAGCAGAACTAAAAACAGCCCAGGCCCATCTCCTTCGACCGAGCCGCTGACTTCTACGACAATACCCGTACCCTTGCCCCAGAGGTATCTGAACGGCTGACAACAGAGATTTTGAGGCTGGGGCGGGCTACCCCTGGCACTGCATTCTTTGAGCCAGGTAGCTGAAGGGCAAGGCCTACCGAGGCTATCTTCCCCAAAGAATCAGTACTTCAGAGAAGGCTAGAACAGAGATTCTTGCTCAACCTGCTTCACCTCATACCCTTCATCAACGGGCAAATTAGGCTGTCGAGCAGCAGCCACCGCCAGGCAATCGCACCGCTCATTCTCCACATTGCCGCTGTGGCCCTTGACCCAACGGAACTCGACCTGGTGCTGTTCACAGAGGCTTAGGAGCTGCTGCCAGAGGTCAGCATTGACTGCCGAATGAGTCTTAGTTCGCATCCATCCTTTAGACCGCCAGCGCACTGCCCAGCCCTTCATGATGGCCTCGACGACATACTTGGAATCAGAGTAGACGGTCACAGCGCACTGATGCTTTAGTGCCTGGAGGCCAACGATCGCCGCCATCATCTCCATGCGGTTATTTGTTGTCAGCTGATAGCCACCCGATAGTTCTCTGCGGTGTTCACCATAGAGCAGCACTGTTCCATAGCCGCCGGGGCCAGGGTTGCCGATGCAGGCTCCATCGGTGTAGATGGTAACTGGTTTGAGAGGTTGGGCCATGATTATAGTTAGCAAACTTGAAATTTTATTTCATCAAATTCTTCGATTTCGACTATGGATGGTATCAATCATCATTCATGAATTTCAGGAATATCATCCGGTGTTAATTTAGTCTGAAGTTGAGGCGTGGTTCCTTCATTGGTATAGCTGTAGCCTTCGATTTCACTAAAGCTGTCAAGCAGTCTGCCCAAAGCTTGAGCATATTTGACAGCTTGTTCTTTAACTTGTTTTTTCTTCTTGCGATTACTATCTCGCCGTGTTGAGCCTGTACGACTGCCGTTAGGGCCTTCTAAATCGATCCACTTAACCTCAACTACTGAAAATCGACCGGCCCCATCAGTGAACAGTAAATCACCTTTTCCTTTTTCTGTTCGACTAGACTCAACTTCCCATTCATCATCAATTAGATAGGGATAGTTAGGCATCAAAGTTTCGCTATTGGTTACAAATTTTCGTTTAAGGGCGTATTCATTATTTCTATCCCAATCTCGCCCCTCAAAATAAGCTCTAAGAACACTGTCACGGTGTTTTACTTCTATTTTATTCATCACTAACTATTTTGATTGCATTGAGAGTTTTGATTGTCTAGCTTGGGGTTCAATACTGTGATTGGTTTTACTGTCCAGTGCTTCACTTTTCTCTAACGCATTAACCACGGCAGCATTCCCTCCAGCCACCAAATGCAATTCATCTTGTGCCCTGGTCATGGCCACATACAGTTGTCGTCGTGCCAGCGATCGCATATCCAAATCCTCAGCAAAGCAGTCTTCAAACTGCTCGACCCACAGCAGCAGCACCGCCTTGAATTCCAGGCCTAGTGCCGATAGCGTAGTGATCACTCTCACCCCTGGCTTACGGGCGCTGTAGTTGACCTTGGTTTCCTGACTCTCGGTGACCCAGTAGACCGGCAGGCCCAGGGCTTGCAGGCGCTTCAGCATGGCGTTAAACAGAGCCTTATCCTGATTCTTCCGGTAGAGGATGGCAATCTCTGAGGGGCTGTAGCCCAGCATCACCAGGCGCTGCACCTGCTCGACAGCGACATCTACAGCTTTGGCTCTAGTACCCGCTTGGTAGAGGGTTGGTCGTGGTCCCTGGCGCAGGGCAGCTTCAGGCTCAACGGTGGGGAATGTGGCATCGTCCGTCAGGTCTTGGTCAGTTTTCTTCACCACTGTCCAGGCGGCTTCTAAAATCTCTCGGGTATTGCGGTAGTTCTGGGCCAGCTTCATCGTGCGGCCCTGGGCCTTGATGCCGACAGACTTCCAGGTGAACTTAGCCCGCTTGTAGAGGCTCTGGTTACCGTCTGAGACAACCACTAGATCGCCATTCTCTGGGTCTTTGAGGCCAGCCACACAGCACTCAAACCATTCGCGGGTAAAGGTGTGGGCCTCATCTACCAAAATGGAATCCCAGCGCTGTTCTGGGGGTAGCTGCTGGAGGGCGGCTAAAACATGCTGGCCAAGGATTTCATCGTAGTTGTCCTGGTTATTGAAGCGAGGCAGTCGGCCCAGGATTGACTTGGCCCAGTCGTGGAAGTGCATCACCTCAATGCAGTCTTGGTACTGGGGGTTCATCGTGTCGCCATGGAGGAGCGACCTGAGGTGGGCGGCCAGCGTGATGTTGAAGCACAAAATCAAGATGCGCTGGTCGAGCAGGCGGTTAGCCAGCACTTTGGCACGAGCCAGCAGGATCAGGGTTTTGCCAGAGCCAGCCACCCCAGAGATCAGGCGGTGGCCATCCTTCATGTTGCGGGCAAGGCGTTCCTGGTCGAGGTCGAGGGGCACCACGGCGGTACTGCCTTCGGGCAGAGCCACACCAGAAGGCACGCTTTGGGGGCCAGCAGGCTTGGTTTTAATAACGGTTTCGGGGTGCAGACAGCCCTTGATGGTATTCACCTGGTCTGCCGTTAGCGTTGGGAAGTCGAAATAGACCTTGAACATATCCCGCAGCCGCTGTACCAGCATCTCGGGGCTGTAGTTCTCCCACTCCAGCAGTTCATCCCGGTAGGCGACCTGGGGCTGCTGGAGGAAGTTGTAGATGTGTTCCTCATGGGCCTGGGGTTCGGTGATGTTGCTCATCACAGCAGCGGTGCCCACGGGGAAGACGAGCTTGCCCTCATAGTTGCCGTCTGGGTTACGGAGGATAGGGTAGCCCTTGAAGCGCTCAGCAGCGGTGCAGAAGTAACCGTGGGCCTGTCTGAGGGGCGATTGGTGGCTCTCGATGCCCTGCCTACCCTTGACCCTAAAGAATTGCTCCCCTGCCTCAATGACGTTGCCAGCGAACCACCCCTTGACCTCAATAATCAGCAGGCCAAAGGTGGGGCTAAGGATGGTGAAGTCGGGGTAGAGGTTGCCTTGTAGGCGGGGCTCATACCAAACAGTGAAATCCTCTGACAGCTTGGTTTTGAGGACGTTGAATAGCGCCTTTTCGCCCTCGCTGGACTTGGATGGGATGGATTCGGGAATGGTGAGAGCCATAGATGCTGGGATGGGCCGGTGTAATTAGTTATCCCCAGAACAGAGGCAAAGCTTAGCAGGCACACCGTAAACACACCAAAAAGCCTGTTGAGTTAAACCTCGGGTAATGGCAGTCTCAACCAAATAGGAAGATGATCGCTCACCTCATGCTCAAATTTTCTAAAGAAGTCTTTCTTGTCTTGGTTAGTTAAGCTCTCGATAGGCGGAACCTCAAGGGCTTCACGAAAGAGTTCAACAAAATTCACGACACCATAATCTGGGCCTTGGGGTGGTTCAGGCCCCATCTCTGGGTTTTTGTCATAGGAGGGAAGACGCGGATCATGGCTGAACAGGCCAATGTGGTCGAATGTCTCACTCAAACGTGCATTGGTACGGAATGGTTCAGTGAAGCCTTTGTGTATATCCAAAAAGGGAAAGTTTACGTTGATACCGCTGCCAGCGGCCTGCATATTTTGATTAAAGGTCTTAATGTGTCTCTCAATGCGAGGTCGATCTCTCGCTGGATTGCTGAAGCATAAATTGAGGTCGCCCATGAGGATAAAGTTTGGGAAACTTGTATTGTCTTTCTCCTGTACCCCACCTAGAATCCACTCCATTAGGGCATCAAATTCTTGACGGCGATCTTCAACGGAATTGCCAAAATAAAGATGAGCATTGACCGCCATAATTCGATAGGGCTTTGTTTCGGGGTGCCCGACTATCTCAAAGCTGGCACTGAAGGGCTGACGAATAAAGTTCAAAAAGACTGGAATCTGAACCTTTGGGGCTTTCGGCTCAGGGCCAGTAGGGTTTTCCTGCCATGCATCGCGGGCCTGAAGATACTTGACGTAAGGCGTAGCTGTTTCTACCAGCACTTTGTAGTTGTTAACAATAGTCTTGAGAACCTTTGTGCGGTCATAGGAAATATCAGAAATGATGTTGCCTAGGCGAATGAGGTTTCGGTTATAGATAAATCCCAAACGTTCACCTAGTCCTTGCTCACCAGGGAATTGCCCAGTTTTATCGGAAACAATAGACCTATACTCAGGCCCCATCAGGCTCACCAACTTCTCAAAGCCCTCCAGGTCACCCATAATCTCTTGAATGGATAGCAAATCAAAGTGTTTACAAATGTGGGCGAGGAAGTCCCAGGTGTTTGTACTTCGACTGCTGGCCTTTCCCAACTTACGAATATTGAAAGACCCCAGTACAGCAGAGCCATAGGTACGCCGAGGAATGCCATACTTATAGGGATCGCTTGCCAAAAGAGAATTGATTTTTGACCATTCATCAGCAGTCAAATCAGCCATTGGTTAGACCTTGAGAATAGCTCTATGGTTTAAGGATAGTGGCTTTGGCAGGATTAGGATTAGAGCTACCTGTATTTAACTAATGTTTGTTAATTAAACTTCTACAATTTTTTCCCTGCTGCCACTTCAGCGACTACCATCTTGCCCTCTAAAGACTTCAAAATGGCTCTGGTCGATTCCTGATACAGATCGGCCAATCTAGCGATCGCCCCACCTCTAGAGAAGTTATTAGCTGAGGCGGAGTTACCCAAGCAGAGGTTTCTATTCCCTGGCCGGTTCAAAGGGCACATCATGGGCCTGTGACAAGGCTCTGCGGGAAACGTTGGACTACCTGGGCATTCGGGCGTATCTACCTATAGCTTCCGGCGATCGCTGCTGACAATGATGCATTTTGAGAAAGGATACTTACTGCAAACCCTCCAAATGAGAAATTAGAACCTTGCCAAGTTCCTGGCCTCAGCCACTTCTTCTACCAGCCCAGCCACCGCCACCGCCAAACTCTCTGAGAAAGCGCCTACCTCAACCGTGGCAAACCTCAACGCTACATCCTCTCGCAGCACTTCAATCAAAGGCTTTGATGCCCCATAGCCCAAGTAAGCTTTCTCAAGATGCGGGGTGGCCACCGCCAGACGCTCAGCTGTGGGCAACCGATCGCGCTTCTTGTGCGAGTTAAAGTCTGGGTCGGCGGGCACTAGGTTCCACAGCTCATTGGTGGGGTAGACGGCGATGGGCAGGATGTGGTCGAGGTCGTAGGCGATGCCCTGCTTGATGGGCTTCTCAGTCCAAGGGCAGGTAAAGGCTGTACCTTCCATGATCAGGATGTCAATCTGGTTTCGTTCCCATGTCAGTGGACGGCGGTTGTCGGGGCGAGAGGTTAGCAAACCGTAGATGTAGCCCCTGTCGTGGTTGCTCACTCTGCCACTGAACAGACACCACTCATGGATACAGAGGGCTTCGACCCAGAGCGACATCTGGCGGAACGTGGCCCAGAGGTCGAGGGGAATCACCAGGCAACGGTCTTTTACCTTTGTCCCCGGTACTGGCACTGTCCGGCTGGCCACCTGGTTGTAGGTTTGGGGCTTCTCAAAGATGCTCCAGTGGCCGGGGCCAGCGTAGCGAATAGGCATCTCGATGGTTTTGGCGACAGCGGCGATCGCACTCTGGTAAGCGTCAATTAGCGTCTGGGAGTAGCGCTGGTGTTTGCGGGGTGAGCGCAGCTCGTTGATCAGAAAGAAACCATCGGCGGGGTTCTTCATCCCTCCAATTACCTGCTCCCACTGTCGTCTGAGTTCAGTCAGGGATGGTCTAAAGGCCATGTCGTTGGTGGTTTGCCCCTGGCGCTGTGCCCGCTGCCCCTGTTGGATGGGCTGGTCGGGGTCTACAAACGGCCAGTAGTAGGCGATCCAGAACTCAGCCAGCAATTTGAGGGGAACAGCGACATCGCTCTGGTAGGTTCTCAAATCGGGGTAGGTCAGCACCGCGTCATTGATGGCCCGCAGCAGCGCAATCTTGTAGCTCGTTACTTTCGTATCGTGCTTGAGGATGGTGCTGATGACTTTATCAGAGGCTAGCATTGGCTCGCTGCGCTGTTATTTCATAGCCAAGCTCCTGGGCAATATCGAGGAAAGGGCCAATGTTGCCGATGCCCCATTGATTGCAGACTGCAACGGTTTGATTATCCCCTGTCCGTAAAATCTGGCTCTCATCGAGAAAGTAGCGCTTTTGGCCCTTCTCTAACGCTTTCTCAATCGGAGCTACCACCCCCAAGGCCCTGTGGAGGGAGTCGGGAAACACCTGCCTTAGCTCATTCAAAGTCGCTTGGGGGTGATCCTGAATGTAATGGGTAGTTACAGCCAGTACCAAGTTGCGCTTGTTGTACACCTGACCCAGAAACTCATATTGCGTCATATCTCGACTAGAACGAGCGGCAGCTCTTTTCGCCTCTGCCTGCTCCCGGATTCTCACCTGGTATTCCTCAGCTTCAGGTAGAGGAATAATTTGCTCAATGTCTAGCAGCAGTTCGTTCCCTAGTTTGTAGGGCTGAAGGCGGACACAGCGAATATCGAGGTCTCTTTCATTCAGCCACATGACAGCTGTGGTCAGCTCCTTCGAGAAATTGGCTGAAGCCAGGACAATTCTGACATCCGTAGGAAACTGTTCTTCCTGTGGGTCACTCCACCCTAGGAAACTCAAGATTTCTTCCTCAGCGTCTTTCGCAATGCCCCGCTTATCAAGGTACTGCTGGTGAATCTCGATAGCCCGATTGAAGGTCATAGTCGAGACCATCGCGGCATAGCGCAGGGACTGTAGCTCCATATGAGCCCCAGTTTCTATTAGACGACACTGAACGTGGCGGGTGACGACAGCTAGATAGGCGGGAGAGGTGTTCTCCCTGCCCCTTGAGTCATCACTGAGACCGGATCCAATTTAAGCTAATAAGAAAAGACACTGAAGGTAT
>NZ_JADEXE010000240.1 GCF_015207265.1 Nodosilinea sp. LEGE 07298 | reverse complement strand
AGCCGCACTTCGGACACCGGATAACGCCGTCGGGCCAGCGCAACGTCCGAACGCTGTCGTAGCACTTGGCCTCTTCCAAAAGGTGTGTCAGGGTTAGCATGAGATCGCAGAGCAGGTGCACTTTAGTGTTCAGCCTAGCGAATACATCATCTGCTTGCAGGTCACCTCCCTGAAACACCTATTGAGCCGAATACAAAACTATGACCGACACCACCATCATCAAAGTCACCTCTGAAGCGGCACCGATGGGTGCGATGGGGCAAAAGCATCTGGCCCTCAGCAAAAAGATGGCCATGCGGCTGTGGGAAAATGAACAGCCCGGTGAGGCTAAACCGGAAGCCCAGCGACCCTACGAGGCGATCGGCTACGTCATCAGCGGGCGGGCTGAACTTCATCTCGAAGGCCAGATGGTGGTGCTCGAACCCGGCAACTCCTGGGTTGTGCCCGAAAGCGCATCCCACACCTACAAAATTTTGGAACCCTTCACCGCCGTTGAAGTGACAACACCCCCCGCTGTCATGCACGGACGCAACTAGGCTTGATGACCGCTGGGTCTGATACTGAATTCGCCATGGGTTACCCCTAGTTTGTAGGGGCATTGCACTGGGTCATATGCTGTAATGCCTCCCCATAGGCTACAAAACGCTATGCCCCTGCAACGTGCCTGTTCCAAATCAGGGGTTCTCATATCAAATTTCGTTAGGGATCAGTGTAGGAATGGCACTGGAAACGGTAGAGCAAGCGCAAGTTTTAACCCTAGAGAATCCCGAAATCAGGTTGACGATTCGGCCTGATTTAGGCGGACGAATTGATCAGCTAGAAGACCTGCAAACGGGGCATGCCTGGCTTTGGCATCCCTCCCACTACGCGCCTGAAACAACGCGATCGCTGGCCGTTGGTGACTCCTTTGACGACCACTGGACTGGCGGCTGGGATGAGGTGTTTCCCAATGATGCCGCTGGACCATTTCAGGGCCGAAATTTGGCCGACCACGGCGAGCTGTGGTCGCAGTCGTGGCAGGTTTTAGAAACCTCGCCCCTCAGCCTAACGCTGGGCTACCAGTGCCAAACGGTGCCCGTATGGGTCAAAAAGACCATTCAGCTCAACGCCAATCGCCCCGAGGCCAGCTTGGTTTACGAGTTCAAAAATCAGTCTGAGCAGCAAATTCCGTTTTTGTTCAAGCACCATGCCGCGATCGCGATCGAAGCTGGGGATGAAATACTACTGCCCGACTGCTGGGTAGAACCGGCATTTTTGGAGTTCAGCAAAATCATCGGCCAGCCCGGCAAAACCCGTTTTCCTAAAGCCATTGGGGCCAGTGGCAAAGCAGTCGATCTGCGGGTTATGCCGCCGCCCTCGTCTCAGCTGCAAGAGTTTTACTATGCATCTGAGCTAGCGAAGGGGCTCTGCGGCATTCGTCATCAGCGCAGCCAGTCATCTTTGCTAATGACGTTCGATACAGCCGATTTTCCCTACGTGTGGATGTTTCAAAGCTACGGTGGCTGGCGGGGCCATTATGTAGTTGTGGTAGAACCTTGCACTACCCTACCTTCTGATCTAGAAGAAGCCTGTCGCAATGGCACAGCGGCTTTGCTGCAACCCCAAGAGCATCAGCGCCGCAGGCTTATGCTGCACCTACAGCGCGATTGACGGCACCCTTGTCTTTGATCAATATCAGGCAATGGGCCTCTAAGTAGGCAAACGCAATAGGCGGCAATTAAAATTAAACATAAATCGATGTAGGTTGGCTTGAGGCACGCAACCCAACACTCACATGGGTTACGCTATCGCTAGCCCATCCTACATTTGAATTAACCCACATACGGATTAGCAACAAAAAACGCCCCAGAAACCTGGGGCGCAATTACCTTCATTCGACCTGTTACAGAATGGGCAGAGCCAAACCCCGCCCACATTCACAACCTAGCCGTTGATTACAGGAGCCTGTAGGGCAACGGGGGTAGCCTCACCGGCAAATGCCAGGTCGAGGGGGAAGTTGTGAGCATTGCGCTCGTGCATCACTTCCATACCCAGGTTGGCCCGGTTGATTACATCAGCCCAGGTGCCAATCACACGACCCTGAGAGTCGAGGACCGACTGGTTGAAGTTGAACCCGTTCAGGTTGAACGCCATGGTGCTAATGCCCAGCGACGTAAACCAGATACCGATGACAGGCCACGCACCCAAGAAGAAGTGCAGAGAGCGGCTGTTGTTGAAGCTGGCATATTGGAAGATCAATCGACCGAAGTAGCCGTGGGCCGCAACGATGTTGTAGGTCTCTTCTTCTTGGCCAAACTTGTAGCCGTAGTTCTGAGACTCGGTCTCGGTGGTCTCACGCACCAGCGAAGAGGTCACCAGCGAACCGTGCATGGCGGAAAACAGGGAACCACCGAACACACCAGCCACACCGAGCATGTGGAAGGGGTGCATCAGAATGTTGTGCTCAGCCTGGAACACCAGCATAAAGTTGAAGGTACCCGAGATACCCAGAGGCATGCCGTCAGAGAACGAGCCTTGGCCCAGGGGGTAGATCAAAAATACGGCGGTAGCGGCAGACAGCGGAGCGCTGTAAGCGACGCAGATCCAGGGGCGCATGCCCAGGCGATAGCTCAGTTCCCACTGACGACCCATATAGGCAAAAATGCCGATCAGGAAGTGGAAAATAATTAGCTGGTAAGGGCCACCGTTGTACAGCCACTCATCGAGGGAAGCGGCTTCCCAGATGGGGTAGAAGTGCAGGCCGATCGCATTAGACGAGGGCACAACCGCACCGGAGATGATGTTGTTGCCGTACATCAGCGAACCAGCGACGGGCTCACGGATGCCGTCGATATCTACCGCAGGTGCGGCGATAAACGCGATGATAAAGCAGGTGGTTGCGGCTAGCAGAGTGGGAATCATCAGAACGCCAAACCAACCCACATAGAGGCGGTTCTCGGTACTGGTAATCCACTGACAAAACCGCTCCCAGGCTCCCGCATTGTCGCGGGCGCGAAGAGTAGTAGTCATGGTAAAAGTGCCAATGAATAACAACAAAAAATGAATGTTGGATGATTAGCGATCAAACCCAAGCTCAGGTGTAGAGGTTGCCCACAGGCAAAACTTCACACCTGGGCTGGACTTGAATACTAACCACCCACATGCAGTGTAAAATTTCCCTTTTCTCTAGAAAATTGTGAGAAAGGAAAGTTTATTTCGTTGTACAAAAGTAAACAGACTAGCCGGGCGGCCACCCTAGGCTACGGCCACCCAGCAGATGCAGGTGTAGGTGGTAAACCGTTTGCCCACCGTCGTCTCCGGTGTTGATCACCACTCGATAGCCGTTTTCAGTTAAGCCATGCTGATCGGCAATTTCTTTAACGGTTAGCAACAAGTGCCCTAACAGTTCTTTATCGTCTGTAGTTGCATCTGCAAGCTTAGGAATCGGCTGCTTAGGAATAACCAGAATGTGAGTTGGGGCCTTGGGGGTAATGTCGGTAAAGGCTAGGCAGAGATCATCCTCATAGACTATGTTGGCCGGAATCTCTTTGCGGATGATTTTGCCAAAGATGGTGTCGCCACTCATGGGAAAAGTTGAGCTAAAAGACGCCGCTATTGTCGCATGGGTTAATTAATCACACACTTTTTGCTCTAGGGGCTTAACGGCGGGGCCGTGCAAAATGTTGCCCTCACAGCTAAAGCGGGAACCGTGGCAGGGGCAATCCCAGCTTTTCTCGGCCTGGTTCCAGGCGACAATGCAGCCCAGGTGAGGGCATACCGCCGAGACAGTGTGGAGCTGGCCGCTGTCGTCGCGGTAGGCGGCGATTTTGCTGCCGTTGTGGGTGACGAGCTTGCCAACGCCTGGCTCAACGCTGTCGGTGGAGTCGAACAGGCCCTTGAGGCGATCGCCCACCCAGTGCGCACCGACCTCCAGGTTTTGCTGAATTGAAGTAGAGGTGACAAAGGGGGTAGGGCGAGTAGCCTCGTACAGGTCGGCCCAGGGGTTGTGAATGCCGAGAATGCGATCTGATAGCACCATGGCCGAGAGAACAGACTTGGCCATGCCCCAGAGGCTAAACCCGGTGGCGACGTAGGTGTGCTGGTGGGCCGGGGTGAGGTTGCCGATGTAGGGCAGCTTGTCGAAAGAAATGTAGTCTTGGGTAGACCAGCGATACTCGGGCTCGACTCCAAAGGTACTGCGCAGGTAGCTCTCTAGGCGCTCAAAGCGCTCGTCGGTGGCGTCGTCTTTGCCGACTTTGTGGCCTTCACCACCCACCATCAGCACCGTGCCGCCGTCGTCGGTGGGGGTAGAGCGAATAGAGCGGTAGTTATCACCGACGCCGATGTACATGCCTTGGGGAGCTTGAGCGGGGTCAATGTGTCCACCGACAATGTAGGACCGTTTGGGGTAGGTTTTGGCAAAGTAGAGGCCAATGTCGAGAATCGGCAGGTTGGTGGCAATCACCACATCCTGGGCGGTAACAGTAGAGCCGTTGTGGGTAATAACACGGCAGGGACCTTCGTCTTCGACCGTTTTGACTCGGGTTTGCTCAAAGACGTAGCTGCCGTCGCCGGGTAGGGTCGCCGCGATCGCCAGCGTAAACTTGCGGGGGTGAAACTGGGCCTCGTCGGGCATCATGATTGCCCCGGTGATCGGGAAGGGCAGATCCACGCTTTCGACAAAGCTGGCGGGCAGGCCCAGGCTCTGGGCTGCTTCGACCTCCTTTTTGACCTTGGCTAGCCCATCGGCATCGGTGGCAAAGGTGTAGTTGGCCTTGCGCTCAAAGTCGCAGTCAATATTTTCAGCCGCAATTAGGTCGGCCAAGCGGGCGATCGCCGCCCGGTTAGATTCGCCAAACAGCTGCGCCTTTTCTTTACCGTGCTGCTCAATCAGCTCGGCGTAAATAAGCTGTTGCAGGGCCGCAACTTTGGCGGTGGTATGGCCCGAAACGCCTACACCAATGCGATCGGCCTCAATCAGCGCCACGGTTTTACCCGCCTGCTTGAGCAGCTTGGCCGTCGTTACCCCCGCTAGCCCAGCGCCTACAATCGCCACATCCACGGTCACGTTTTGACTCAGGGTTGGGTAGCTAGAGGGCAGCGTCGAGTCAATCCAGTACGAAACGTGGCGTCCGGTAAGCGTCATTAAAAAACCAAAAAGAGAGGATAGTTTAATCCTCTCTTTCTAGGTTCGTATTCCCCTCTTTCTATAGCGGTAGTCAAGCATCTCCCATAGGGCATAACTGTAGGCTTTAGGGGCTGGACCAGAGGGCATAGGCGGCCATGGGGCGCGATCGCTCATTCGCCATTGCCGCCATCAAAAGCGAGCAAGTCTAGCCTTGAGCTTCTTGGGAGCCAGCTTCTGGGCCAAAGTAGTGGGGCACAAAGCTACCGTGCAGGCCGTAGGGCACATGGTGGGGCAATTTGAGGCGAGCTACAGGGCCAGCGGTAATATCTTTGCCCTCCAAAATCACCAGGTCAGAGCACTGGCGCTCAGCGTTATACATCAGCACCAGTACCCAGCCGTCATCTTCACCCTGGCCCTGGGGCCGAGGCACAAACAGCGGCTCACCCATAAACCCACGCGGGGCAGCGCTCCACATCTCGGTCTCGCCCGTATGGGTGTCGAGCTTGAGCAGGGCTTGCAGCGGGGCGTTGCCCTGGGGCGCGTGGGCGGTACCTATAAATAGATGACGGTAGGGCCGCCCCAGGTAGTCGGGGTGCAGAGTGGGAAACTCCACACAGCGGGTCAGCTGTTTGCTGACTTCAGCCGTACCCGCCGCCACATTGAGGCTAAAGTGCCACAGTTCTCCTGCCGGAACGCTATCAAAATCGACATCGCGAAAGTCGCTGCTGCCATCTAAAGACGGAAAACTGCCGTAACAAACAGAGTCAATTACGATCTGACCCTCTTGCTCGAAGGCGTTGGCGTGGTGAAACACAAAGCAGGGGTCAGTCTCGATTACCTGCATGGGGTCGCCATTGCGAGGAATGACCAGAATTTTGGTTGGCTCTTTGGGGTTAAAGCTAATGCATTCTGCCGCGCCCTTGAACCCCAGCAAGAAGGGAATTGGACCAAAACTTACGGGGTTTTGGAAAAAGATGGCGTAGTTAGGGGTAAGGGCAAAATCGTGAATGAAGGCAAAGCCAGGAATCGAGTGGCTGTGCTGACTGAGGGCATTGCCCTGGGCGTCGATCTCGTAGAGCGTGATCTTGCTAGACAGCCCGGTTTTAAGCGAAAAACCTACTAGCCGTTGGTCGCCGTGGTGGCCAGGGTCGATTTTAGGGTGGGCGGTGAAGGAACCGCCGGGAGCAATCAGCCCGTTCAGATAGTCTAGCCCCAGGGTTTCTAAGGTAGATGGGTCTAGGCGATGGGGTTCGGCTGCTTCCCATAGGGCCAGCAGCTTGTCGGCCCAGTAGACGATGTGGGTATTGGCAATATTTTTGAGATTGAGGTCAAAGGCATTGGCCAGGGGGCCACCGGGCTTTTGGGTGCCAAACACGCCGCGAAACAGCGGCTTCTCCGCCTCTTGTTCGGCTAGGTAGGCCGCCGTGCGCACAAAGCGGTTGCGAAAGAACGCTTTCCCATCCTGAATGGCAAGACTGCTGATCATGCCATCGCCATCAAACGGGTGCTTGACGGGGTGACCTTGGACATCGAGCAGGCCGGGACCATTGCGAAACAGGGTGCCCTCGAGATCTGCCGGAATGTGGCCCTCAATATCGGTGACCCAGTAGCTGTGCTCGTTGGGCTGAGAGCGGTAGCCGCTGCTCCAGTCTTCGACGGAAAAGGCGGCGTTAGACCCAGCCTCGGCGGCGGTCATGGTGGGGGAATTGATGATGGGGTAGGTAGGCATCTCGATTGGGAGGGTAAAAGATAGTAAGGAGCATTAAAGACAGAGTGCATAACCCTAAGCGGTAGTGCCATCCGTCGCCATGCCTGTTTTAGGCGCGATCGCTGGCCCTGGGCTAATCGGGGTCACCGACGACGACGGGGTGCTCGGTTGAAACAGCGGCAAAGAGCGTGGTTGGCACCACAGGGGTTTCAGCCGGAGGTAGCTCTTCGACATGACTGTCGCCAACACTCTGCGACGACGATGAGGGCAGCAAAAACAGCAGCGGCAGGGGTAGCAGGGTGGTGAGGTTGGTGATTAGCACCAGCTCCCACAGGTTGTCGAAGTTCGTTTCGGTCACGCTAAGCCAGTGGGTGAGCACCGCGCCTAGCTCGTGGGAGAGCAGCCCGGCTAAATTCACCACCGACATCAGCAGGGCAAACAGGGTGGCCTCTACGCCGGGGGGGCACAGCCGAGCCGAGAGCACCAGCACGGGCATAAAGGCGATTTCGCCCATGACGGTAAGCACCAGGCTATCGCCCAGGCTAAACCACTCATCGCCAATACCCAGGGTGCGGTTGACGTGGGTAACCAGCAGCAGCATGCTCATACCCAGCACGCTAGAGAGCACCGTTGACCAGGCAAAAATAGTGCGAAAGGGCACTGTGCGCAAAAATCGCTGAAATACCCAAATGCCCAGCAGCGATGCCAGGCTGGTTACCAGCCGCACCCGACCCAAAAACTCAGGCTGAAAGCCCAAATCATTGGTGGTAAAGAAAAAGAAGGCGGCGTCGGCGGTGGGGGTAGCCTGCCAAAGGAAGAGAAACAGGGCTGGCATCCAGATTGCCCGCTGGCGAACAGCCTGCCAGAGCTGCTTGACCTGGTTGTTGACGACCGCCCAGCTGGGCGAGTCTACTGGGTCTTCGGTAATTAGAATAGCCACCAGCGACACAATCAGTGGAAAGGTGGCGGTAATGCCAAAGACGGTGCGAGTGCTGACGTGCTGAAGCAGCGCCCCGCCCAGATAGGCGGTGAGAACGCCTCCGACTGCCGACGTGCCCCAGGCCAGCGATTGCAGCGTACCGGCTTTGCCCAAAGATTCGCCTCGGGCGCGTTCTACCACTAGAGAGTCGACGATGACGTCGCTAACGGCGACCGATAGAGAGCTGAGAGTAATGGCCGCGATCGCAGCCCAGCCCGTCTGCACTACGGTCGCCAGCGCCAGCCACGCCCCGGCTCCCAAAACCCCCGACAACATCAGGTAGGGCCGCCGTCGATAGCCAAAAATGGGCAGACCATCCGACAGGAGGCCAAACACGGGCTTGACTGTCCAGGGCAGGGTGGCAATGCCGCTGAGAGCGGCTACTTCTGCTGGAGTCAGCCCCAAATCATCTTTGAGAAAAAAGCTGACTGCCAGCCGAGCCAAGCCTAAAATGCCCTGTACAAAGTACACCAGCAAAATGGCGGCCAGTTCTGAGGTCAGGGGCTGGCCCAGGAGAATGCGATTCTCCACAAAGCCTTTAATGCCGCTGGTTGAGGGGGAGGAAGCCGTCATGAATAAATCAGTCTTGCCAATCAGGGGTCTAAGCGCTCTCGGATTTGTTAAGAAATGTCAATGGTTTTCCCATGATAACTCGCTGCTGTAAGTGGTTGGGGTGTAGCCCCACCAGGTTGGTCTATCGAGGGATAGAAAACTTCAGAGTGAAAAACCCTGAAAATAGCGGGATTGGTCGTTCTCCAAATCGATTGAGAAACTATTCCATCGGATCAATGGCACGGATTGGAATAAGGATTGGGGCGTGCCGTGGCTGGGCGATTAGGGCAACCCTGCCCAAACCAACTTATTGACGGTGGCCAACGCCAACGCCAATAAGTTGGAACGCTGTTAGGAGCGTTAGCCCGCCATGCTCATAGGGAGTGGCGAGTCGATTGAAGGAGTCAGCTGCGCTCTCGCCGGGTTTTAGTGGGGCAAAATAGCTTGTTTTTTGAAATATTCGACCGTTTAGGGGCGAGATTGCCCCTAAAGCTTGCCAAGGTTTTTGTATTGACTCCCCTGGCGAATACTGCAATAGTTGAGCGTAATTCTCGGGTACGCACCAAATCTGGGTCAATCAACGGGTTCTGCGAGTCAGCATATTCCTGTTTTGCCTGTGGACTTGGTATATTCGCCTAGCCTTCAGTTCTTTGCCTCCCTCGTCACAACGATGCAGTACTCAGCCAAGCTTCTCGTTGCCGCACTATTTGCCCTTAGCCCGGCAGCTCATCCCGCTTTGAGGGAGTTTGCCCTGGCTCAGGTTGCCCAGTCTCCGGAGTTTTCGCTACCTGAAACCGTGCCTTCAGGGACGACGCTGTCAATTCAGAGTTCCCCCAACCTGGGTTTTGCTGCCGAGGCGCTGAAGCAGGAGTTTGAAGCGGCCTATGAGGGTACTGAGGTTGGGGTAGAGGTGACCAACAGCGATGAGGCGATCGCGGCCCTGATCGACGGAAACGCTGACCTGGCGGCAATCGGACGCCCCCTCACAGATGAAGAACAGGCGCAGAATTTAAACACGGTAGCTCTAGAACGGGCCAAAATCGCGATCATCACTGGCCCTGACAATCCCTTCGATGGCAACCTGACCTTTGAGCAGTTTGCCGCTATGTTTCGGGGCGAAATCACCGACTGGTCACAGGTTGGGAGCGAGCCTGGCCCAATTCGGTTTGTCGATCGCCCCGCAGACAGCGACACCCGCCGCTCGCTCAGCCAGTACGAAGTGTTTGGTAGTGCTCCCTTTGAAGCTGGCCCCACTACCGACACGGTGGCTGAAGACGATACGGCAGCGGTGATTCAGGCGCTGAACGACGATGGCATTAGCTATGCGATCGCGCCCCATGTGATCGACCAGCCGGCGGTCACCATTGTGCCTATGCACCAGACCCTGCCCGATGACCCTCGCTACCCCTACTCTCAGCCTCGCTATTTTGTCTATAGCGGAGAGCCTACCCCTGCGGTAGCAGCCTTTTTAGGCTACGCGACTTCTTCAGAAGGTCTAGCTGCTTTTGCGGCGGCTCAGGTGGCCGAAGTCGGGGATGTTGCTGAGGGAGTAACCGCCCCGGTAGACCCTGTTGCAGAAGAAACCCTAGCCGTAGCTCCAGCACCGACCGATGCCGACCCAGAGGCGGTGGCCCCAGCACCAGCCGAGACAGCCCCGGTTGTAGCCGACAATGACGGAGGGTTTGCCTGGTGGTGGTTGCTTCTACCTCTTGCCGCCCTAGGTGGGTTGGCATGGCTACTGGGTCGCGGCAGAAGAAGCATGTCTCCTGATGCTGAGACAGCCGTTGTACCGCCTCCCAGCGCTCAACCCATCGACCCCCCTCCCAGCGCCCAACATCCCATTCCTCCTGCGGTTGAGCCACCTGTGGCAACAACCCCTGCTGCTGCTGCACCGCCGCTGCTGGTCGATGAGCCTGTGGTGGCCGCTATGCCCGCGCCAGCACCCGAACCGCCAGCGCCCGAGCCAGTAGTGCCCGAACCGCCAGTGGTGCCTGAGCCGCC
>NZ_JADEXE010000239.1 GCF_015207265.1 Nodosilinea sp. LEGE 07298 | reverse complement strand
AGTAGATGAGTGGACGGGTAGGCGGATGGGAGAGAGTCGAGTTTTGAGTTGAATAATCGGGCTTATGCTCAGGGACTTGTCCCTGTTCTTAGAACCCGGTTTGGAACCTCAGGGTTTAATGTCTCCTACAAATTGATTTACAAAACATAGGTTTAAACCGATGATCGGCTAGTTCTTTCCGTTGGGTCCAGGGCGGCGGAACGACCCTGGTCGAAGGGGGACTGGGGCCAGCGAAATGGCCCCAGCAGCAGATCTGGCTTTCTTCCACCTACTTACGTCAGCCTAGGAACTCTCCTACTGAAGTAGCTTATTTCCCAAAAAGTGTCTCAGTCCTCGACCCAGCGCGGCACATACTGCCAGCCGTTGCGAATTTCATCGCGGTACTGCTGGTGTCCGGGCTGCTTCTCTTCAACCAGCTGCCAAAAGGCGGCGGAATGGTTCATGTGCACGGTATGACACAGCTCGTGGACAAAAACGTAGTGAACGAGTTCGGGGGGCAAAAACAGCAGCTTGTAGTTAAGGCTGATGTCTTTATTGGATGAACAGCTAGCCCAGCGAGTTTTCTGCCCCCGAATAGAAATGCGGCCAAAAGGCAGGTTGAGCACAAAACTCAGCTCCCGCAGCCAGGGAGCAAATTCGGCTCGGGCCTTGCGGCTGAGCCACTGGCGCAGCAGATCGGTACAGGCAGCGCTATTGTCCACAGGGCCGCGCAGCAGCAGGGTTTGGGGACCGCTCTGGGTCATGGCCAGGGTGCGGGCAGCGGCGACCTGATATTCAACTTGCCAGGTTTGGTGGCGCGATCGCACCTCGATCTGCCCTGGCTTTTCCTCAAAATGCTCGTCGGCTAAGGTCGCGGTTTGGTGGGCCAAGCGCAGCTGCGATCGCCATAGCCAATCACGCCGCCGATGCAGCAACTCGGGCACCTGAGCGTAATCGAAGCCATTGGGAACCACCACCTCGATCTGGCCGTTGAGGTGAACTTTGATCGAAACATGGCGGGCGCGGCTGCTTTCCCGAATCTGGTAGTCGGGCAGCGCCACCGGGTCAGCAGAAAAAAGCTGGAGCTGTTCAGATGTTTCAGCCATAGGGCAGCAGGAGACGGCACTCTATCTAGTTTAGATAGCCTGTTCTATCCTACGTTGCCCTAGAAAAGAGAGCAAAAGTTCCTGATGGGGCTGCCCAATGGGTCGTTCTGCCTGGGCACGGGCAGAGTAGCGCTGACCTCGGCGAATATCCTCAACGCTCCACAGGCCCAAATCCAATCCTTCTGTTAGCACCAGGTTTTCCACCGGTACCACCAGCGGCCCATGGTAAACGTGACGTACCACAGTTTCAGATTCCGATCGTTTAAACCGCGCTAGCTGGGGCGCGTCATAACCAATCTCTTCCTGCAGTTCCCGGTATACGGCAACATCGGGCGATTCACCCGGTTCCAAATGGCCACCAAAGAAGGCCCAATGACCCGGCCAGGCAATGGTAGGAATGTCGTCACGCAGCTGTAGGAGGAAGCGATCGCCTTGGTAGAGAATAGCGATCGCCACCTCAGGTTTCGAAGTCATAGTGTGGGCTAGCTGTAGTGCAGCAAATACAACGCGAAGCTGGGGAAATCATACCCACGCGATGCGCCCGTCCGCTATGTCCAGCATCACTATATAGATCACGGTTGAGAAGCAGCTCAAGAAAACGAGATGAAGCGAATGTAACCATTTGGGAAACCCAACGCCCCTTGCTACCGTCCCGATCCCCGCCCCTCCCAGGTGGGTGCAAAGCTATTGATCTTTCCCGCTATCGTGCTGCCCTTGGGGTAAATAGTCCTAGTCATGGTCGATGCCTCCTGAGTCGTCATACCCTCAGCTACAGCCTCAACGTCCGCCATTTCGGATATTTCAAGCCCTTTGCAACCCGCCAAAGATCAAGGTTTGAACATCAATAATTAACATTAATTAACAAAAAGAGCGCCAAACTGCCAATTTGGAGATATCGAGTCGGTTGTTTATTGAGTTTTGTTAATAGAACCCTGATCTAGAGATCAATTTTGTGATCAGAGCATTTCTGGAAGCTTTATGGATCAAGGGATTCCGCAGATTGAATTATTGTTAACCTCGGTCAAAAAGGGTCAAATTGCGAGACTATAATGCTCAAGAGCAATCACCGCCTAAGTATCGGTTGTGCCTGTAAGCGATCGCGCACCTGGGTACAGTTTTAGCCAAGGCGATTGATTCTCGATTTGCTTTTGTCTAGAGAGAGGAGAGTCTCCATGACAACTACCCCGCGCGAGCGGGAGGCGAAAGCCAAAGTCATCGTTGATAAGGATCCAGTACCTACTTCTTTTGAGAGGTGGGGCAAGCCGGGTCACTTTGATCGGACTTTAGCTAAGGGACCCAAAACCACCACTTGGATTTGGAACCTTCACGCCGACGCTCACGATTTTGATAGTCATACCAGTGATTTAGAAGACATTTCGCGCAAAATCTTTAGCGCTCACTTCGGTCACTTAGCCGTCATCTTTATCTGGCTCAGCGGCATGTACTTCCATGGCGCTAAGTTTTCAAACTTCGAAGCCTGGATGACCAACCCCACGGGTATCAAGCCCAGCGCTCAGGTGGTCTGGCCGATCTTCGGTCAAGAAATCCTGAATGCCGATGTGGGGGGTGGCTTCCACGGTATTCAAATTACGTCTGGATTGTTCCAGTACTGGCGCGCTGCTGGCTTTACCAATGGCTTCCAGCTGTACTGCACCGCCATTGGGGCGCTGGTGATGGCTGGCCTGATGCTGTTTGCAGGCTGGTTCCACTACCACAAGCGCGCTCCCAAGCTGGAGTGGTTCCAAAACGTGGAATCAATGATGAACCACCACCTGGCAGGCCTGCTCGGTCTGGGCTGCCTGAGCTGGGCGGGTCACCAAATCCACGTGGCGCTTCCCGTTAATAAAATGTTGGATGCTGGCGTGGCTCCGCAGGATATTCCCCTGCCCCACGAATTCATCCTCAATAAAGCCTTGATGGCTGACCTCTACCCCAGCTTTGCTGAGGGTCTGAAGCCCTTCTTCACCCTGAACTGGGGTGTATACGCTGACTTCCTTACCTTTAAGGGCGGTTTGAACCCCGTGACTGGCGGCCTCTGGCTGTCGGATACGGCTCACCACCACCTAGCCCTGGCGGTGCTCTTTATTGTTGCGGGCCACATGTACCGCACCAACTGGGGCATTGGCCACAGCATGAAGGAGATTTTGGAAGGTCACAAGGGCGATCCTCTGCTCTTTGGTGGCAAGGGCCACGATGGCCTGTACGAGAACCTGACCACCTCCTGGCATGCCCAGCTGGCGGTTAACCTGGCCATCCTCGGTTCCATCACCATCATCGTGGCGCAGCACATGTACGCCATGCCTCCTTATCCGTACATCGCGACGGATTACCCCACCCAGCTGTCACTGTTTACCCACCACATGTGGATTGGCGGCTTCTTGATCGTGGGAGCCGGTGCTCACGCTGCCATCTTTATGGTGCGCGACTATGACCCGGCGGTGAATATGGACAACGCCCTCGATCGCATGCTGCGATCGCGTGATGCCATCATCTCCCACCTCAACTGGGTGTGTATTTTCCTCGGCTTCCACAGCTTTGGTCTGTACATCCACAACGACACCATGCGGGCCTTGGGCCGTCCCCAAGACATGTTCTCTGACTCCGCAATTCAGCTACAGCCGATCTTTGCCCAGTGGGTGCAAGGGTTCCACGCTGCTGCTGCCGGAGCTACCGCACCCAACGCCATGGCTAGTGTTAGCCCTGTGTTTGGTGGTGATGTTGTGGCCGTGGCTGGCAAGGTAGCGATGATGCCCATGACCCTCGGCACCGCCGACTTCATGGTGCACCACATCCACGCCTTCACCATTCACGTAACGGCACTGATTCTTCTCAAGGGTGTGTTGTACGCCCGCAGCTCTCGGCTTGTACCCGACAAAGGCGAACTGGGCTTCCGGTTCCCCTGCGACGGTCCGGGTCGGGGCGGCACCTGTCAGGTTTCCGCTTGGGACCACGTGTTCCTCGGCCTGTTCTGGATGTACAACTGCCTATCGATTGTTATCTTCCACTTCAGTTGGAAGATGCAGTCCGACATTTGGGGCACAGTGAGCCCCGATGGCACGGTGAGTCATATCACCGGCGGTAACTTCGCCCAAAGTGCGATCACCATCAACGGCTGGCTGCGCGACTTCCTGTGGGCGCAAGCCTCTCAGGTAATCGGCTCCTACGGGTCGGCGCTATCGGCCTACGGTCTGATGTTCTTGGGTGCTCACTTTGTGTGGGCGTTCAGCCTGATGTTCCTATTCAGCGGTCGCGGCTACTGGCAAGAGCTGATCGAGTCCATTGTCTGGGCGCACAGCAAATTGAAAGTAGCTCCCGCTATTCAGCCCCGCGCCCTGAGCATCACTCAAGGTCGGGCTGTGGGTGTGGCTCACTATCTCCTTGGAGGTATTGCCACTACCTGGGCCTTCTTCCTGGCTCGAATTATCGCGGTGGGCTAGGTTTCTCGTCATGGAATCTCCTGGGGGCGCAGGCTCTGCGCCCCTACATACCGCACTCATGACTCAAATGTCGTACTAGAATCCGTTTTGATTCATGGCAACTAAATTCCCTAAATTCAGCCAGGATCTGGCTGCCGATCCGACCACACGGCGGATTTGGTATGGGATTGCCACCGCCCACGACTTTGAAAGCCACGACGGCATGACGGAGGAGAATCTTTACCAAAAGATTTTTGCTTCGCACTTTGGCCACCTGGCAATCATCTTCCTGTGGACGTCGGGCAACCTGTTCCACGTCGCCTGGCAAGGCAACTTTGAACAGTGGATCAAAGATCCGCTCAACATCAAACCAATCGCCCACGCGATTTGGGATCCCCACTTTGGCCAGCCTGCGGTAGATGCCTTCTCCCAGGCCGGGTCTTCAACCCCGGTTAACGTGGCGTTCTCCGGTGTGTACCACTGGTGGTACACCATCGGGATGCGCACCAACAACGACCTCTACAGCGGCGCGGTCTTTCTGCTGATTCTGTCGGCTGTCTTCCTGTTCGCAGGTTGGCTCCACCTTCAGCCTAAGTTTCGCCCCAGCTTGTCCTGGTTCAAAAATGCTGAGTCTCGCCTCAACCACCACCTAGCTGGTCTGTTTGGCGTCAGCTCTCTGGCCTGGACCGGGCACCTGGTGCACGTGGCTATCCCCGAATCTCGCGGTGTCCACGTGGGTTGGGACAACTTCCTCTCGATGAAGCCCCACCCCGAAGGCTTGATGCCTTTCTTCACCGGTAACTGGGGGGTCTACGCCCAGAACCCCGATACCTCTAGCCATATCTTTGGTACGGCGACCGGGTCTGGTTCTGCGATTCTGACCTTCCTGGGTGGCTTCCATCCTCAGACAGAGTCTCTCTGGCTGACGGATATGGCCCACCACCACCTGGCGATCGCGGTGATCTTCATCATCGCCGGGCACATGTACCGCACCAACTTCGGCATTGGCCACAGCATCAAGGAAATCTTGAATGCTCACAAGCCACCGGGCGGCGGTCTGGGTGAGGGTCACAAGGGTCTCTACGACACCTTGAACAACTCCCTTCACTTCCAGCTGGCTCTGGCCCTGGCTTCCTTGGGTGTGGTGACCTCACTGGTGGCGCAGCACATGTATGCGTTGCCTCCCTATGCCTTCATGGCACGGGACTACACCACTCAAGCGGCTCTGTATACCCACCACCAGTACATCGCTGGCTTCATTATGGTGGGGGCCTTTGCCCACGGCGCGATCTTCCTAATTCGCGATTACGACCCCGTTGCTAATAAGAACAACGTCCTCGATCGCGTTCTGCAACACAAGGAAGCGATCATCTCGCACCTGAGCTGGGTGTCGCTGTTCCTCGGTTTCCACACCCTAGGTCTGTACGTCCACAACGACGTGGTGGTTGCCTTTGGCACCCCCGAAAAGCAGATTCTGGTTGAGCCTGTCTTTGCCCAATGGGTACAGGCAGCCTCTGGTAAGCTGCTCTACGGCTTCGATACTCTGCTGTCGAACCCCGATAGCGTGACCCAAACCGCCAACGCCGTCTGGCTACCCGGCTGGTTTGAGGCCATCAACAGCAACGCCAACTCGCTGTTTCTGACCATTGGCCCTGGCGACTTCCTGGTTCACCATGCGATCGCCCTGGGTCTGCACACCACCACCCTGATCTTGGTCAAGGGTGCTCTGGATGCACGCGGTTCAAAGCTGATGCCCGACAAAAAAGATTTCGGCTACAGCTTCCCCTGCGACGGCCCTGGCCGTGGCGGCACCTGCGACATCTCCGCCTGGGATTCCTTCTACCTGGCCATGTTCTGGATGCTCAACACCATTGGTTGGGTGACCTTCTACTGGCACTGGAAGCATCTTGCACTGTGGTCGGGCAACGTGGCTCAGTTCAACGAGTCATCGAACTACCTGATGGGCTGGCTGCGCGACTACCTGTGGCTCAACAGCTCTCAGCTCATCAACGGCTACAATCCCTACGGCATGAATAACCTAGCTGTCTGGGCCTGGATGTTCCTCTTTGGACACCTGGTTTGGGCCACCGGCTTCATGTTCTTGATCTCCTGGCGCGGTTACTGGCAAGAGTTGATCGAAACTCTGGTCTGGGCCCACGAGCGCACTCCCCTGGCGAACCTGGTTCGCTGGAAGGACAAGCCCGTTGCCATGTCGATTATTCAGGGTCGAGTTGTGGGTCTAGCTCACTTTACGGTGGGTTACATTCTCACCTACGCGGCCTTCCTGATAGCCTCAACGTCAAGCCGTTTCGGCTAGCGAGTTAGGTTAGTTAGGTAAACGTAAAGCGCCCCACTGCATTGCAGTGGGGCGCTTTATTTATGCAAGTTTCTCTGTCTGTAGGGAATTTTGAGAGCGGTACATCTTCCTCTGTCTTAATTTGAAAGGACTGCTCTTATCCCAGTACGTCAAAACTTGGAAAGAAGGTTCCCGTACGTGAGTATCTAAGGTGGAGAGTGTGGGAATGGAGGAAAAATCAACACTTAGAGTATCCAGGGGTTCAGCCGTACCAAAGGAAAACCTTAGGGCTTTTCTAGATTTGTGCTCAAAGCTGTATATCGAAATATAAATGATCTTGTTAGAGGGGTTGAGAGCTTTAGCAAGGCTATATGAGTCCGACGTATCACTAGATACTAGAAGAACTGGTGCTGTTTACCATACCGCATCTATTCAATTTTCTGTAATCTCACGTATATTTAGAGGAGAGCTTCGCTTGCTCCAAGGCATACTTAGCAATTGACGCCCTACATTTCTTTAGTGTGTTCTCCCCGTAGTTAATGAAGTACATCAGTTCGCGTTATAGCTGACGCGAAATTACTACGCGGGAAAAATATTATGGCGGTTGATTACTCTCTGGTTAGGGTAACCCTGCGCTTCACTGATCCATCCCTTGATCTTGAGGAACAAGATCTTGAGGTTCAAAAGCTATTGCCACAGTTAGCTCAGTTGGCTATATCTGGAGACGTCGAGCAATCAGGTCGAGTCATTGATCCTAATCCCCCTGAGCAAAGTAAGGGTTTTGGATTTTTGTTAGGGTTGCTTCAGGCTGAAGTAAGTGCTGCTAACTTTAAGGCCTTATCCCAGTTTTTGGGCGAACGTCTCTTGGGCAAAACCATAGAGATGGAAGTAGAGGCCAATGGCAAAAAATTAAAGTTAAAAGCTAGCAGTCAGGCTGAATTATTTGCTGCCCTGAAGGTAGCCCAAGAGTTTATTGCTAACTAGGGGGCTGTTATTGTGGCAAAGTTTGCACTGTTGATAGGCATTAGCAACTACTCGTCTGGCTTGTCCCTCTTACCTGCAGCGGTTAGGGACGTTCAAGCATTGCAGAGTGTATTGCAGAATCCCGACATAGGTAATTTTGATCGAGTTCAGACGATACTTGATCAAGATGTTCAGATCATTCGGCGTTCTATCGAAGATCACTTTTTACAATGTGGTCGAGATGATCTAGCCTTGCTGTTTTTTTCAGGTCACGGCATTAAAGATGATTTTGGAAGGCTCTATCTTGCCGGTAAGGAGACCTCTAAGGATAAGCATGGAAATCTTATTCGCTCAACTTCAGTTGAGACATCGTTTATTCAAGAAACTATGTCTCGCAGTCGATCACGCCATAAGGTTGTAATTCTAGACTGTTGTTTCAGCGGTGCTTTTGGAGAAGGCTTTTTAGCTAAAGATGACGGTTTAATTGACATCGAAAACCAGCTAGGTGGAGAAGGAGTCGCCGTTTTGACTTCCTCAACCTCTATGCAGTATTCCTTTGAACGCGAGGACTCAGACACTTCCATTTATACACGTTACCTAGTCGAGGGTATTGAAACAGGGGCCGCTGATTTAGATGGCGATGGACTAATTTCAAGTCAAGAATTACATAACTACACAGCCCAGAGAGTAACTGAAGCCGTCCCAGCTATGAGGCCTAAGTTCTTTGTTTTTGAAGAGGGGTTCCGCATTTACCTTGCTCAAGCACCTACCAAAGATCCCATGCTTCAATATCGTCGTGAGGTGGAGCATGCGGCTAAGTTCAATTCAAATTCTGGGGAGATCTCTGAAATTGCCCAACAAACGTTAACATTGCTACGAGAAAACCTTGGCATTCCAAGAGATACCGCAGATAGAATCACCTACGAGGTATTAGAGCCATATCGCAAAAAGAAGCAAAATCTTCAAAGCTATGAACATACTCTATATGGTGTTCTACGTGAAGAATATCCATTGTCCAAACGATCCGAATCAGAACTCAAACGTCTTCAAAATATTTCGGGCTTGCAAGATGAAGATGTTGAGCCAATTCGTTCTAGATTGATATCGGAAAAAGAGGTATCTGGTTTCCTTGCTCCCTTAAACGAAGAAAATCAGGATGATAATGTTGAGTTAAATAGCTTCATTGATCCACAATCACCTGTAGTAAAGTCAGATTCACCAGAGAGCCCTAGCCTTACCCAGGCTTCACTGTTTCCGGCATTTTTTGGTCGAGAGGATTCAGGGAGCGAGCCCAATCAGCCTGAGCGGTTTAGTTTCGTTATATCGTTGATAGCATTAGGCGCTTTTATTACTACTGCTGTTTTAGGAGTATTCGCCTATCAGTATTTATGGAAAGGAGGGCTCAGAGAACCAGCAATAGCTTCCCAGTCAGCAGCTTTTCCACCCACTGTTGGTGAGTTCATGGATAAGCTAGCAATGCGTATAGAAGAAGTAAATCAGGAAGGAGTGAGCAATGGTCACAGAGCGTGGAGTATGTATAAGGAGGATGGGAACATTGATGGTGCCATCCAAGAACTAAAGAAAGTTCTTCCAATTAGTTCTGAACATGCTGCTGCTCAGGAGAGACTGACGGCGTGGCAAACAGACTTTGGAAGAAATCAAAAGAATTTAGATCTAAGCAAAGAAGCCTTAAGCATTGGCAGATTAACTGCGGCAGAGAACTATGCTAGGGCGCTTGATAGTACGCAGGATTACTGGAGTACTAACCAGCAAGACCTACTGAATAGCATCTCACAGGAGCGCGCTAAGATAGCTCAGGAGCGCGCTAGGATAGCTCGCCAGAGTCATCGACTGATCTGTGGGACTCGTAACTTAGGAACTAGCCTGAGCCAGTTTCAAGTTGATGCCCAAGGTAAACCAATCTCAGATGCATCCGGAGAATTTAATTTGGTTCAAACTAATTCCTTATTGGAGGGAACTAAGGTTGCTTTAACAAGATCGCCAGCTAGTTCACAAATGAGTAGCCTTGATCTAAGTTTTGTGGAAGTGAAAGAAGGGCCTGCTATAGGGAAGATAGGTTGGGTTGACTCAAATAACCTATGCCAATTGGCAGACTAATAAACTATTTGAGATCTCTACAGTGAAATGAAATGGGAATTAGTTGTTAACTAAAAGTTTCACCATTTCAACCTTTCCTACTATCAGGAGAATCATTTAATTCATTGCCTTTATCTTGCTTGGTGACTGCCGAGTCTTATCGACATCTAGGGACAACTAGTACTTGGATTGGTGCTCAACAGCCAAAACAGTACCCAAAGCCAAAATAGCTCTGCTACGCTGGGAATCTAGCCGCTATGAGACCTTAAGCAATGTCGATAGGACTGCAAACAACTTCATCAGCTACTACAGTTGCTAAGTTTAAGGCTCTCTCTGACCCGCTGCGGCTGGAGGTAATTGAGCTGCTGCGATCGCAGGAAATGTGCGTGTGCGATCTGTGCGATCGGATGGCGATCGCACAGTCAAAGCTCTCCTTTCACCTCAAAACCCTGCGCGAAGCCGGGCTGATCTCCGCTCGTCAGGATGGCCGCTGGATCTACTACAGCCTCAACCCGGTGGAGTTCGGCGAGCTAGAAGACTACCTCAGTAC
>NZ_JADEXE010000023.1 GCF_015207265.1 Nodosilinea sp. LEGE 07298 | reverse complement strand
AGTCGGGGCTGGGTCATTTCGAATCGGGCCGCTGTACTGGAGGTAACTGCTATCGACCCAGTTGCCGCTGGTCAGCTGCGCCCAGCCCACGTTAAAGCGCCCGGTGAGTGGAATGCGGCTACCGTTGACGAACTGCCCCACCACCGGGTACTCGCGGCCGGAGCCAGAACGAATGTTGAGGGCAAAATTTTGCGGAGTGATTACCGTGGCCAAATTGCGATCGTCTACCGCAGGTGGATCGGTAGGCACCGTTCCCACCGGTGCGGCGCTGACCAGATTACCTGCTACCCAGGTGGCGTCGACCAGCTCTACCCAACCGTTGCGGCGCGCCCCAGATACCTGTAACACGCTGCCCCGCCGCACCCGGCGATAGATGCCGTTGTTGGTGCTAGGCCCCCAGCGCACATTGAGAGCGTAGCCTGGAGGCGTGGCAACATAGACCGTGCTACCCCAGCTTTGGCCGACAGCCACCGCTGGGGCACTCAGACCAGTGCCCAATAGACTAGTGCCCAAAACGATCGCCCCCGCTGCGACAGCAACGGCACGAGGTACCCGTAGCCTCTCGTGCGCGGGGGGAGCCGTTAGCGGCGGATTGTGGTCAGTATCTAGGTCAGCTTCCCAGACTAGCCACAGCAGGTTTTGGGCCAGGCTCTCCATAGGTCAACGATGGTGGCAGAAAAATTAGACAAAACCACCTTAATCATAGCGGTTTTTGCTGTATCCCTGGAATTATTGCCAAAAATGCGGCCATGCGGCCTGGGCTGATTAATCAGTCCAGGCCACATCGGTCTACGCCGCTGCCAGGGGCGGCACAATTAGCAGGGTAAGCCCGTAGCGGCCCACCACCGTCACCCAGCTTGACGGAGCTAGAGCGGTACCAGCATCAATGACGCCTTCGTAGACCCGCGCGGGCCAGTAGGTGCCTTGATAGTAGACCCGTCCCTCTAGCTGAGCGGAAATAGGGCAATCTACCCGGGCGGCTTTGGGGTGATCAAACAGTTCCAGCGTGTGGGTCAGATTCATCGCTATCCTCCCAATGGTTTTTAAGTAAAGTGTTTTGTGCTTACTCGTAAGTGCTGCTTGGGTACTGCCTGTGACAGACCGAGTGGTGTAGCGATATGTAGGCTCGGCGCTCCTATCTCTAGCTGGTGAGCTAGCTGGTGCGATCGGGGGCTTAGCCTGTGGTCTTGCCTCCTTAGCTCTAGCCGATGCTCTGAGCCAGGGCTGCTATAACCCAGTAATGATGGACGATAGAGGGTATAGCACTGGCTTAGGGATATTCCTATGACAGATTTTGAATTGTTTGTTGCCGCAGGCTCAGCAGCAGCAGCAGCCACTGCCCTAATCCAGCCCTTGGACGAGCTTTAACGGTAGAAGTCACCAAAACCAAGGCAATTTTCAAGCAAGATTAAGTCAACAAACCCTCCTGGCTGCACGACAATCACAAAATAGTTATGGTATAAACAACTAAAATACCCGCACCTCTCGATGACTTATCCAGCGCTTCTGGCCGCTCCCGAAGACTACGGCTTGCTGACCGATCTGTACCAGCTCACGATGGCAAGCTGCTATGCGGGTGAGGGCACGGCCGATCGCCGGGCCAGTTTTGAGTTGTTTACCCGCCGCTTGCCCAGCGGCTATGGCTACCTGATTGCCATGGGGCTAGCCCAGGCGATCGACTACCTGGCTAACCTGCGGTTTTCAGCGCGCCATCTGGAGGCTCTGCGGCAAATGGAGTTGTTTGACCACGCCCCGGCTGAGTTTTGGCAGCGGTTAGAAGATGGGGTATTTACGGGCGATGTGTGGGCGGTGCCAGAGGGCACGGCAGTGTTCGCCAACGAGCCGCTGCTGCGAGTTGAGGCCCCCCTATGGCAGGCCCAAATTGCCGAGACCTACTTGCTCAACACCCTCAACTACCAGACTCTGGTGGCCACCCGCGCCGCTCGGCTGCGGGACGTGGCCGGGCCAGCGACGAAGCTGCTGGAATTTGGCACCCGTCGCGCGTTTAGCCCCCAAGGGTCGCTGTGGGCGGCGCGGGCGGCCCTGGCGGCGGGGCTAGATGAAACCTCTAATGTGTTGGCGGCGATCGAACTGGGGCGCAAACCAGCGGGCACTATGGCCCACGCCCTGGTGATGGTCTTTGCCGCCCTAGAGGGTCACGAAGACGATGCCTTTGCGGCTTTTCAGCGCTACTTTCCGGGGGCGGCCCTGCTGATTGATACCTACGATACGGTAGCGGCGGCAGAACGGTTGGCGGGCCAGGTACCGCCGGTAGCAGCGGTGCGGCTCGATTCGGGTGACCTGGTGGAGCTGTCGAAGGCGGTGCGATCGCACCTGCCTGAGGCTAAAATCTTTGCCAGCGGCGACCTGGATGAGTACGAAATTGATCGGCTACAGCGGGCAGGGGCTACCATCGACGGCTATGGCCTGGGCACCAAACTGGTAACCGGCGACCCGGTCAATGGCGTGTATAAGCTGGTCGATATCGACGGCATAGCGGTAATGAAAGAATCGAGCCACAAGGCCACCCTGCCGGGGCGTAAGCAAGTTTTTCGGCGCTACGACGGTGGGCAAGCGGTGGGCGATCGCCTCGGCCTGGTAGACGAGACCGCTGCCCCCGACGAGCAGCCCCTCCTGCAGCTCGTCGTCAAGCAGGGGCAGCCACTGCAGGGGTTAGAATCGCTGGATGCGATCGCCGCCCGCACCGCCGCCTCGGTAGCTAGCCTGCCGTTATCTGTGCGCCAGTTAAAGCATCCGGCCACCTACGCGGTGGCGCTATCCGATGCGCTGGATGATTTAGCGGCCCGCACCCGTCGCCGTCCATCACCGCTACGCCGGCACTAAGCCTGGCTCCCCCTGACCTCGCCTGATCTCGCCGATCGCCGCCCTATGGATTGCCCTGAAACGCTCCACATCGCCCTGTTTGGCACCAGTGCTGACCCGCCGCACCGGGGGCACGCCGCCATTTTGGCCTGGCTAGCCACTCAGTTCGACCATGTAGCCGTGTGGACAGCGAACAACCCCTTCAAGGCGCACCAGACCGATTTGGGCGATCGCTTTCGCATGCTGGAGCTTTTAATCGACGAACTAGACGTGCCCCCCGGACAGGTGCAGGTCCACCCCGAACTCAGCCACATGCGCACCGTCGTCACCCTGGAGCGAGCCCAGCAAATTTGGCCTGGTGCCCAGTTCTCTCTGATCGTTGGGGCCGACTTAGTCGAGCAGTTACCCACCTGGCACCGGGTCGACGAAATCTTCGCAGCGGTTAACATTCTGGTTATCCCTCGCCCCGGTTATGACCTCACCGAGGCCGGGCTGGCCAGTCTGCGGCAGCGTACGCAGGTCGCCGTAGCGGCCATGCCCGCGATCGATGTGTCGTCGTCTCGCTACCGCCAGTGCGACGATGATGCCAGCTCCTCCAGTGCCCCCAAGCTCACCCCAGCGGTGCAGGCCTACATTGCTCAACACCACCTCTACCCATGTCCGCAAAACTCCAACGAACCTCTGACCACCCCCTAAGCCCGGTGCCCCTGGCCGACTTTAAGGTGGGGGTCGACAACGTAATTTTTTCTGTAGATACTCAGCAAAACCGGCTGCTGGTGCTGGTGGTTATGCGCCCTGATACCCCCTTTGCAGGCTACTGGAGCCTGCCCGGTACCCTGGTGCGCCAGGGCGAATCGTTAGAAGACGCCGCCTACCGAGTGCTGGCCGAAAAAATTCGGGTCAACACCCTTTATCTGGAGCAGCTCTATACCTTCGGCGGCCCCGATCGCGACCCCCGCGAGTCGCCGACTGCCTTTGATGTGCGCTACCTCTCCGTCAGCCACTTTGCCCTGGTGCGCTTCGAAGATGCTGAACTGATCGCCGACGGCGTCAGCGGTATTGCCTGGTACCCGCTGGCCCAGGTGCCCCAGCTCGCCTTCGACCACAACGAAATTTTGGCCTACGGCTACCGCCGTCTGCGCAACAAGCTAGAGTACAGCCCAATCGCCTTCGACGTGCTGCCCGAAGTCTTTACCCTGGGTGACCTCTACCAGCTCTACGTCACCGTTTTGGGAGAAGGTTTTTCCGACTATTCCAACTTTCGCGCCCGGCTGCTCAAGCTGGGCTTTTTGCAGGATACCGGCTGCAAAACCTCGCGCGGGGCCGGGCGACCCGCCAGCCTGTATCGGTTCGATGCCGACGCCTTTGAGCCCTGTAAAGACAAGCCGATGGTGTTTATTTGATTTGTAATGATGAAAGTCAGAGCACCTAAAAATCGAACTATAGACCTCACTGATGAAGATCGAGATAGATTTTCGCCGGGTTTAATCAGCCTGAATGGCGATCGATCTACCGCCGACATTCTCAATAAAACCATCTGTCAGGATGTGTTTGGTGCCCTACGTCATCTGCCCCAGACTTTTGTCGATTTGCTGATTGTTGATCCGCCCTACAACTTGACTAAAGACTTCAACGGCAAGAGGTTTAAGCAGTGCGATCGCGCCACCTACGCCGACTGGCTAGATCGCTGGATTGCTCAGCTCATACCCCTGCTCAAACCCAGTGCCTCTGCCTATTTTTGCGCCGACTGGGCCACCTCAACAGCCATGTATCCAGTTCTAGAAAAATACTTTTTGATTAAAAATAGAATTACTTGGGAACGTGAAAAAGGGCGCGGTGCCCAGGCCAACTGGAAGAACGCTAGCGAAGATATTTGGTTCTGCACGGTATCTGAACATTACACCTTTAATGTGGATGCGGTGAAGCTTAAGCGTCAAGTGATGGCTCCCTACCGAAATTCAACCGGCCAACCCAAAGACTGGGACGACAGCGGCTCAGAACACTATCGCCTCACCCATCCGTCTAACCTGTGGACTGACATTACCGTGCCCTTTTGGTCAATGTCCGAAAACACCGATCATCCGACGCAAAAACCCGAGAAACTCGTTGCCAAACTAATTCTCGCCAGTTCTAAACCCAATGATGTCGTCTTTGACCCATTTCTCGGCAGCGGTACAACCTCGGTGGTGGCCAAAAAGCTGGGGCGGCGGTATGTGGGTATTGAGCAAGATGTTGACTACTGCTGCCTGGCTGAGAAGCGGTTGGCGCTAGTCAATTTAGATCCCAGCATTCAGGGTTATGCCGATGGCGTGTTTTGGGAGCGCAATACCCTGGCTGCCCAGCGCCACCGCCCTAAAAAAACCATACCCACTGAAGCCTGAGAATTTACCGCTGCTTCGACTCCGCTCAGCCAGCGATAAATTCTCAGGCAAACTACCGCTAGCGTTTTGGTCGAAATTCCTTTTTTATCCGTTAACTCCTATGAAATTTGCGATCGCCCAGCTTAACCCCACCATTGGCGACCTGACCCACAATGCTCAGCAGGTGCTCGATGCCGCCCGCCAGGCCGATCGATTGGGAGCCCAGGTCCTGGTCACAACCGAGCTGGTGCTGTGCGGCTACCCACCCCGCGATCTGCTGCTGCGACCGGGCTTTATCCACGCGATGGCCGAGACCCTAGACAATCTGGCGAGGGATCTACCACCTCATCTAGCGGTGCTGGTCGGCTACGCTGCCGCCAATCCCAAAGCCCGCTACTCTGGCGAAAAGCCTTTGTTTAACAGCACGGCCCTGCTCCAGGGTGGCCGGGTGCAGCAGGTGTTTCACAAGCAGCTGTTGCCCACCTACGATGTTTTCGACGAAAACCGCTACTTCGCGGCGGGGCAGGGGCCAAGCAGCTTTACCCTACCCTGCGGCGACTGGGGCATTCGGGTGGGCGTCACGATCTGCGAAGACCTGTGGAACGACGAAGAGTTTTGGGGCGGGCGCAGCTACCCTCGCAACCCGATCGCCGATCTGGCCGGTGAAGGCGTCGATATCGTCATCAACCTCTCCGCCTCACCCTATTCGGTCAATAAAGCCCAGCTCCGCTCCGCCATGCTGGCCCACAGTGCGGCCCGGTTCCGCTGCCCCATTCTCTACGTCAACCAGGTCGGAGCGAACGATGACCTGATTTTCGACGGCACCAGTATGGCCTTTAACCGTCAGGGCGAACTGGTGGCGCGGCTGCCCGCCTTTCAAGCCGGACTGGCGGTGGTGGAGTATGACCCCGTTGGGCACGAGCTGTGCCCGACCGCGATCGCGCCCCTGCCGGTCGATGAAAACGAAGCGCTCTGGTCGGCCCTGGTGCTGGGGGTGCGCGACTATACCCACAAGTGCGGCTTCTCTAAGGCGGTGATTGGCCTTAGCGGCGGTATTGACTCGGCCCTGGTAGCGGCGATCGCTGCTGCGGCCCTTGGCCCCGCTAACGTGCTGGGCGTACTGATGCCCTCCCCCTACAGTTCCGAGCATTCGGTCACCGATGCCCTGGCCCTAGCCCAAAATTTGGGTATAGCCCACCAAACCTTGGCCATCGGCCCGCTGATGGCTGACTACGACCAGGTGCTCGACCCCCTATTCGCAGACACTAGCCCCGGCATTGCTGAGGAGAATATTCAGTCGCGCATTCGCGGCAACCTGCTGATGGCCATTTCAAATAAATTTGGCCACCTGCTGCTATCCACGGGCAACAAGTCGGAGATGGCGGTGGGCTACTGCACCCTATACGGCGACATGAACGGCGGCCTGGCGGTGATTGCCGACGTGCCCAAAACGCGGGTCTATGCCCTCTGCCAATGGCTCAATCAGCAGGCGGGCCGGGGTGATAGTGGCGCTGCCCCTGGTGATTTGGCAGAACTAGGCGATCGCGCCAGCGCCCTCACCGATGGCCTCATTCCCCAGCACATTCTCGACAAGCCCCCCAGCGCCGAACTCAAGCCCGGCCAGGTGGACCAAGACTCTTTGCCCTCCTACGACGTGCTAGATGACATTTTGGAACGCCTAGTGCAGCGCCACGAGTCGGTGGCCGACATGGTTGCCGCTGGCCACGATGCTGCCGTGGTCGACAAGGTGGTGCGGCTGGTGGCGCGGGCTGAGTTCAAGCGGCGGCAGGCTCCGCCCGTGCTCAAGGTCACCGATCGCGCCTTTGGTATGGGCTGGCGCATGCCGATCGCCAACCGCTGGACCAGTGAGGTACAAGCCATAGCCCAGCCGTCCGACCCTGAGCCACTGTTGCAGACCTAGATTCCCTATGGTTGGCATTGCAGGATTTTTGCGGCAGGGCGGCAAAAGCTGGGAGCGATCGCGCTAGCCTAAACATAGCCCTTACCCGCGTCTCCATGCCGACCTCAGAGTCTTCAGCGCCCCTCGCTTGGCCCACAGCCGCCAGTGTGGCCAACGGCTTCGATGCCCAGCACCCTCCCGACCCCAAGCTGATCGATGCCTGCGTGCACTGCGGGTTTTGCCTCACCACCTGCCCCAGCTACCGGGTGCTCGGCACCGAAATGGACTCACCCCGGGGCCGCATTTATTTAATGGATGCGATCAACACTGGCGAAGCGCCCCTGTCGGCCACTTCAGCGAAGCACTTCGACTCGTGCCTGGGCTGTCTGGCCTGCACTACTGCCTGCCCCTCGGGGGTGCAGTACGACCAGCTGATTGCGGCGGTGCGGCCCCAGGTCGAGCGCAACCACAGTCGGCCTTTGCCAGAGCGGCTGGTGCGATCGCTGATCTTCAGCCTGTTCCCCTACCCCACCAGGCTGCGGGCCATAGCGGGGCCGCTGTACCTGTACCAAAAGCTGGGCATTTCCAAGCTGGTGCAGAAAACCGGGCTGCTGGCCAAACTTTCCCCCAGCCTAGCGGCGATGGAGTCGCTGCTGCCCCCAATCACTGCCGAGAGCTTTCAGGATGACCTACCCGAACTCATCCCGGCGGTGGGCGAAAAGCGCTACCGGGTGGGCATGGTGTTGGGCTGCGTGCAGCGGGTGTTTTTTTCCGATGTGAATGCCGCCACGGCGCGGGTGCTGAGTGCTAACGGCTGCGAAGTGGTAATTCCCCACGCGCAGGGGTGCTGCTCGGCGCTGCCCGCCCACCAGGGGCAAGAGGCCCAGGCCCAAACCCTGGCCCGCCACATGATCAACTGCTTTGAGGCTGCTGGGGTCGATTTTGTGGTGATCAATGCAGCGGGCTGCGGCCACACGCTGAAGGAGTACCACCACATCTTGCAGGATGACCCGGAGTACCGCGATCGCGCCCAAGCCTTTGTCGACAAAGTTAGAGACGTACAGGAATTTCTGGCCCAGGTAGGGCTAACAACGCCCCTGCACCCGATCACCGAGGGCACCCTGCCCGTCGTCTATCAAGATGCCTGCCACCTGCTGCACGGCCAAAAAATTAGCCTACAGCCTCGCCAGCTGCTGAAGCAAATTCCCGGCGTCACCCTGCGGGAACCCATCGATGCAGCGCTGTGCTGCGGCAGCGCTGGGGTCTACAACATGCTGCACCCCGACGTTGCTACCGAGCTGGGCCAGATGAAGGTCAAGAACCTGCTGAATACGGGCGCGGCGCTGGTGGCCTCCCCCAACCCCGGCTGCTCGCTACAGATTCAGCAGCACATGGCCGATCAAGATCGCACCATGCCTCTCTTTCACCCCATCGAGCTACTGGATCACTCCATTCGCGGGGTGCCGCTACCCTTGGAGAATCATGGCTGACCCGACGGGGGTATCCTAAAACTCTAGGCCGCAATCCGGCCATCCCCTTCATGTCTCTGCCACAATGACTCCCGTTCATCAACGCCGCCTTCAGCTCAAAACCCAGCTGCTCCAGCAGATCGAGACCCTGGAACCCGAGGATGCCATCCTGCCTGCCGAGCACCCTGCGATCGATCAAATTATCTGTGAATTAGAAACGCTCAACCCGATCGATCAGCCCCTGCGCCAGGAGCACTGGCCCATGCTGTTGGGGTCTTGGGCGCTAGTGTACGCCTCGCGGGGCACGGTGGTCACGCGCCGTATCAGTCGCCAGTTCCCAATACCCGTAGGCATTCAGCGGGTGTGGCAGCGGTTGACCGGCCCTGAAGGCGATGGCGCTGCGATGGTCAAAGGCCGACCCCTGGGGGCGATCGCCAATCGAGTTTCGGGGGCGATCGCTAAAGACTGGCCCCTGGGAGCGATCGCCACCGAAAATGGGGCCGTGCTCTCGCTGCCGTTTCTAGGCGAACTCACCGCCACCGCCCAGGGCATTTGGCAACCCTTCGAGGAAGGCGAAAGCGCCCGCGTTAGTTTTGGGGCGATTAGCGTGCAGGCCACCCGCCTGCTGGGCATCACCGGGCTAAACCTACCCCAGATCACCGTACCGGTGCTAGAGTTTCTGCGCCAGGAAGCCCTGTGGATTACCTCCTACCTGGATGAAGATCTGCGGTTTGGGCGCGGCGCTACGGGCAACTTGTTTGTGTTTCGGCGGTAGTTAGCGATCGCGCGGCGATCGCCACCCCCTCTGCCGACTGTCCAGTTCGCGCTTCACCGCGATCGCCCATTTGTCGACCATTGTGACCATGGCGGGCATGTCTTTAGACGCCTTGGTCTGCCAGCCCAGATCGGCCACTACAGCGTTGAAGGGGCGATTCTTGGTCATGCGGTAGGCAATTTCTTCGACCTCCGCCCAGGTCAGGTCGCTTTCGACAAAGGCCTGAATCATCACGTTGAGCAGGTGTTGGTAGCGGTTGCCCTCCTGCGCCGTCATCATGGTGTGGGGAATATCGAGCACTTTGTTGAACAGCACGTGCCAGCTGGTGGGCTGGTGCTTGAGGGCGGCGGCAAAAAAGTGCTGATGGTCGAAATTGCTAACCGCCCGATCGCTCTCGCTAGAGATCGTGAAGGTGGGGGCGATCGCAGCCTGTTTGACCCGCTGCTGGCACAGCTGCCCCAGCTCAAGTACGGCCCGCAGCGCCGGGGTCGTAAAGCCTGAGTAGCCTAGCGGTGGCGCTTGGACTGCCGTAGCGGAATTGACGATTTGCTTGGGGGCAGCGGCCCAGGCAAAGTAGGTATCGACTTTTTTCACAAATAGGTCGATCACCCTGCTGCTGGCGCTGAGGTAAGGCGCGCAGAGTACCGCGCGATCGACCTGGGTTGGTTTCTCTAGCGCTAGCCAGGCCGCCAGAGTACCGCCCCCCGACAGGCCGCCCACCACTACGCGATCGCCCAGCAGACTGACCAAATTTAGCCACTGCAGGCCAAACGTTTGGTACACCTCGGGGTCGGTGGGTAGGGGCGGCGGGTTGTCTTTACCCCAGTGGCCAGCCCGACCATGACCGGGCAGCAGCGGGGCTACTACGTTGTACCCCGCCCGGTAAAAGTGCTGGCCAATCCGCTCCATTTGGTAAGGGCCAGCGGTAAAGCCATGAAAAAACAGGCAGACCCGG
Organism: Nodosilinea sp. LEGE 07298; assembly: GCF_015207265.1. GTDB lineage: Bacteria > Cyanobacteriota > Cyanobacteriia > Phormidesmidales > Phormidesmidaceae > Nodosilinea. The sequence goes on along the minus strand of NZ_JADEXE010000023.1, from coordinate 30,124 downwards.
TCGGTGGGCTGAGGATGCAGCCAAACCCGCGTGTGCAGAGCCTCATCCACCAGGCCGTAGCGAGCTTCTTGCTGCTTTAAATCGTGCTCCAGTACCCGTTTGAGGGTCGCGTAGTCAACCATGAGGGGCTACAGTCGCCGCAGCAGGCTAGGCCCGTGGGTATCGGTGCCGCAGGTGGTCAGCAGGCCGTAGTCTTGGGCAAGCTGCTCGACGGTGGGGGTATGGCGAGGGCAGGGTACCCAGTCTTCGGGGTTGGCGTAGGCGTAGTAAGTTTCTACCCCGTCGATGCCCAGGGCCGCCGCGATCGGAATTAGGGTCTTGGCCGACACCCGATAGCGGGCCGGGTGAGCCAGCACCGCAATACCCCCAGCGGCCTGAATGGCTGCGATTACCGCTGCCGCTAGTTTGGCATCGCCCCGAGGCGCGTAGCTGCGTAGGTAGGGCTCGATCGCGTCGTGGGCAGGCGCAAAACCATAGCCCAAAATGTGCACTTCGGTCTCGGCCAGAAGGGCGGTAATTTCTACGCCGGTAAACAATCGGGGTACGGCCCCCCCCTTACCCCGCTGACGACTGCGCAACGAGGTGGGGTTGCGCCACTGCCAGTCTTCGAGCCAGGCTTTGGCCTGCTGGTAGCCCTTGACGGTGTGGTGGTCGGTAATGGCGAAGGCACTGAGGTTGATATCAACGACCTGCTCCATCAGGCCGGCAGGGGTAAGCTTGCCGTCCGAGCAGGCGGTATGCATGTGAAAGTTGTAGGTGTAGGGGCAGCTGGTTGCATCGATAGCAGTAAAAATTTCTCTCAGCATTTCGGCATCCCCGGTGCGAGGGAGCTGGATAAGGGTGCTGAGACTGTGAGTGACAACCATGAATCTTGGTGTGAAGTGCTGCGTTTTACCTAACGTTCTTTATTAAATATATAACTTTGGTCCGTTGACTGAGGAAAAATTTGTGCTCTGGTCGCTAATTGACCAAAATTTCTGTCTCTCAGCTCGGGTTGGAGCCGTGCTACAGACCTTAATTCGTGCCTAACCATTAGGTTAAAGATATCTTTAACCTAACAAAAATAACCCCGGCAAAGTGTTCGTTACTGACCAATCAAACGCCAGCTTTCCATGGGGAAACGTCTACTGCTCTTTAGAAGGGGCAGCAGGCCGACCCGTCAGTCGCCCCAGGAGGAGCTGAATGCCCAGCAAAAACAGCCCCAGCCCCGCCAAGCCAAAAACCCCCGACCCCAGAGCCGCCATGCCCACTACCAGGGTGCGCACCGCCGCTGAAATGTTAGCCACCGCCGGATTGTCCGATACTACCGGATGGGCCGCAAAGTTGGCGGCAATAGAAAGCATGAGGCGGTAGGCCAACACGGCAATGGTGCCCGCCACGAAGGCCCCACTAAAGCACTGCAAAATTTTGGCTACCGGTGTCGGCGCGAGTGGGCTGGCGGAAGTCGAGTCGTCGGACATGGTTGAGGTTCTTTAGAAGACTGTCTATATATTGCCAAATAAGGACATTGCCAAACGAGGGACATTTGGGTTATCAGAGTCTGTCAATGGGCTGAGAAGGGTTGCGATCGCCTCCTGAATGCGATCGCTTAGCCCTGCCCAAAGGGATGCTGAACTTTGTCGAGTAGTTCGTAAAAAGGCTGCCAGTTGTCGTCAGTGGTAATCGGTTCCCAGATCGCCTCAATCTCGGGGCGCAGGAGCACGGTTTCGGGATTGGTGCACTTCAGCAGCGACGCAACGTTCTCTATCTTCTCGGCATCAAGGCTTTGCAAGCAGCGGTAGTAGGTCTGTCGCCAGCCATCGAGTTGAGAAGCCGCAGCTGCATCTGAAGCGTGCAGGGTGGAACTAAAAATGAGACTGGCATGCTCGCGCCAGGTTGGGGAGAGCTGCTCAGTGAGGGCAAAGAAGAAATCGTGGTAGCCCACGTCTACAGCACTGAGTAGTTCGATGGTTTGGCTAACCAAGGTGGTAGCTAGGTCATCTGCTAAAGATTCAAAGCCCAGCTTGCGGAGCATTCGCTGCTGATAGTAGGCGGCGTAGCGATCTTTGAAGGGTTCTAGGGCGGCTTCTAAATCGGCCTCGGGCATGATCAGCTGGAGGGGTTTTTGCAGCGCCTTGAGATTCATTTGGCAGATCAGCGGCTGGTTGCCGTAGCTGTAGCGCCCGGCGTAGTCAAAGTAGGCGGCGGTAAAGCGCGGGTCGTAACCATCCATAAAAGCAAAGGGGCCGTAGTCGAAGCTTTCGCCCGTGATCGACATGTTGTCGGTGTTGAGTACGGCGTGGCAAAAGCCGACCGACATCCACTGGGCGGCAAGGCGGGCCACGCGATCGCACAACTCCTGATAAAAATGCAAATACCGCTCCTGGGCATCGGTAAACAGCCGCGCCTCAGGGTAGTAAACGTCGATAACGTGCTCTAGCAGCTTGGCGATCAGGTCGGGGCGGTTGAGGTACTCCAGCCGCTCAAAGGTGCCAAAGCGAATGTGCGACTGGCTAAAGCGCACCAGCACCGCCGATCGCGTTGGGGAAGGCTCATCGCCGCGCCATAGGGCTTCGCCCGTTTCGACCAGGGTGAAGGCGCGGGAGGTATTCACCCCCAGGGCGTGGAGCGCTTCGGAGGCCAGCACCTCGCGTACGCCGCCTTTGAGGGTGAGCCTGCCGTCGCCGCCCCGCGAGTAGGGGGTGGTGCCAGAGCCTTTGGTGCCAAAGTCGTAGAGGTTGCCATCGGTGCCGCGCACCTGGCCGTAGAGAAAGCCGCGCCCGTCGCCTAAAAAGGGGTTGTATTCGCCAAACTGGTAGCCGTGGTAGCGCAGGGCCAAAAACGACTCGCGCCCCCGAAATTTGCCAAACGCCTCAATAAAATCTTCGTCGCTGACGGTGGCGGGGTCGAGGCCGAGCAACCGCACCAGTTCGTCGTTGCGAAAGCGCAGAATCTGCTGCGGAAACTCGGCGGCGGGGACGATGTCGTAGTAGTCATCGCCTAGAGACTCCAGGGCGGGTAGGTAGTCGAGGGCAAGCAAGGGGTTGGCGGCGGTCATAGATCTAAGGCGTCAGCAACAGCACTTTAGCAACAAGAGTATTACTTAAGTATCGCAAACTTTTTCCTAAGTCTGGGGTTCGCCCGCCGAGATCCCAGGGTTCTAGCGGGGGCTATGGCCTAGAGACAAAGACCCGCACCAGAACCCTGGGATCTGAGTTGCCCGCTACTCTAGCAGCACGGTTTTGGTCATAATCACCATCCACACTTCGGCTCCGCTCAGTGACCGCTTCTCGGCTCCGCTCGATGACCGCTTCTCGACTCCGCTCGATGACCAGGCGGTTGTTGATCCGTCGGTGATGGGTGGTACGGGGATCGGGTCGCTCCAGTCATTGGGGTCGGCATAGCCGAGAGCATGGAGGATTTTGATGGTGCGATCGATCGCGGCCAGGCTGCCGTAAAGCATATGGCGCACTTTCTCGGGCGTCAGTGGCCTTGCCCCTCGGTCATTTGGCCCAGATTTGGGTGGTAGCGGCAGTGCCCCAGCTTCTTGGTTGTCGCTGGGGTCTGGTTCTAAATATTCAAACATCGGTTCTGTTTCCTTTTATGGTTGCAGTAAGCAAACCCTGCCCCCGCTAGGGGTAGAAGGGCTGAGGAAAACAGAACGCGAAAACCCTAGCCACCCACGCTTGAAGTGCAAACTGAGGGGGCTAGGGTACCATGTGCCTAGCCTCGCAATCTGCTTCGGAGATTTGCGGGGTTAGCTGTCTGTTGGTGTCGCAAGCACCTTCAGACAGCGCTAAAGTTTTCGAGTTCTGTGGAGCCACCGCTCGGGTGAACGGCTTGATGGATGAGTATAGAGGCACGATCACTTCCCGTCAACCACACGACGGGAAAAATTAAAATTCAGATTAATGAGGATAGTAGCGAACACAAACATGGATCGAAAATACAATTCAGATGCCATCTCTTTGATGTAACCTTTAATTTTAATAAGAAAAAACATGAATTTCCAGATATATCTGAAAATTTTTTTGACTATTGGGATTTGGAGAATCGCAACCACTTCTATAAGTATTTTTGGCTTTTTATGGTTGTTGATAGAACCATTAGGACTGTTTATACCTGACGCAATTACATTGGGTTTGAGTGGCTATATTAGCCTATTAGTATCTTCAATGCTAATTTCCATTTTCCTGCGTTTTCCTAAAAAATCTATTTCCAGAAAACTAAGTTCGCCCAACTCAACAATTGAAATAAAGCTGGGCGATATTTTCCAAGAAAAAGGACACTTAGTAGTAGGATTCAATGATGTCTTTGATACCGAAATAGGAGAGATAATTGCGGAACCCAGCGTTCAAGGGCAGTTTTTGTTGAAAGTTTATAAAAGTGAAAAAATAAAGTTAGATACAGATATTGAAGAGGCATTGAAAACTCATAAAGAACGTGGGAAAGAAGATCTCAGCAAACTCAAAGGTAATCAACGTCGTTATCCTATTGGAACAACTATTTCATTAGGAAATTTTGATAGGCGCTATTTCCTTGTCGCTTACGGCTCTATGGGAAACGATTTAAAGATTCAATCCAATGCTGATTGCATTTGGCATTCTCTAAGTAACCTTTGGGAGCAGGTTCGCTTAAAAGGACATGGCGAACAAATATCTATTCCAGTAATTGGTTCAAATCTCGCTCGAACAAATCTCCCAAGAGTAGTATTGGTAAAATTGATAATCACGTCATTTTTAATTGGTTCAAAAGAGGAATTTATTGCTCGCAAACTAACAATAGTTATCCCTCCTCAAGATCTAGAATACGTGAATTTATATGATTTAGAGGACTTTTTGAAAACTGCTGTTTTCTGATATCAAAGTGCTAGTTAAGTTTATGAGTGAGCTTTTGCAAATACATCTGTTTGTAACGAGGTGGTGCATACAGTATCCTGTCAAGCCAGCAGACAATATGGTAGTAATATTGCCCCTCGAGGAGATATTTTGCCAAGAATTCTTCAAGTTCTTGAAAGGAAAACTTTTTGAAAAAGTACTTTAGAATTTGATCATGCATATAAAAGTTTCCCTTCTTCAGGAATGGCTCTAAAGCTCTAAAAACTTCACCTTCATCTCCATTTCTATCCTCAAAGGATTGCATAGCTATTCTGATCAAGTTTGAGCTTTCCGAGTTTATAAGATCAAATGCTGCACCATCAATACCTGGCGAAAGTTTCACAGCCACTTTGGCCGCCAAGTCTGAAAGATCTCCATAGCTATTTTTTGCGATGTTTACTAGGATGATAGCATCAGATTCATCACCATAAATTTCTACTATTTTTATTGCCTCCAACTTGAAATCAATAAACTTATCAGATTCTTCTAAATATTTTCTACCCCATCTAATATCTTGGGCATTTCCATGCAAAACAATTCCTGACAACGCGGCTTTTATGAATTCATATTTGCTATATTTTCTAAATGTTTTCTTGAAAGATTCAATTAATTCATTAATCTGATTTACCTGTTCACCTTCGTTTAAGGAAAGTATTTCTTTAAATTGAATCTCAAGCTTGCTTATAATCTGCATTTCTAAATTCGAAAAGTCGTCTTCCAAGTCGAGCCTGATGCGATCTGAAACGGTTTCAAAATGGTCTGTAGCCAATGCTTTATATGCATTAGCTGCATAAATTGAAGGTGAGTAAATTTCTTCTAGAAGTTTCTCGACTGGAAGCATACGATAGTAAGCTTCTAGTAATGGTGAATTTCCAACATGAAAAATTAAATCTTCGCCCAAAGCTTTTTTGATTTCATCTAAGCTGATATTTCTGCCCATCTTCAAAAGAGCTTCGTAGCAAATTTTCTTTATTAGCACTGAATCGTCATTAATTAAGTCATCAATTTGTCTTTCCGTTAAAATATTTTTGCCTATTAATTCTTTCAGAATGAGCAAGCGAATTTCCGGATTTTGACTTGACAGAGCCTTGAGCATAATTGCATTACTTAAAAAATCGCTCTGCTTTTTGATAGTTTCAACTATTAGTTTTGTGATAGGAAGATTGTTTTCGACCAACTCTACTACAGCTTCATTTAAATTGTGTCTTAAAAGAATGCAAATTCTGGCAGATTCAGCTGCAGAAGATATCAGTAGATCTTCATCGTTACAGGCACTCTTGACTATTGGCAGATCTTCAAGCCTGCCTAATGAACTAAGGTAAGATAACCAAGCAATCCTGACAGGTACTGATTTGTCAACTAAAACTGCGTTCCGAATTTTAAGACGATTGTTCGGCTCTATTGTCAAACAAACTTTTGCTTCTTCAAGTATTTTTATTGCTTGGATACGAAGATCAGAGTCATTATTTGCTTGCGCTAAGTAAAACAATAAAGTTGTTACGTCCAGACCTTGAAGCCAATACCATCCAACCTTTAGATTATTATCATCATCAATCAGTGTTCTTGTAAACTGAAGAATCTCTTCGATAGTTGGTTCTAATTGATCCCGATACTGATAGAGAAGATGTATTTCATGATTACTCAAAAAGTCATCGTAATATTGATTTGATAGCAAGGTTTTGGAGAATAAGCATAAGCGAGCTATTTCAAATCTGTTTAAAGGATTGGATTCTTTTGGAGAACTTAAAGAATGAGAAACATGGGTAACAAGATTAATCAACTGTGTTGTGGCTGCGTCGCTATCTACTTCTGAAGGAGTCTGATTAGGGATGGCAGAAAAATTACTAATTGCGGGGGAAGAAATTTCTATATTAGCTTCAAACTGCTCATCCTGACTTGTCTCTTGGCTAAAATTAAGTACATGTCTCAAAAGCCATTCATCCAATTTATCTCGCCAGTCTTCTGAATTTTTGAACTCCTTGAAAAGAAATTCTTTTGAGCTGACTTGAGTGTCGTAAAACGCTAACACTTTTTTAAGCTGTTCTCCAGGATCTTTTTTTTGTTCAATTTCTACCTCTTTGAAGCACAACCACATGGTTGGATGTTGATTTTTTTGGTGCCTTTGCTTTGCTCTTTCAAATTCCTCTTCGAATCCTGAAGAATACTCTCCAGTTGAAGAACCCCATCTTCTCCATAAAACACCTAAAAAAAGATCACATGAATCAATGTCTTTATTGATAAGCTCTTGAGGTCTTCCAGCGCCTGGCAAAGCATTTTCTCCTTCCCTTAAATCTATTTGCCAGCCAATAGATGAACTCACTATACGATTGACTTTTTTGACAACTTCTCGTGCAACTCGCCTTTCCTCAGAAAGATCGCCAGGAGATGCCAAAAATACAGTAAGAATTTTCCGAGTAGAATGTCGGCTAATCATGTTTTATTATGATCAAATCCAAAATCAATGCTCTTTGCAATCCCTGAAAAGCGATCTGTCGGCTTAATAGGAACAGCGGCAGTCAAACTATTCGAAGCTACTTTTTGGCGAATCTTTTGCGTAGAAGAAGCCTAATTAATCGCATCAGCAACATCCGCACCAATCTGAAACGCAATGGGTTTAATCATAATTCTTCGTCACTAAACACCGATTTTTTCTTTCAGACACAAGACAAGCAAATAAACAAATTGCTCATAAATCTCGAACTAGCGGATCAATCAAATCATCAGAAATACGATTTTGCTCAATATATTGATTGATTTCTTCCTGGTGATCGCTGTAGTAAGTTAACGCACCAAAAATCTGCCCAAGAGTCAGGTGAGGCATCCCTTTAGGGATTTCCTCCGGTGCAATGCCCATTCGCCACGTTTCAACAATGGCCCTAATCGGTGTACGGGTGCCACGGATAATGGGTTCTCCATTGAGAATGTCATCATCTCGCACCACATAAAGGTAGTCGGTCGCTTGAACCATGCTCACCTCCCCAGGCAGGTTGCCTCTATTGTACCGTCGCTTCAAACAGCTTATTACAGACGTGCTGACAAGAGGAATGCCATAAACCTACATATCTACACCACCACGCACCGAAGGAGCCATCGCTAAAGTCTCCGCCCCCTGCTGCATCGCCACAATATCGGCCTCCGCCCAAGGATGAACCCCTTGACAATGGTGAGCCACCAGCAACCCCCATAACCCATCGGGAATTAACACCGGCACAACTAAATTAGCGCGTACCTGCATATTGCGAAGAAAATCGCGATGGCACTCTGCAATGGGCTCAGCTTCAATATCTGCGATCGCCCGCACCCGTCCAGCCAGGTACATTGCAGCATAATCTCCGTTAAAACACTCATCTGGCCCAGTCGAACCAAAAATAGAAAATTGTGGATCGCTCAAGACTTCAAAGGTAACCCGCCCTTTCCAATGGCGATAGAAGTAATATAGCAGCACTCTATCGACCCCGAGTTTTTGTTGCAGATCGCGCGTAACCTGCGTAACCAAATTATCTCGCTCAAGGGTCGTAGCAAGACGGGCAACCACCCGTTTCAAACCAGGATCTGCGTACAAATCTGAGGCAGCATTGAGTTTTTGAGGAAAAGACGGTTGCACAGGTCGGCTCCCTGTAAGGCTTGAAGATAGGGTAAGTATATCAAAATGCCTTTAGCCAGGGTTTGATTACTGTGCTCGCAAATCAATCTCATACCCTTAAGCAATATCATCCTAAAAACTGGTCGCCTAGTTATACCAACAGGCAGAGTTTCTTGTAGTTGACAGTCATCCTTTAGCAAGATGCTGAATGCAGCTAACTTCTATCTTTTAGCCAAATTAAAAAGCAGAAAATTCAAAGACTGTAGTTTTTCTTTTAGGAAAACTACAGTCTTTAAGCTGTAAGTAGGCAAGCGTAATTAAATATAAGTCGATGCAGGTTGGGCTGAGGCACGTAGCTTGCTTCCCGCAGGGTAACCCAATGCCCGCATGGGTTACGCTATCGCTAACCCATCCTACATTTGAATTGGCCAACTCACTTATTCGGTTTAGCCGATCACTTCAAACTCGATTACATCAAAGGCACTGCCTCGCAGAACAGATTCTATTTGCTTACCTCGCAAACGCTTGCCTGTAACACTCTCCATCACACCCTGAACTGCACCCAGCGTAAAGGTTAGTTTGCGGGGAGACCCTTCAGGTTCATCAGCTGAACAAATGGTTTCTCGGCAGTAAACTAAAATCGTTTCTCCAGTTTCGACAATCTTCTCAACAATGCAGAGGCGGGTGCCATCTTTACCCAGCGCAGATTGAAGAATGTTCACCAGTTCATCGAGAGGCATAGCTTTTGCCGCAATGCCCAATTGCTCTGCTACTTGGCGGCCCCGACGGCGACCAGCACCAATCAGCGCGATCGCAGCGGCCTTTTCACCTAAGACTTCTTCGGTGCCAACAACTAAGGCTCTGAAACAAACAATACTGCTAAAGTCGCCAAGTTCAGACCGTAACTGAGCTACAGATGGAATGACAGCAGTGGACATAATGGGTTCCTTGGTCTTTGCCTAGGTATCAATCTTCTGCATTATTCCCAATGCCATCAAGAATGGGCTTCCGTAATTTCCGCCAAACGGCTAACAGTAATTATAAAAACACTCAACTTTTCACATGTTTACAATTCCAATTATTTTTTATCAATGCCGTTACCTGGTAGGGGCACTGCCCTGTCATGCCCAGTCAATCGGGCGTGCGCAGGCAAGGCTTGGTATCAGTACGATTTAGCCTTTTTGAGGTCGGAGCTAAGGGATTTGGATTTGGTATAAGACACAAAAAAGCGCCCCCCGAAGGGAGCGCTTTTTGCTAATCAATCAATGGGGTAGTCTTTGGGGACTAGCCGATGATTTCAGGAGCCTCAGCCGTAGCTAGGTCGAGGGGGAAGTTGTGAGCATTGCGCTCGTGCATCACTTCCATACCCAGGTTGGCACGGTTGATCACGTCAGCCCAGGTGCCAATCACACGACCCTGTGAGTCAAGGATCGACTGGTTGAAGTTGAACCCGTTCAGGTTGAACGCCATCGTGCTGATGCCGAGAGCGGTGAACCAGATGCCAATCACAGGCCACGCACCCAAGAAGAAGTGCAGAGAGCGGCTGTTGTTGAAGCTGGCATATTGGAAGATCAACCGACCGAAGTAGCCGTGGGCTGCCACGATGTTGTAGGTCTCTTCTTCTTGGCCAAACTTGTAGCCGTAGTTCTGAGACTCGGTCTCGGTGGTTTCACGCACTAGTGAAGAGGTCACCAGCGAACCGTGCATAGCGGAGAACAAGGAACCACCGAACACACCGGCCACACCCAGCATGTGGAAGGGGTGCATCAGAATGTTGTGCTCAGCCTGGAAGACCAGCATGAAGTTGAAGGTACCCGAGATACCCAAAGGCATGCCGTCGGAGAACGAACCTTGGCCCAGAGGATAGATGAGGAATACAGCAGAGGCAGCGGCCACGGGTGCGCTGTAAGCAACGCAGATCCAGGGGCGCATGCCCAAGCGGTAGCTCAGTTCCCACTCACGACCCATGTAGCAGAAGACGCCAATGAGGAAGTGGAAAATTACCAACTGGTAAGGGCCACCGTTGTACAGCCACTCATCGAGGGAAGCGGCTTCCCAGATGGGGTAGAAGTGCAAGCCAATGGCGTTCGAGGAAGGCACAACCGCACCGGAGATGATGTTGTTGCCGTACATCAGAGAGCCAGCGACGGGCTCACGGATGCCGTCGATGTCGACGGGGGGTGCAGCGATGAAGGCTACGACGAAGCAAGCGGTAGCAGCGAGCAGGGTAGGAATCATCAACACGCCGAACCAGCCTACATACAGGCGGTTTTCGGTGCTGGTGACCCACTGGCAAAACTGCTCCCACAGGGAGGCGCTTTCGCGCCGCTGTAGAGTAGTGGTCATAATGTATTAGTCCTTGGTATTTATCGTTTCAAGGTACGGGGGCTAAATCGTTTAGATTTGTTGCCCCTGTGAGTACACATTACTACGGTCATGGACTTTTGTAAACAAAAATTCCGTCGCAGCTTAATGAATTGGGGCGGCTACAGGGGTGGAGATGGTGGAGGAGGATGGCTGAAGTCCTTGGATCAAAGGGTTTTGATCGTTTCGGTTGATTTTGCAAAGGGTTTATGAATCTGAGAAGCGATCGCTCCTCCAGCCAAAATTCGTCACAATTCTCATAAAGCTTGTAACAATCGCTTAATCTGAGTGCGGTTTTGGGCGCGATCGCTACAGCCGCTCTAAATAAATAAGCAGGTCAGCCATATCTTGAGGCTCGGGCTGAAACTGAGGCATTGGCGGGGTCTGGCCACTAATGACCTGTTTGATTAGACCCACCTTAGTCTTGTGATCAGACACCCCTACTAGTTTTGGCCCCACTTCTCCAGTCGCTTCAATGCCGTGGCATACAGCACAGTTCATTCTAAAAATAGCTTCGCCTCGGGTGCTGTTACCCTGCATGGACAGCACCTGATGAATATAGGGATCAGACGCCTGGGAGTAGCGCGCCGCAACGACGCTCAGCACAACGGCGATCACCAGCATTACCGCAATCAGGGCGGCCTTCTTCAGCAGGTTTCTGAGGTCGTTGTCTTGCTCGTCTAAGGTCTCTTGTGCCAAGGGTATGCAATGTATCTTCAACTAAATGTTACGTACTTTAAAGAACCTAAAACCAGTTAGCCACAGAATCTTAAGGATCTGGATTGGGACCGGCAGCTAGCTTAGGTCATGGTCAGGCGACATCAGCTATTGAGGCCCCTGGTCTGGGATAGTACCTTTAGTGGATATGACTTGGTTACCCTACCCAACATCCTTAAAGCATGGCCGATATGGAATCCACCTATCAATCTACTGATGCGATCGCTTCTGAGCATAGCTCTACCATTTCCAGAGAGGCTGCCCCAACAACCGCTGCTGCCCAAGTGCCTGCATCTAGCTCGGCCCAAGGTGGGGACGCTACCCCTGGTGCCACCTCGGCTCCTGTGACGAGTGCCCAGGCAGAGAAAATTTTGGCAGAGCTCAAGGCTATTAAGCAGAATCTGCTCTGGCTTTTGCTGCTAGGCGGCTTCTTCGCGGCTCGGGCTTTCTTCTTTCACTATTGAGCTGTCATGGCATCTTCCTCTGAAAGTACCCAGGAGTCCCAGGGCTCTCAGGATTCCCAAGACGATTATTTTTACTCCAGCTTTGTTGTGGAATACATTGTGCCCTATGGCAAAGAGCAAGAGGCCACTTTTCGTCGGTGGTATGACCGGTTGGTACAAGCGGCCCGACAGTTTGAGGGCTACACTCGCAACGATCTGTGCCCCCCTTTAGACTGTGGCGATGGGGTGGTGAAGTGGTACTCCATTGTTCACTTCAGAACGCCGGACGCCCTGAACTACTGGCTGAAGTCAAGCGATCGCGCCGGTCTGCTGGAGGAGGGGCGCGATGCCTTTTTGGCCTACCGCTACAAGTCATTTACCACCGGGCTAGAGGGGTGGTTTTCAACCCATACCGGTGGGGCTGAACAGCACAATCTGGGGCCACCCCCCTGGAAGCAGGTGCTGGCGGTGGTGCTGGGCCTCTACCCGACCATCATGATTCAAAGCATGGTGTTTGGCGCTTTGGGCATTATGCAGTCATGGCCGATGGCGACCTCTTTGGTCATTAATAATTTAGTGACCTCGTCAATTCTGACCTGGTTAGTAATGCCCCGCATTAGTCGAATGTTGAGCTTCTGGCTGCGCCCGGCTTACCGACTGACGGCTTTGCAAACCAACTTGATTGGCGCGGGTCTGGTATTTGCTGGCCTGGGGCTGATGGTCAGTGTGTTTACCTATCTGACCTAGACGTGCGCCACTGTCTCCCCAGCGGAGCCGTTGGCAAAGCCGCCCCAGAGGGGCTAGGGGACAGCTCGGGTAGGGTTTGGGGAGAAACGTTCCACGTTAGCGAAGCCTGCCGAAAGGCTTACGACTCCGCTCAGTCCGCATAATTGTATGGACGCTTACCTCAATTCAAAATTGCCAATCTAAAATCAAAAATTGGCATTACACTACTCGCAGCAAAAAGCGGTGGAGTCGTGGTGTCGTGGAATCAAGCTTTTTAACAGCAGTGTTTTTGCCCCTGGCCTTGTTTACGGTCATGCTGGGTATGGGTTTAGGCCTTAGACTTGACGATTTTACGAGGGTGCTGGTGTATCCAAAGGCCGTAATCGTGGGGCTGCTGGCACAGCTGGTGATGCTGCCTCTTTTGGGCTTTGGGCTGGCGTCGATGTTTCCGCTGAGTCCAGAACTGGCGGTAGGGATAATAATTTTGGCGGCCTGTCCAGGGGGGCCAACCTCGAATTTGGTGACCTACCTGGCACGGGGTAACGTAGCCCTATCGATTACGCTGACGGCTATTAACAGCTTGATTACGGTGGTTACGATTCCCCTGGTGGTGAATCTGGCCATGGGGGTATTTATGGGAGAGGCTGCGACCCTGCGGCTGCCTTTCGTAGCAACGATGGTGCAGATTGCAGTGATTACCATTATTCCGGTGGCCATTGGCATGGCGCTACACCACTACCTGCCCCAGTTCGCGGCCCAGGTAGAACGCGGCGTGAAATGGCTGTCTCTGGCGCTGCTGGGGTTGATTATTGCGGGCCTTTTGGTGCAGCAGCGCGCTAGCGTGGTGGGCTTTTTTGCCCAGGTGGGTCTGGTGACCCTGGCGCTAAATCTGGCGGCGATGGCCCTGGGCTATGGTATTGCTCTGCTGGCTCAGCTAGACCGACCGAGCGTTACGGCGATTACCGTTGAAGTAGGGATTCAAAACGGCACCCTGGCGATCGCAATTGCCAGTGCCCCGACCCTGCTCAACCAGCCTGAGCTAGCGATTCCGGCGGCTATTTATAGCCTGCTGATGTTTGTGAGTGGGGGCATGTTCGCGGCGTGGTCGGCACAGCGCAACAACAGTGAGAAAACCCTGGTCAGCTGATATAGCTGTAGCCAATCAGGTTAGGACATCTGTCAGACTGGCGTTCAAACGTTTGAACGTTTTCAGGCTTATCGATGTCCTAACTCAGGTGTCTCTGGCTATAGCAGGTTTATAAAGAGTGCGGGGTATACGGTTCACGGCCTGCCTTAAACCGTATACCCCGCACTCTAAACATCAAAATCGGCTTATCGATTCCTAGCTCAGGGCTTTTGAAGCAATTGACTGTCGCCTAGATGGCAACCAACCCAACCGATCGCAAAATGGCATTGAGAATGGAGCTGATGATAGCCAGGGCGATCGCGCCGAGAATAGCGCTCCAAATGCCGTAGCGGAGCCGAAACCCTTCGATTAGCCAAGCGGCCAGACCAAACACAATAATTGCACCAATCAAAGGCACCAGGCCAAGACTAATAATGGCAAAAAAGCCGCGCAGAGCACCGGGGAAAAAGCCCCAAATGCCGTTAAAAGCACCGATAATTGCGCCCCCTAGCAGGGCTTTAACGGGGCTATCGATCTCAACTCCAATTGGGGGAATTTTAGAAATGATTAGCAGGCTGATGGCCAGAATGACGACGCTAATTAAAAATCCAATCAGCATGGGCGGTTCTCCTCACACAAATAGACGATGGGGTTAGCAAACGAAAAGTTAGCTGTTAGGGGCTAAATGCCCTGTCAACCTGAGATTATCGACCATAAAGTAGCATTTGCTACAATTTTTCTTGTTTTCTCAAGAATTTTAGTGTCTAGACCGACCTCTTGAGCAGGGCTAAGCCCGCAGCCGAAGGGCCTCTAGACCCAAAGCTATCTATACCACGACTGAAGAAAGGCTGTACTTTAGCACTGGTCTAAAAGTTTAGTTAGCTTACAGACCCAGCGATGCACTCATTTTTTTTAGCATGTCGTTTTCTTTGTCACTCACTCGGCTTGCTCCAATGCCCATAATGCCGCCCTCACGGTGGGCCTCGGCTACTTTGGTGGCAACCGCCATTAGCCACTGCTTGAATTCACTAGCCTGTACGCCAGTCACCTTAGTGTCTAGAATGACAGCCACTTTTTGCAGATGGGCGATCGCATAATCGCGCCCTTCTTTAGAGGTTTTGAAGGTTTGAATCAGGCCCAGCAGCTCAAACTGCTTTTTCAACAGGAGTTGCTCACCAGCCAGAGGATCGGCGGCATCGAGTTCGGCTAGGCCGCCGAGCAGAGCTGGGGTTAAGCCACCTCCGACATCTAAACGCTGGGTCTCTTCAGACACAATGGCAATACCCGACTTAACTTCTTGCAAGAACGAAACCGGATCTACCCGATCGGCCAGACAAATACCCATTACAGCCTGCATGGGAGCTTGAATTAGCATTGACCATTCTTCGGCAGTAAAGTTTTCTCGCATAAAGCGCCCTATATTTTGCCTCAAGTTATGCCTAACCATATCGGCAAAATATATGAAAAATCTAAGGCTGGCTGGGGCTGTACTTGGCCTGTTTGCGGGGGCTAGCGCTGCCCCAGGACAAACCTGATCACCTGGCTAGAATAGTCAGAGTTTTGGATCGCTTTTTGCCCATGGCTCGCCCCACTGCTGCCCTACTTCAGGTGCATACATCGGTGTTTTTGTTTGGCCTGTCGGGGCTGTTTGGCAAGTTTTTGGCCCTGCCTGCCTCAGTGATTGTGCTGGGACGCACCGGGTTTGCCACGTTGGCTCTGGGGTTGGTGCTGGCCCTGGGTCGGCGGGCCGTACGGCTGCGATCGCCTCAAGATAGCCTGGGCATGGTGCTTTTGGGCATACTGCTGGCCTTCCACTGGGTCAGCTTTTTTTACAGCATTCAGCTAGCGACGGTGGCAATTGGGCTGCTGACCTTTTCTAGCTTTCCGGTGTTTGTCACGCTGCTAGAGCCGCTGCTATTTAAGACGCCCTGGCGCTGGATAGATGGGGCGATCGCCGCTCTGGTCGTCGTCGGTGTGGCACTAGTTATCCCTGACTACCGGTTAGGCTCGGCTACAACGCTAGGAGCAGTTTGGGGACTGTTATCGGGGCTGTCGTTTGCGCTGCTGCAGCTGCTCAATAAAGGCTACCGGCAGCGGTACTCGGCTTTGGCGATCGCCTTCTACCAAGATCTGTTTGCCTTTATGAGTCTGCTGCTGGTCGCGCCCCTGTCCACCCTGGCGCTAACGTCTCAGGAGGTAGGCCTGCTGCTGGTGCTGGGGGTGCTGTGTACCGCCGTGGCTCATACGCTATTTATTGAAAGTTTGGCCGTGCTGCGAACCCAAACCGCCAGTGTGATTAGTGCCCTAGAGCCCGTCTACGGCATTGTTTTGGCGGCCCTGCTGCTGGGGGAAGTGCCCGCCCTTCGCACCCTGGCTGGTGGCGGCCTAACTATTGGTACGGCTCTCTGGGCCAGCTGGCCCGATAAAACATCGGCAGAGACTCACTAAAGCTGGGCTGCAACGCAGTGAACAAAGTCGTGCTGGGCTGTCAGGCGAGGGCACCGGTTCGACCGTTTTGCGGTTCGTAGGTTTTGCACAGTGGCGATCGCGTTTATTGGATTTAGGGCTACTGATACCCTGTAGAATCAATACATCAATTTTTCTTGAAATATAGTAGTCGTTTCTACCGCATCTTCCAACGCCCTATGTCGACCAACCGTTCGGATGCCGCCGTCAGCCCCAACGTCTCCAACGCGGGAGGGCAGCTCAGCTTTTTTGAGCGCTACCTAACCCTGTGGGTGCTGCTGTGTATTGGGGCGGGCATTGCCCTAGGGCGGCTGTTGCCTCAGGTGGCGATCGCCCTGGATGCCATGAGTATCTACCAGGTGTCGGTGCCGATCGCCATCTGCCTCTTTTTCATGATGTACCCGATCATGGTAAAGATAGATTTTTCTCAGGCAAAGCGAGCGGCTCAAACCCCTCGACCTGTCGTGCTCACGCTGGTTGTGAACTGGCTGATTAAGCCATTTACCATGGTGCTGTTTGCCCAGGTGTTTCTCGGCGGGCTGTTTCGACCGCTGCTCCAGGGTACTGAGATTGTTCGCGGCAGCGAGATTGCTCTGGCCGATTCCTATATTGCCGGGGCTATTTTGTTGGGCATTGCTCCCTGCACCGCCATGGTGCTGATGTGGGGCTATCTATCGTTTAGTAACCAGGGGCTGACCCTGGTGATGGTGGCGATCAACTCCCTGGCCATGCTGTTTCTCTACGCGCCGCTAGGGCGGTGGCTGCTGGCGGCGAACAACCTGGCGGTGCCCTGGCAGACCATTGTGCTGTCAGTGCTAATCTACGTCGGATTGCCCCTGCTGGCTGGAACCATCTCGCGCACCTGGATTTTGCGCCACAAGGGCAAAGCCTGGTTTGAGCAGGTGTTTCTTAAAGCCCTCAACCCGGTGGCGGTGATTGCCCTGTTGACAACGCTGGTGCTGCTGTTTGCCTTTAAAGGCGATCTGATTGTGCGCAACCCGCTGCATATTGTGCTGATTGCGGTACCGCTGTTTATTCAGACCAACTTCATCTTCTTGATCTCCTATGTGGCGGCGCAAAAGCTGGGTTTGGTCTACGAAGATGCGGCCCCGGCGGCGCTGATTGGGGCGAGCAATCACTTCGAGGTGGCGATCGCTACGGCTGTCACCCTGTTTGGCCTCAATTCGGGGGCGGCTTTGGCCACCGTAGTCGGGGTGCTGATTGAGGTTCCCCTGATGCTGGTGCTGGTGGAGTTTTGCAAGCGCACCGCTTTCTGGTTTCCCCGTCAGCCGGAAAGGGCGACCCTGCCCGACCCACGCTGCATCAAGCCGCTGGAATAGCGCAGCTTTAACCTGATGTTAATTTAGGAAAAATCTTTTGTTAATGTTAGCTTGACCTTCTCTTGAAGGAGATGTCAGACAATGTCATCGGGCGTTTAATGCGCCTTATCGAATAGTGTGTCTTGAATCTTGAAAGGTTGTCTTTTGCAGCTTCGATTTGGCTAATCATATCCATTTTGTCAATAAACGAAGGCTGTTATCGTTGCAATCTGTAAATGGTACAGTGTCCACGGAAACCTTTGAAAACGCAAATTTTGTCTGCCGGAAGGCCCACTGATGCGTTTAGTAATGGGTCGCTTTAAGTAATTGACAAAGGTTCCAGTTGCCTGGGTCAATATAGCTGCAAGTTTGTTGAATAAGTTCGTTGAAGCGTTGGATTTGGAGTTTATAGGGATCATGGTTTTGAATAAGAAAATGTTGCGTCTGGGTTATTCCTCCGCACTCGTAGCAGTGATGGCTAGTCTGGCAGCTTGCGGTGGTGGTTCCCAAACCGCAGCCCCCGACGCCGGTACCACTGAAACGGCTGCTGGCTCTGATGTAAGCGGCTCCGTTTTGGTCGATGGCTCTAGTACCGTATTCCCCATCTCTGAGGCCATGGCTGAAGAGTTTGGCGCGGTCAACCCTGACGTAGCGGTAACCGTGGGCGTATCCGGTACTGGCGGTGGCTTCCAGAAATTTTGCGCGGGCGAAACCGACATTACTGGAGCTTCTCGCCCTATTTCTCAGGAAGAGATTGACCTCTGCGCTGAGGGTGGCATCGAGTACATCGAGTTGCCCATTGCCTTTGACGGTCTAACCGTGGTAGTCAACCCAGAAAACGATTTCGCTCAATGTCTGACCATTGAAGAGCTGAATACCATGTGGGAGCCCGCCGCCCAGGGTACTATCACCAGCTGGAACCAAGTTCGCTCTGACTTTCCTGATGCGCCCCTCGGTCTCTATGGTCCAGGTACTGACTCGGGTACCTACGACTTCTTCATGGAAGCGATCGGTGCTGATGGCGAAAGCCGTGGCGACTTCACGGCCAGCGAAGACGATAACGTCATTGTGCAGGGTGTCTCTACCGATGCCAACGGCCTTGGCTTCTTTGGTCTCGCCTATTTTGTTGAAAACCAGGATCGCCTAAAGGCTGTTGAGATCGACAACGGCGACGGCTGTGTGGCACCCAGTGCCGAAACTGTTGCCGATGGCACTTATCAGCCGCTCTCTCGGCCTGAGTTTATCTATGTTAAGCAGTCGGTGGCTGACGACCCTGCCGTGGCAGCCTTTGTTGACTTCTACATCTCGCCCGACAACGGGTACTTGGTGGATGAAGTTGGCTATGTTAGCGTGCCCTCAGAGATCAACGCCAAGGTGATCGATCGCTTTGCAAACAAGACCACTGGCAGTGTGTTCAACGGTGGCTCCCCCATCGGCGTCAAAATGGATGAAGTGCTCTAGGTCTGTACTTAAGCACCCTCTGGCTTAACCTTCTTGAGGGTTAGCCATTAGATTCTGGGGGGTCAGTTAGGACTGGCCCCCTTATTTTTTACAGTTCTGTATCATGACGACAAACTCTTTGCCGCCCGACCCAAACGACCTTTGGCAGCCCAGCCGGGGGCTCAACAAACGGGTAGAGCAGGCCGTTATTTGGCTGTTTGGCCTGTTTGCAATCATTTCCGTCGCTACGACTGTTGGTATCGTTCTCTCGCTGCTGTTTGAGACTGTAGAATTCTTTAGAGTCGTTCCCCTGTGGAACTTCTTGACCGACCGGCAGTGGACGCCGCTGTTCTCAAACCCTCAGTTCGGCATTCTGGTGCTGCTCAGCGCCACCTTTTTAACCTCGTTTATCGCCATACTTGTCGCGGTTCCCCTCGGCCTGCTCTCAGCTATTTACCTCAGCGAGTATGCGTCTCCTAAATTGCGCAAGTGGCTCAAACCCGCCCTAGAAATTTTGGCGGGGGTGCCCTCGGTAGTCTACGGCTACTTCGCTTTGTTACTGGTTACGCCCTTTCTCCAGATCTTCATTCCACAGCTGGGTGGCTTTAACGCTCTAAGTGCAGGCATTGTCATAGGCATTTCTATTACACCGCTGATTGCCTCCCTGAGTGAGGACGCTATCTACGCTGTGCCCCGTGCGCTCAGAGATGGCTCCTATGCCTTAGGCCTCACCAAGCGGGAGACAGTTTTTGGTGTAGTTTTGCCTGCGGCTCTGTCAGGCATTGTGGCATCGATTATTTTGGCGGTGTCTCGGGCCGTGGGTGAAACCATGATTGTCGCCCTAGCCGCAGGGTTAAACCCTAGACTAGGCCTCAACCCCTTTGTGCCGGTGATGACCATGACCGCCTATATTGTGCAGGTCAGCTTAGGCGACACGCCGGCTGGGTCTATCGCCTTTAAGTCAATCTTTGCGGTAGGGATGACGCTGTTTTTGGTCACCCTAGCGTTCAACATTATTAGCTTTTGGTTTGTTCGCAAGTTTCGGGAGACCTACGAATGACGCCCCTATCGTCTCAATCAACCCCCCTTGATGCTGGTTGGGATATTGAGCAAAAAGAGGTTCTAAGTGCCCTGGGCAAGCGCAAAGCCATTGACAAGTGGTTTTCGTGGCTAGCCCTTTTCGCCGTCGTTTTTTCCCTGTTTGTGCTGGTGGTACTGCTCGCTGATGTAATCATCGACGGCGCACCAGTGCTCAGCTGGAACTTCTTCACCAGCTTTCCCTCTAGAAGACCCGCAGACGCTGGCATTGTCTCTGCCCTGGTAGGCACCGTTTGGGTCATGGTGCTGGTGGCGCTGTTTACCTTCCCCATTGGGGTCGGGGCCGGCATTTTTCTCGAAGAGTTTGTGCCCGATAGCCTGATTGCCAAAGCGGTTGAAATCAACATTTCTAACCTGGCGGGCGTACCCTCTATCATCTATGGTCTGCTCGGTCTTCAGGTATTTGTCCGCCTTCTGTTCGTCATCACCCAGGGGCGCAGTGTGTTGTCGGGGGCGCTCACTCTGGCCCTGCTGGTGCTGCCCATTGTGATTATTGCCACCCGTGAGTCTCTGCGGTCTATTCCCAGTAGCTTGCGCCAGGCGGGCTTTGCCTTAGGTGCCACTCGCTGGCAAGTCATTCGATCCCACGTGTTTCCCCTGGCGCTGCCGGGTATTCTTACTGGGGTCATTTTGGCCCTGTCTCGGGCCATTGGCGAAACCGCCCCTCTGATTACGATTGGGGCACTCACCTACATTCCCTTCTTGCCAGAGCTGTCATTGAGGGGGTTACAGAGTCCGTTCACGGTGTTACCCATTCAAATCTACAATTGGGTATCGAGGCCTCAGACCGAATTCCACGATTTAGCAGCAGGGGCCATTATTGTACTGATGGTGATTCTGCTAATGATGAATGCCACCGCAATTTACCTGCGGAATCGTTTTCAGAAGTAGATCCAGAAGTAGGATGAGCGCGAGTTTTTTAGTTGCAGCGTAGAGCTAATGTCATGACCACAAACTCTGTCAGCCAAGTCGCCACCAAAGCCTGTCTGAGGGCTAAAAACGTCAGCGTTTACTACGGCCCTTTCCTGGCCGTGCGCGATGTCAGCCTCGACATCTTTAGAAACGAAATTACCGCTCTGATTGGCCCTTCTGGTTGCGGAAAGAGTACCCTGTTGCGATGCTTCAACCGCACCAACGACCTCATTCTGGGGGCGCGGGTTGAGGGCAAAGTGACCTTCCAGGGTAGCGATTTGTACGATGAGGGGGTTGACCCCGTGTACGTGCGTCGCCGCATTGGCATGGTGTTTCAAAAGCCTAACCCCTTTACTAAGTCCATTTACGAAAATATTGCCTTCGCCGCCCGGATTAACGGCTACAAGGGCAGTATCGACGAGCTAGTTGAGACCTCGCTCCAGCGGGCTGCCCTTTGGGATGAGGTTAAAGACAAGCTTAAGGAGAGCGGTCTTTCCCTATCGGGGGGTCAACAGCAGCGTCTGTGTATCGCTCGGGCGATCGCCATCGAACCTGAAGTAATTTTGATGGATGAGCCCTGCTCTGCCCTTGACCCCATATCGACCCTACAGATCGAAGAGCTGATGCGAGAACTGGAGAGTCGGTACACTATCGTGATCGTGACGCACAATATGCAGCAGGCGTCGCGGATCTCTGATAAGACGGCGTTCTTTAACGCGGAGTCTACGGAGACGGGTAATAAAGTGGGCTATCTGGTGGAATATGGCGATACTGAGCAAATTTTCAGTGAGCCAAGGGAACAGGCCACCCAAGACTATGTATCGGGGCGATTCGGTTAATTGAGTCTGCTTTGGGTTCTTCCAGGAGGCTGCTGGATTGAAACTTGGGGTCTAGTGCGTCACAAAAGGCAATGACGCACTAGGGTTTTTAGTCAGCCGCTACGCTAGATAGGTGTACTGGCTGAGGCTGCGTTCGTAGTGCTGAATCAGCAGCTGTGACTCTTCCAAGGTAATGCGGCTGTCCTGCAGCGATCGCTCCGATCGCCTGCGAATATTTTCAATCATATCTTCGGCGTCGTACTGCACGTAGCCCAGTACCTCGGTCATGGTGTCGCCCTTCACCACCTGCTCCACCTGGTACCCCTTGGGGGTCATGTGAATGTGGACGGCATTGGTGTCGCCAAACAGATTGTGCAGGTTGCCCATAATCTCCTGGTAAGCCCCGCCCAAAAACATGCCCAGGTAGTAGGGCTGATCGGGCTTCAGCGGGTGCAGCTCTAGCACATGTTTAACGTCGCGCAGGTCGATAAAGGTGGTAATTTTGCCGTCGCTGTCGCAGGTGAGGTCGGCTAAGGTGCCCCGGCTGCTGGGCTCTTCGTTGAGCCGGTGGATAGGCAAAATGGGAAACAGCTGCTCGATCGCCCAGGTGTCGGGCATTGACTGAAACACTGACAAATTGATGTAGTAAATCGAGGCCATGCTCTGGTGCAGCTCTTCGATGTCTTCGGGCACGTAGTCAGCATCGCTAACCACCGACAGCGCCTTGCGACAGCAGGCCCAAAATAGCCGCTCGGCCCGCGCCCGCGCCGACAGACTGAGGTAGCCAAAGTTAAACAGGCTAATCGCCTCTTCCTTGAACTGCACGGCGTCGTTGTACAGCTCCTGCACGGTGCTGGCGCTGAGGTTTTGGTAGATCTCGTACAGCTCGCGCAAAATTACGTGGTCGTCGTCGCTGGGCACCTCGACTTCCTCCTGGGAGGGGGCATCGCTGCTGCCCAGCACGTCAAAGACCAGCACCGACTGGTGAGACACCAGCGCCCGCCCGCTCTCGCTGACCAGGGTGGGCACCGCAATGCCCTTGATGCGGCAGGCCTCCTGCACCTCGGCCACTACGTCGTTGGCGTAGTTTTGGGTGCTGTAGTTTTTGGAGGCATAAAACGTGGTCTTAGAGCCGTCGTAGTCGACCGCCAGGCCGCCGCCCACATCCAGGTAGCGCATACCCGCCCCCAGTTCAGCCAGCTCCACGTAGATGCGACTGGCCTCCCGCAGGGCCTCTTTGACCACGCTGATGGCCGAGATCTGTGAGCCAATGTGAAAGTGCAGCAGCTGCAGGCAGTCGAGCATGTCGGCCTCGCGCAGCCGGTCTACCACCGCCAGAATTTCGGGTACGGTGAGGCCGAACTTGGCGCGATCGCCCGCCGAAATGCCCCAGCGACCGCTGCCCTTGGTGCTGAGCTTGGCCCGCACCCCCAGCACCGGGCGAATGCCGAGGCGCTGGCTGGCCGCAATAGCAATCTCCACCTCGTTCATCTGCTCAATTACGATGATCGGCTGCTGGCCCAGCCGCTGGCCCAGCATGGCGGTTTCGATGTAGTCTCTGTCTTTGTAACCGTTGCAGATTAGCAGCGCGCCTGGCGTATCGAGGGTGGCCAGGGCAATCAGCAGCTCCGGCTTAGAGCCCGCCTCCAGGCCAAACTGGTAGGGCCGACCGTAGCGCACTACATCTTCCAGCAGCTGCCGCTGCTGGTTGCACTTGACCGGAAACACCCCCCGATATACGCCTGAGTATTTGTAGCGGGCGATCGCTTTGGCAAAACAGGCATTAATGCGCTCGATGCGGTCTTCGAGAATATCGGAAAAGCGAATCAGCAGGGGCAGGTTGAGATTGCGTTGCTTGATTGCTTCTACCAGATCGAGCAAATCTAAAGAACCGCCGCGATCGCCCCTGGGTGACACCGTCAAATGGCCGTCGGCGTTGATCGAAAAATACGGCTCACCCCAGCTGTGAATGCGGTACAGCTCTTCGCTCGCTTCAATGGTCCAGTCGGTGGCAGCGGCCTCTGGCGGTTGCAGCATATTTTCTAAGGTGGCCCGATGCAGGCGATGGGAGGAAGATAGCGATGACGGCGACAGGGGCGGTTGCTGGGCCATATTCATAAATGCAAGATGCTCCGCTGACAAAGTGGCGAGGTGGGACGTGGCGAAGGGCAGCGGCTGATGGGGTCTGCCGCCGTGAGGCGCGACCAAAATTGTAACAAAGAGCCATGCCAAAAAAAGGTGCCCAAAGGGGTCAGTTCGAGGGCAATTTGGGCGTAATTTCCGTTCAAACGCCTCCAAAATGCCAAATCCCTGTCACCTAAGCCTAAGTGATAGGATAGATAAGCACTTTCAGCCTATCCCCTGACACTGGAGACCCAGTCTCGGTCGGGCTCAGGTGTGGACATCGCCCCTTGTTGCGCGGTCTCCATTACGATTGACTAAAATGCAATACCCTACGCTGATCTGCCTGAATTCATGCTGAAGAACCTCCTCGGTGACCCCAACGCCCGCAAGCTTAAGAAATATCGTCCCGACGTGGTCGAGATTAACCTGCTGGAGGAAGAGATTCAGCAGCTTTCCGACGAAGCCCTGGCGGCCAAGACGAGCGAGTTTAAGCAGCGCATCGAAAAGGGCGAAACGTTAGATGACCTGCTGCCCGAAGCCTTTGCCGTCGTGCGTGAAGCCTCGAAACGAGTGCTGGGCATGCGCCACTTCGATGTGCAGCTAATTGGCGGCATGGTGCTCCACGACGGCCAGATCGCCGAGATGAAAACCGGGGAAGGCAAAACCCTGGTGGCGACCCTGCCCTGCTATCTCAACGCGCTGTCGGGTAAAGGTGCCCACGTGGTCACCGTCAACGACTACCTGGCCCGTCGTGATGCCGAGTGGATGGGGCAAATCCACCGTTTCTTGGGCCTCAGCGTGGGGCTGATTCAGCAGGGCATGTCGCCCACCGAGCGCAGGCATAACTACGGCTGCGATATCACCTACGGCACCAACAGCGAGTTTGGCTTCGACTACCTGCGCGACAACATGGCCACCGCGATCGAAGACGTGGTGCAGCGCCCCTTCAACTACTGCGTCATTGACGAGGTTGACTCGATCCTGATCGACGAGGCCCGTACGCCGCTGATTATCTCCGGTCAGGTCGAGCGCCCCAGCGAAAAGTACAACCGCGCCAACGAAGTGGCCCGTGAGCTGAACCCTGAAGAGCACTACGAAGTCGACGAAAAAGCCCACAACGTGCTGCTCACCGACGAAGGCTTTATCAAAGCTGAAGAGGTGCTGGGCGTACAGGATCTCTTCGACCCCAAAGACCCCTGGGCTCACTACATCTTTAACGCCATCAAGGCCAAAGAGCTGTTCACCAAAGACGTTAAATACATCGTTCGCAATGACGAAGTGATCATTGTGGATGAGTTTACCGGACGGGTGATGCCCGGTCGTCGCTGGAGCGATGGTCTTCACCAGGCGATCGAGGCCAAAGAGCACGTCGAAATTCAGCCCGAAACCCAGACCCTGGCCAGCATTACCTACCAAAACTTCTTTTTGCTCTACCCCAAGCTGTCGGGTATGACCGGCACCGCCAAGACCGAAGAAGCCGAGTTTGAGCGCATCTACAAGCTCGAAGTCACCATCATTCCCACCAACCGCCCCGCCGCCCGTCGCGACCTCTCCGACGTGGTCTACAAAAATGAAGAGGCCAAGTGGAAGGCCGTGGCCGAAGAGTGTGCCGAGATGCATGAGGCTGGTCGGCCCGTCCTGGTAGGCACCACCAGCGTCGAAAAATCGGAGGTGCTGTCGGCGCTGCTGAGTCAGCGCGGTGTGCCCCACAACCTGCTCAACGCCAAACCCGAAAACGTCGAGCGAGAGTCTGAGATCGTGGCCCAGGCTGGTCGCAGCGGCGCGGTTACCATCGCCACCAACATGGCTGGACGCGGGACCGACATTATTTTGGGCGGCAACGCCGACTATATGGCGCGCCTCAAGGTGCGTGAGTATCTCATGCCGCGCGTGGTCAAGCCCGAAGACGAAGACGAGTTTTCGGTGACAGCGGTACCTGGTACTAAGGGACGTGCCCCCGCCCAGGGCTTTGCCCCCGGCAAAAAAGTAAAAACTTGGAAAGCATCCCCCGATATTTTCCCCATCGAGCTGTCGCCTACCACCGTCGAACAGCTCAAGCAAACCGTAGACCTGGCGGTAACTACCTACGGCGAACGCAGCTTGAGCGAGCTACAGGCCGAAGATAAGATGGCCGTCGCCGCCGAGAAGGCCCCCACCGATGACCCAGTGATTCAAAAGCTGCGCGATGTATACAACCACATTCGCGAAGAGTATGAAACCTTCACCAACGCCGAGCACGACAAGGTAATCGAGCGGGGTGGCCTGCACGTGATGGGCACCGAGCGCCACGAGTCGCGCCGCATCGACAACCAGCTGAGAGGAAGAGCCGGTCGCCAGGGTGACCCCGGTTCCACCAAGTTTTTCCTCAGCCTGCAAGACAACCTGCTGCGGATCTTTGGCGGCGATCGCGTCGCTGGTCTAATGAACGCCTTCCGCGTGGAAGAAGACATGCCGATCGAGTCGGGGATGCTGACGCGATCGCTGGAAGGGGCGCAAAAGAAGGTTGAAACCTACTACTACGACATCCGTAAGCAGGTGTTTGAGTACGACGAGGTGATGAACAACCAGCGCCGCGCCATCTACGCCGAGCGCCGCCGCGTGCTCGAAGGTGACGCCCTCAAAGAAATGGTGATCGGCTACGCCGAGCAAACCATGGACGACATCGTGAATGCCTACATTAACCCCGAGCTGCCCCCCGAAGAGTGGAAGCTGCCGGAGATGGTTGGCAAGGTCAAAGAGTTTGTCTACCTGCTGGCCGACCTCACTCCCGAGCAGCTCGAAGATCTGTCAGTGGGCGAAATCAGAACCTTCCTCCACGAGCAGGCCCGGATTGCCTACGACATCAAAGAGGCCCAGGTCGACCAGATTAAGCCAGGGCTGATGCGCGAGGCCGAGCGCTTCTTTATCCTGCAGCAGATCGACAGCCTCTGGCGCGACCACCTGCAGCAGATGGACGCCCTGCGGGAAACCGTGGGCCTGCGCGGCTACGGCCAAAAAGACCCGCTGATCGAGTACAAGAGCGAGGGCTATGAGGTCTTCCTCGACATGATGACGGGCATTCGTCGCAATGTGGTCTATACCCTGTTCCAGTTTCAGCCCCAGCCCCAGCAGCAGGTAAAGGCGTCTCAAGAAGTGGTGTAGGTGAATGCTGTCAGTGACTGACATCACAATGGGGATAAACCTTGGGGTTGTCCGTAATTACACCAACTCACCATAAAGATAAGGGCATGGTACGGCGGGTGGCTCTAATCTAGGGCATCGTGGAGATGAGCAAGAGCTTCTTGCTTTATACAGAACGCCTTAACATCAAGCCCCCTATACAGAATCAGCCCCCGGTGCTTCGGCATCGGGGGTTATATTTTGGAGTAGCTTTGGCAGGTTCAAGCCGTGGTAAGGGTGGGCAAAGGGTCTTGTCCGTGCCCCTCATCCCCATAATCGCCAGAATTCGATAGGCACACTTCGTTTTGCCCGCCCCACAGCAGCTGCAACCACTGAACTAAAGCTGGTATTCGCTTTTCTAAGGAATCATCTAAACACTCATCTCCAGCATGCGTTGAATGGGCTTGAGGGCCTGCTGCTGTAGCTCTGGGCTAAGGACGATCTCGGGCTGGCGAGTTTTCATAGCTAGGTAGAGCTTTTCGAGCGTGTTGAGCCGCATATGGGGGCATTCATTGCAGGCACACGTTGCTGCTGGCGGAGCAGGAATGAATACCTTGTCTGGAGCTTGTTTCTGCATCTGGTGAATGATGCCGGGTTCTGTAACAACAATAAACTCGGGCTTTTCACTCTGCTGAGCGTATTTAAGCAGCGCCGTGGTTGAGCCAATAAAATGGGCATGGCGCAACACGGCCTCTTCGCACTCTGGGTGGGCAATCACTTCGGCCTTAGGGTGGGCGCTTTGTAGCTGCACCAACTTTTTCTCAGAAAAGGTTTCGTGGACCATACAACTGCCCTGCCATAGCACCATATCTCGACCGGTCTGCTGCATCACGTAGCGGCCTAGATTGCGATCAGGGGCAAAAATAATTTTTTGGTCAGCGGGTAACTGCTGCACAAGGCTAACCGCATTAGAACTGGTGCAAATAATATCGCTCATGGCCTTAATAGCGGCCGTGCAGTTGATATAAGAAATGACCAGGTGGTCGGGATGGGCGGCCTTAAATGCCGCAAAAGCATCAGGGGGGCAGCTATCAGCTAGGGAACAGCCTGCATTGAGGTCAGGCAGCAGCACTAGCTTATTGGGGTTGAGAATTTTGGCAGTTTCGGCCATAAAGTGCACCCCGGCAAACACAATAACATCGGCACTGGTGGCAGCGGCCTGCCGAGACAGCCCTAGCGAATCGCCAATGTAGTCGGCGACATCTTGAATGTCAGACTCCTGGTAGTAGTGGGCCAGAATAACTGCATTGAGCTCGCGCTTGAGCGTCTCAATGGCTTCAACTAGGTCGTAGGTAGGCAGATTAGCCGCAGGCGTTAGGGTGGTAAACACGATGATAGGCAAGCCGAAAACTAGTATAGCTTGAATTATAGTTCAATTCACCAAAACTAGCCATCACCCCAATCACCAGGGCTTCCCGTCCCCTATCAACGTAGGTAGCGCTCTGTGTAAGAGGGGTTTTATGTAACTCCCCTGTCTAAATCAGTACTGTAGGCAGTAAACTCGCGGCAACACCTACCTATGGCGTGAATGGGTAGGTATTAATGTTGGATAACGTCAATCAACCCTCAAAAATTTTGTATTTTTGGGGCCAAGCAATCTCATCCTTACGTTGGCTTTCAATTCTGTCTGCTGACGGATAGAGCTGTTTCATCGATTTGTTACGGTAGTTTTATTGATGCCCATAGTAGAGGTATTTTGATGACTAATTTTCGTGATCAAAACGAGAGTATTTCTAATAATCCTGATCAACCCGATCAAGACAAACATAAGACAGCAGGTATTGTTCCCGACCAAGTCGCTGACCAGGCCAAGAATCTTTCCGATCAAGCTTCTAATCAAGTTCAAGCTGCTAAGTCTGCGGTTACCCAACCACTGCCAACTCCCCCAGAAATGTCTGTTAATCAGGCGACTGCCGATGAGTTGCTAAAGCGGTTGAACTGGGGTGAGCCTGCCCTAACTATTATTGACGCCCGCAGCCGCGAATCCTTTAACGCCGAGCGTATTACTGGCGCAATGTCTCGGGATCAGGTTGCTGAAGCAACTCAGTCCCTAGAGCCACAGCGGGACATTTACGTCTATGGTGACGGTGCTGACCAAGCTACAGAAGTTGTAAATCATCTGCGCCAGGCAGGATATCAAAAAGTAGCTCACCTGCAGGGTGGATTGTCGGCTTGGAAGGCTATTGGTGGGCCTACCGAAGGTGTAGAAGCCTTTTCTTCGCCCGCTGGCGCTAAAGTTTAAGTCAGCTAGAGCAATTGAATACGTAGATGCCGCTTCTTTCTAATTCGGCTAACAGCGATCCTCGTCAAGGTGTTTTTTCAATGCCTTTTCAATAGGGTAGTACGAAGTCCAATTTGAGAAATTCTCATCTAGAACGAGTACTCGTTGGGGGTATTGTATCGCAATGCCCCTACAGATTGGAGGCAGCAGCTGGGTTGGTTTGACTCTCCATTTTTAATGTTGAAAGCCCCCGCCGCCAAACCTATGGCAGCGGGGGCTTTTGGTACTCCCAGATATATATCAGTGACCGTCTTAACCTATCCGACAGCGCTATAGTGCAGTTCTATCTGGGCGATCGCGCCGTCGTTAGGCCACAGGTGTACCTAGCCCTCTTTGCCCTCTTCTGGCTTCACGGTAGGTAGGAAGTCGGGCTTTTCTTTGTCTTCCCAGCCTGCGGGGCGCTTGGAGTTGTACCAGGCCACAGAACCCAGGGTTACTGCGGCCACAAAGCCCACCACATAGACCAGCACAAGGGATGAAGAGGTCGCCGCCTCACCTGATACCGCAAAATAGAGTGCCATAACAAATTAGTCTCCAAAATCGGTTGTCTTTTATCCTACGACGATAGGTCAGTTAAGGGATCACCCCCAGGTCTGACCCTTTTGCCGTTACTGCTCTCAACTACCCAGCTGCCTATGCCTTTAGACCTACTCCCCACCAGCCGCAGGGGGTGGCGCTTCTAGAGGTGGGGG
>NZ_JADEXE010000238.1 GCF_015207265.1 Nodosilinea sp. LEGE 07298 | reverse complement strand
ACGGTGATCAGCGACCTGGATTTGACCGTACAGGCGGGGGAACTGGTGGCGGTGGTCGGGGCAAGCGGCTCTGGGAAGAGTCTTTTGGCCCATGCCTTGCTGGGGATTTTGCCGGAGAATGCTCACCTGAGCGGGACGATGCAGTTTCAGGGTGAACCGCTGACCTTAGAGCGGTGTCAGGCGCTGCGGGGTAGAGACATTGCGCTGGTGCCTCAGTCAGTGGGTTACTTAGACCCGCTGATGACGGTGGGCCAACAGGTGCAGCGGGTGGGGCAGCTGAGTGGGCTGTCGAGGGCGGCCGCTCGGGCAGCGGTCGATCGCACCTTTGCCCGCTACGAACTGCCCGGTACCACCCGGCAGCGCTACCCCTTTCAGCTGTCGGGGGGTATGGCGCGGCGGGTGCTGGTGTCTACGGCGGTGGTGACCCAGGCCGCTTTGGTAATTGCCGATGAGCCGACCCCAGGGCTACACCCTGACGTGGTGACCGAGACGCTCAATCACCTGCGGGAACTGGCCGAGGGCGGGCGAGGGGTGATTTTGATTACCCACGATATCGAAGCGGCCCTACAGGTGGCCGATCGAGTGGCGGTGTTCTACGCCGGGACTACGGCTGAAATTGCCGCCGCCAAAGACTTTTCTACCGGCAATTTGCGCCATCCCTACACCCAGGCGCTGTGGCGATCGCTGCCCCAAAACGAGTTTGTGCCGGTGCCGGGTAACCAGCCCAGCCCCGAAAATTTGCCGATAGGGTGTCTGTTTTGCGATCGCTGCCCCTGGGCCACCGCTGAGTGCGAGGCAGGGCGGCCTGAATTGCGGTGGGTGCGTCAAGGTTGGGTGAGGTGTATTCATGCTGAAGGGTAACGGGCTATGGTTTCGCTACGGGGCTCAGCTGCCGTGGGTGGTGCAAAACCGCTCGCTGACGGTGACACCGGGGCAAGTGCTGGGGTTAATGGCCCCCTCGGGCTATGGTAAAACTACCCTAGGCAAGCTGCTGGCGGGCTATCTGACGCCCACGCGAGGGCAAGTTACGCTCGATGAACAGCCGCTCTTTACCCAAGGCTACTGCCCGGTGCAGCTCGTCTTTCAAAACCCGGAGCTAGCGGTGAATCCACGCTGGCGCATCGATCGCATTTTGCGCGAGGGGCACCCGCCCCAGCTGCACCACCTCGATGCCCTGGGCATTCACCCCGGCTGGCTGACCCGCTACCCCCACGAGCTGAGTGGGGGAGAGCTGCAGCGGGTCGCGATCGCCCGCGTGCTCAACCGCCAGACTCGCTACCTGATCGCCGACGAGATGACCGCCATGCTAGACGCCAACACCCAGGCCCTGATCTGGCAGGTAATTTTAGAGTTTGCCCGCCAAAATCAGGTGGGTGTGATTGCCATCAGCCACGACAAACCCCTCCTGGAGCGGCTGTGTAGCGGCGGCTGGAACACCGGGGTTGACCGTCATCGATCAGGGGCGGGAGCTAACCACGACATTCTCGATTTAGATCACGACGAACTAAGTCCGCAGCAGCCGCAGGCCGTTTAGTGGCAAAGCTGGTGAATCACTCTAGCTACAGCCGTAGTCATGCTGGTTAGGACACTCACAAATCCCCAAAACGTTCAAACGTTTGAACGTTCATAGGAGACCTGTCTTAACCAGACTGGCCACAGCTATAGCCAGAGTCACCTGGGTTAGGACATCAATCAAGCCTGAAAACGTTCAAACGTTTGAACGCTCGTCTGACAGACGTCCTAACCCGATTGGCTACAGCTATATACAACGTCAACCCTTACTAGTTCTCTCAGCACCGCCCTAAAGCCCGCCCGATCGCTGAGCGTAGAAAAATATCGCCTGCAGCAGGCCGATCGCAAAACCCAAAATGCCGCCCAGGTTGACAATGGCCTGCAGTTCGTTGCGCACAATCCCCTGAATCGCCATCTCCAATTCCTTCGCCGAAGTGCCGCGCACTCGGTCGATAATCACCTGGTCAATATTGAGAATCGGGATAATTTGCGCCACCAGCGACTCCAGGTCGCGCTCCAGGTAGCGTTCCAAAACCAGCGCCAGCTCTTCACTGACCGGGTCGAGCGACCGGGTAATTACCTCAGAATTTTGCAGACGGTTGAGCAGCTGGGTCGCCAGCGTTTCCCAATTGACCGAGGCCCCCAGACCGCGCACAAACTCTGGCCCCAGGGTGCGAATGTAGCTTTGTAATGACTCGCGCAGATTGCGGCGCACCTGGCGCACAGTAGCCACCGGCAGGTTTTGCAGCGACACGCGCTGAAGTGATTCCTGCATGCGTTTTTTGACCTGTAGAGCCACAACCAACTCGGCAATACGGGCGTTACTCACCTCGCGCTCGTCGAGGCAGAAGGCCCGCAGGCGACCCAGGGCATTGCGCACGCCAAACAGGTTGGCCACCACCCAGTAAGTGCCGCTGGTGCGCTCACGAAAAATAGTGTCAATGACCTGAATGTTGCGATCGGTGAGAAAGTCGATCACGAGCTGGCGCAGTTTGTCAGGAGGAAAAACGCCCGTCAGCAACCAGGTGGCAATTTGGTCAGCCTGCTCGGCCGTGAGCTTAAAGTCGATTAGCACCTGGTCAAAGAGCTGATTGAGCTGGGGCTCCAAAAAGTCTTCGCGACGAGCCCACACTCGAATCAGGCGGGGCAGCGACTTGCCAAATAGGTCTTGCAGAATGGCTCCGGCAATCTTGGCGGTGCGATCCTGGGCACGGCTCTGCACCTGGTCGAGGGCCAGCTGCAACAGCCACTTGATCGCCGCCTGGGTGCGATCGGTCTGTAGCAGCCGCCGAGCCAGGTTTTGCAGCTCTTCGGGGGTCAGCAACGACCCCATAATCGTGTCAGAAATGCGCTTGGCCAGCCGCTCCTGGTTGCTGGGTATAAGCCCTGGAGTAAAAGGCAGCCGCCGCCCGCCCAGGTAGAGAGGACGGTAGGGTCGAAACAGCATTTTGATCGCGATGTCATTGGTGAAATAGCCAATCACACCCCCCACAATCGGTGGGGCCAGCAGTAGCCACAGCTCAGAGCCAATCATGGCAACCCACCACCAGCACCCCCATCAGCCCACCGGCAATGGGGTAGTGAACCGCCTGCTCAAACCCAGCCTGGCGGGCCAGCACCACCTGCTCCGGCCCAGTCGGAAAGCGATCGACGCTGGGGCCAATGTAGGCGTACTCCTGGGTGAGGCCCATCTGCTCGGCGGTAGGTACTACCAGGGCATTGAGGTACCAGCGCTGAAACTGCTC
The DNA here is from genome assembly GCF_015207265.1 of Nodosilinea sp. LEGE 07298. GTDB lineage: Bacteria > Cyanobacteriota > Cyanobacteriia > Phormidesmidales > Phormidesmidaceae > Nodosilinea. Next base: position 7,173 of record NZ_JADEXE010000238.1, on the reverse strand, counting down.
GGCTAGCCTGCCCTGGGGCCGATGAAAGTCAAGAATGGCAGCCTTTGCACCGGGTTTGAGCACCCGCCGCAGCTCGGCTAGCCCCTGAGGAATGTCGGTTAGGTTGCGCAGACCGTAGCCCATAGTGGCGGCATTAAAGGTGTTGTCGTCAAAGGGTAGGGCCAGGGCGTCGCCCTGTACCCAGTGCAGCGGTGCAGCGGAATGGGTACGGCGGGCGCGATCGCCCGCCACCGCCAGCAGCTCTGCCGAAAAGTCTAGGCCGTAGACGGTACCCGCAGCCCCTACCGCCTGGGCCAGCATCAGGGCCAGGTCGCCGCTGCCGCAGCACACATCGAGAACGGTGTGGCCAGGGCTTGCCTCGCTCCAGCGCACGGCCATCCGCTTCCAAATCCGGTGCAGCCCAAAGCTGAGGCGCTCATTCAGGCTGTCGTAGACCGGGGCAATGCGATCGAAGAGGTCTTGAATATCAGTGGCGGTAGGAGAGGAGGACTGGGCAGGTGCCACGGCGAATACAGCAAATTAGGCCAACCTTTACTTTAGCGCTGCACCTGGGTCTCAGCTATGGTATTTCGTAGTGTTTGTTACAAAGGCGATCGCGTTTAGTCAGCAATAAGGCTCAGTTCAGGGGTTTACCCGCAACCTTGCCCCTAAACCCCCAAGCCTTTCGCCACTCAATCCTCTACAGCGTGTTGCAGTTAGAAATCTGCACCTGCCCTGCCACCGCCACTGGCGTGGGCGATGGGGTGGTCGCCGTGTCGCCCTGGCAAATGACGGTTCCCAACCGGGCAGCGCCACTGGGGTCTACAGTGCTAAACACCAGTCCGGCATAGCCTCGCAGGGCTGGATTCGTTGGAATCGCCTGGGTTTGAGTCACCTTTATGCCCCCGGTTTGCGAGGTGATGGTGTAGGCATAGTCAGGTGGGGCGTGGCTAGCCGCAAAACCTAACTCGGCGGTGGAGGTGGCAAAGCGATCGTTTTCTACAAAAAAAGCCTGCTGGGCGCGGTTGACCAAGCCAATGTAAACCAAGGCCCTGGCCTGCTTAGAGCGGGCGGCCTGACTCAAAAAGCTGGGTAGAGCTATGCTCGCTAAAACCCCCAAAATGACGACCACTACCAGTATTTCAATCAGGGTAAAGCCTTGCTGGCGATGGGCAAAATCAGGGCCGCAGGGGTTGCCGACATGACGATTAAAAGGGGCGGTCATCGCAGGAACTCAGGAAGTTGCCTGACCCTCTACGCAATTTCTCGGAGATGATCGGGCAAAATCTGTCAGCTTTACATGAGCTTTAAAGATACTTGAGCCGCTTTTGCCCGGCTAAGCGGCATGGTAAACCATGACCCCCAAAACGGTAGGACACGAGTTTTAGCCAGTAACAAGCGAACGAATGGCCTAGTTTTAGCGCCTGGCCAATCATGTTTAGCCTCAGTAGGCTAGCCAGCGCTATATTTTTTCACCAGACTCCTGACCTTGGCCGGGCGTCTAGCTCCACCAAAACGGTCTAAACTGACAGACTATACCTATTGAACTGAGCAATTTGGACACCCTGCCCCTTACCTCCAACCCCAATACCCTGCGCGTGTTTATGACGGGGGCTAGCGGCTGCATTGGCCACTATATTTTGGAGCTGCTGCTGGAGAGCGATCGCTACGAGCTATTTTTGCTGCTGCGCTACCCCGAGAAGCTGCGGCTGCCCGTGCAAAACAATCCTAGAGTGCACATTCTGCGAGGCGGGCTAGAGAATATTGATCCCTTTATTGACCTGCTGCCCACTATCGACATTGCCATTCTAACGGCGGCAGCCTGGGGCGGCGACCCCGGCTACGTCGATGCCATCAATGTCGACGCCAACCTGAAGGTGATGGCTCACCTCGATCCCCAGCGCTGCCAGCAGGTTATTTATTTTTCCACCGCCAGTATTTTGAATCAGCAGAGCGCTCCGCTGCCGGAGGCAGGCGACCTTGGTACCGAATATATTCGCAGCAAGTACGAGTGCCACCACCGCTTACCCGAGTTAGCGGTATATGACAAAATTACCACGGTGTTTCCGACCCTGGTGTTTGGCGGCGACAAAGAAAAGCCTTACTCCTTTATTTCGGCAGGGCTCAAGGATGTCACCCGCTGGGTAGGGCTAATTCGCTTCTTTCAGGCCGACGCAGGGTTTCATTTCGCCCACGCCCAGGATATTGCCACGGTGATCAACTACCTGGTTCAGCACCCCTCCAGCGAGGGCTACCGGGAGTACGTGCTGGGCAACCCGCCCCTGAGCGTCAACCAGGCCGTCGAGCAAATTTGCGGCTACTTTGGCCAGCGCATCTGGTTTCGCATTCCGCTATCGACATGGCTAGCCGACGTGCTGATCAAGATCTTTAGGGTGCAGATGGCTCCCTGGGACTATTTTTGCCTGCGCTACCGTCACTTTGTCTACGCTGGAGCGGTTAGCCCGGCTAGCTTTGGCATGGAGCCCTACTGCTCGACCCTGGCCGATCTCATGCGGGTACACGGAATTCCTGGGGCTAAGAAGAGGAAGCATGTGAAGGTGAGGTAGGTGGGATTGTTCACCTGATCAGGCTGTTTAAAGGTCTTCCTATCCGCTCATCTCTTATCATCCCTTCATCTTCCTAACCGCTCCACCCTCCAGACTACTTCACGACCAGTCGGTAGGGCATGATCGAGTAGATGCCGCGCGGGTCGTTGAGGGCGCGCATGAGCTGGGCGTCGTCGACGAACTCTAGCACCTGGCTGGTGAGAGGGTCGTGGGCGGTGGTGCGAGTTGTCTCGGCAGTTAGGAAAAAACGCAAAAACTGTTGCCAGTCGTCGGGTTTGGGGTATTCTCTCAGACGCCAGTCGTCGTTTAGGTTGGCGAGTTCGGCAGCAGTCGCGATCGCAGTATCTACGCCCCCCAGCTCATCTACCAGGCCCAGGTCTAGAGCGGCTTTGCCCGACCACACTCGCCCCTGGGCTAGCTCGGCCACTACGGGGCGCTCCAGGTCACGGCCCTCGGCCACCCGGTCTAAAAAGCTGTCGTAGATGGCGTCTACGGTGCGCTGTAAAATGGCCAGTTCGGCCTCGGTTTTGGGTCGCGTGCTGGTGAAAATATCGGCCAGCTCAGCGGTTTTAACGCCTTCCCAGTTCACCCCAACCTTGGTACCTAGGTCTTCCAGGTTGAGAAAAATACCGAACACCCCAATCGAGCCGGTAATGGTGGTGGGCTGGGCAATAATCGCGTCGGCCTGGGAGGCGATCCAGTAGCCGCCAGAAGCGGCTACGTTGCCCATTGAAACCACAACCGGTTTACCCGCCTCTTGCAGCAGCCTCACTTCTCGCAGAATGATCTCCGAGGCCGTGGCGCTGCCGCCGGGGCTGTTGACCCGCAGTACAACGGCTTTAACCTCATCGTCCTGGCGCAGCTGGCGCAGCTGGTGGGCCAGGGCATTGCCTGCGATAATGCCGCTTTGGCCCAGGTCGCTGTCGTCGCCGCCGTCGACAATGGTGCCTTCGGCGTAGATTAGGGCCACCTGCTGATCTGAACGGCGGCTGGTGAGGGGGTCGTCTACGGTTTTGGCGTAGTCGGCCAGGTCAATCTGGCGAAAGTCGAGGTCGTCTTCACCGTCGCTATTGGTTATGTCGCCTTCGCCCGTAATCTCTCGCAGGGCGGCAATTACTTCGTCTTCGTAGGCGATCGCATCGGCAAAGTTTTGGGTTTCGGCCTCGGCCCCAAATAAAAACCCCTGGCGGTTGGCAACGGCCTGAAACTGCTGAGGCGTTAATTCCCGATGGGCAGCGGCAGTATCCAGCAGGTTCTGCCACACATCCCACAGCAGGCGCTGGGTTTGCTCGCGTTCCTCAGGGCTCATGGTGTTGCGAATCAGCGGCTCTACCGCCGACTTGTAGCGGCCAACCCGGGTGACCTGTACCCCCACTCCCAGCTTTTCTAAAGCCTCGGCCTGGTACATGGTTTCGGCGTAGAGGCCGTTCATCTCAATGTCGCCAAAGGGATTGAGGTAGATTGTGTCGGCCAGGGCGGCGAGGGCATACTCCTGCTCATCCCAAGAAATGTCGTAGGCCAGAATGGGCTTACCCGCCGCCTTAAAAGCCTCAATAACCGGATGAAGTTCAGACTGACTGGCCAGCCCCACCCCCATACCAGCGTTGCCCTTCATGTACAGGGCCGATATGCGATCGTCGGTGGCGGCAGACTCTAGGGCCAGCACGGCCTGGCGCAGGGTAATTTCGCCAGGGGCTGAGCCACCCAACACAATAGCGCTGGGGTCGATCGCCGCGATCGAGTCAGGAATCACCGTTGAGAGATCGTAGACCAGCACGGTGTCTCGATCGATGGCGGGGGCATCGCTGTCTTCGTTGAGCCCAGCCATCAGCACCCCCACTAGCCCTACCGCCCCCAGGGCGAGCAAAAAGCCCAGCAGCAAGAAAAACAAAACTGACCCGGTCAGACTAGCCAGGGTGTACTTCAGAAATTGCCGCATGGAGGTGGGTAACGCTAGGGGCTATCGTCAATTATCGGTTAACTGCTAAAAGTTAGGGGGTTTTAAGTCCCTAGCCTGTCGATTAGGTCGGGCGTGGCAAAACTGATTCTTCAAGCCTTTGGGCCAGAATTATTCCAGAATTATTAATGTCACGCCCTGGGGAATTGTATGGCCAGTCTAACGATATACGTCGGCGTCTTCGGCATCCTCATAGGTGTCAAGGGCCGAATCGTCTGGGGTTTGGCTGATTTCGTCTTTGAAGCCGCGCAGGGTTTTACCCAGGGCGCTGCCTAATTCAGGAATTTTTTTGGGGCCGAAGATGAGGACGGCCACCCCAATAACGAGCACAACTTCAGTCCAGCCGAGGTTAAACATGGTGGTAGCGGGGGTTGGAGATTTGTTTCACTATACACTGGGGCTAGAGCTAGCGCGATCGCCTACACTGCCGCCGCCTCAGGGGCAAAGCGAAACCCGGCCTGGCGAATGCGATCCATGGCTACGGCCAGGCGATCGCACTCAGCAATCAGGCTGACGCGAATATAGCCCTCGCCGCCGGGGCCAAAGGCATTGCCGGGGGTGACGACCACGCCCGTTTCCTGCAAGACCGTCAGGGCAAAGTCGGTAGAGGTCGTATCAGGGGGGCAGGGTACCCACAGGTACATGGTGGCCTGGGGTTTCTCTACCGTCCAGCCCAGGGAGGCAAACTCGTCGATCAAAAAGTCGCGGCGACTGGAGTAGCGCTGCTGCACCTCTTCTAGGTAGTGGTCGGGCAGTGACAGGGCCGTTTCTGCCGCCCGCTGCAGGGCCGCAAAAATACCGTAGTCGAGGTTGGTCTTTAAGGTGCGCAGTCCTTGAATAATGTGGGAGTTGCCCACGACAAAACCCACGCGCCAGCCCGCCATGTTGTAGGTTTTTGACAGGGTGTGAAATTCAACCCCCACCTCCTTACCGCCGGGAATTTCGAGCAGGCTGGTGGGCTGATAGCCGTCGAAGGCCAGCTCGGCGTAGCAGAGGTCGTGCACCAGCAAAATCTGGTAGCGGTGGGCAAACGCTACCGCCGCCTCAAAGAACTCGCGCGGGGCGGTGGCGGCGGTGGGGTTGTTGGGGTAGTTAAAGAACAGCGCCTTGGCCCGCTGGGCGACCTCTGCCGGAATAGCGTCGAAGTCAATCAGCCAGTTGTTGGCGGCAGTGAGGTGCAGGTTGTAGATTTCGGCTCCGGCGATCGCCGGGCCGCGAAAGTGGGCCGGGTAGGCCGGGGTGGGCACCAGCACCAGGTCGCCGGGGTTGATAAAGGCCATTGCCAGGTGGGTAATACCCTCCTTCGAGCCCAGCAGGGGCAGGGCCTCGGCGGTGGGGTCGAGGGCCACCCCGTAGCGGCGTCTGTACCAGTCGGTAATCGCGGTGCGAAAGCTAGCGGTGCCTTCAAAGGGTGGATAGCCGTGGGTAGCAACATCGGCGATCGCCAGACGGGCCGCCTCCACTACCGGGGCAGGAGTGGGGCCGTCGGGGTTGCCCATGCCCAGGTCAATTAGGTCTAGGCCCTGCTCACGGGCGCGGGCCTTCAGCTCATCGAGGCGGGCAAAGACGTAGGGGGGAAGGGCACTGAGGCGGTGGGCCGTAGGCATCCAGTCGAGGGTCATGGCTGCACCTCCGGGGCAACGCTAGAAGGACGAAGAGGGGCCATCGAACGCGATTTTTCGCGCAGTTCGGGGCACAGGGGCGATACCATCGCCGCCATCACCGCCGCCGGGGCCACCGTAAAAGGCAGGTGGTGAATATCAGACCCCTCATGGCAGGCAAACTCCGCTGCCTGCTGCAGCTGGGTTAGGGTGATGTCGCCCAAGCCCAGGTCGTTCAGGGTTTGGGGCAGCCCGGCAGTTCGGTAAAAGGACAATAGCTGCTGCCGAGCGGCGCGGGCCAGGGAGGTATTGCCGCCCATTTCTTCGAGCCGCAGCTGCACCAAAATACCGTAGGCCACCTTCTCACCGTGGAGAATGCCGTGGCTAGCAGGCAGTTGGGTGAGGCCGTTGTGTACCGCGTGGGCCGCCACGGTGCGACACTGCGCTCCGCCGACGCCGCCCACCACCCCGGCCAGCAGCACGGTGGCATCGACCACCTCCTGCCAATCGGAGCCACCCCACTGGCGCAGGGCGGCGGGGGTTTTTTGCAGCAAAATATCGCGCAGTACCCTAGCCTGCTGCACCGCTGCCACAATCAGGGTTTGCTGACTGGCCCCGCTGCTGACCGCCGCCTCATACCATTTAGCTAAGCCGTCGCCAATGCCCGCCACCAGGGTGCGGCGCGGCGCGGTGCGAATCAGGGCGTAGTCGAGCACGAGCAGGCTGGGACAGCTGGACAAGGCCACATCATAGCGAAAGGCTCCCTGGTCAGAGTAGACATTCGAGAGAGCCGTCCAGGCCGCACAGGTGGCGGCGGACGTGGGCACCGTTATCACCGGCTGATGAATCTGGTGGGCCAGCAGCTTAGCCGTGTCGAGGGCTTTACCGCCGCCGATGCCAATTACCACATCGGCCTGGTGCTCGCTGGCGATCGCCCGTAACCGCTCCAGCGTGTTTTCGCTACAGTCACAGCCGTAGGAGACCGTTTGAGGGGTCAAGCTCTCCTGTTCTAGAGCGCCAATTAACGGTGCGGCCAGCTTCAGGCTGTGGCTGCCGCCCACAATCAGGG
>NZ_JADEXE010000237.1 GCF_015207265.1 Nodosilinea sp. LEGE 07298 | reverse complement strand
GGGCACCTGGCCAGAAGGTAATGGGGTAGGGGGGACTGGGGCAGAGGATGATGGAGGATCGGCAGGCAATTGGGCATCGGTGGGCAGCAAAGCGCCCCACTCACTTAGAGAAATGCTGGCTGATTGCCCAGCCGCAGGGCTACCGGCCTCTAGGGCTGCATCTAGGTTGGTCGGTAAGGCTGGATGGCAACGACGTAGCTCCACGGCAAGGGGAGCCTTGGTAGCCTCGGCCCGTTGCCCAGTCAGCAAAAAGTACAGCAGATGACTGAGTTCCCGCACCAATGCTGATTCTGGGGCTGATTCTGCAAGCGAGACGGGATCATTCGCCGCTGAGCTAGCGTCAGCCGGGGCGGCTTGAACCAGGTCAAACCCTGTAAAGGTAATGGTTTGCGCTGCTGGGGCGTACCACACCTGATCGGGGGTGAGCCGCAGCCCTGCCCAACCCAAAGGGCGCAGAATCTCAAGGACCTCGATCAGCTGCCGCAGCACAGCTAAACTGACCCGAGGCGGCAGGGGAGCCTGGCCAGTGATAAGGCGATCGAGCGGCATACCGGCTGGGTTAGCCAAGGTTTGGTAGCAGACGCCTTCCTCTTCAAACCCGCTTAGACGCTGCGGTAGAGCCGCGTGCTTTAGCCCGTTTACCTGATCGAGATAGCGATAAAAGACCTGTCGGTCAGAGGGGTCGGACAGGGTTTCTGGATTGCGGCTGCCCAACACGCGCAGCTGTACCCACTGCCCCCGAGACACGTCCATAGCCAGGTACAGGGGGCCAATGGCGTCATCAGCGACCCACGCATCGATTACGTAGGTACCATTTTGCAGGGCGGTGCCCACGGCTAGGGTCATAAAAAGCAGACGCAGTCAAGATCTTTGCCACTGTAACCCGTTCTTAACCCGTTCAGAGCTGGTATGTGCCACTATCTTGCGCCCTGGTTAAGGCCTGGGATAACGCTCAGCTAGCAAGGCTTCGGCCTCTGCTGAAGTGGCAATCTCACCGTTAAGCTGGGCTGCAAACAGGTCATCTAGCATGGGTCGAAACTGAGGCCCTGGCCGGTAGCCCAGAGCCTTAAGCCGATTGCCGTCGATCAAGGCCGGGGTGACGGCCCACTGCATCAGATAGCGCCAGATGGCTGGACCCAGGCGACGGGGGTAGCGGGCACTGGCCAGCAGTAGGGTGGCGGTATCGGCTTGACTAAACGCGGCATAGAGATCGCTGGGAGCAGGGTCAGTGACAATCAGGGCTTGCCACTGCTGTTCTCGATTGTCGAGGTCAGTGAGGCGCTCCAGGCTGCGATCGCTCAGGTGTAAATCAGCAGCTAAAGGCGATCGCGCCTCTGCAGGTACCGCCGCCAGCAGTCCCTCCAGCCGTAGCAGCCAGGGTGGCCCTACCTCCGCCCAGTCGAAGCGCTCTAGCCAGCGGCTGAGCCGACGCAGCTGCTGCCACAGGGCTGGGGTCATCGCCAGGTCGTCGTGCAGACAGCGCAGGGCCTGAAGCTGGTCGAGTAGGGCCAGGGCCGCTTGCCAGTAGGGGGCTTCGAGAATGTACTTCAGCTCGTTTTTGAGCCGCGCCTGGAGGGCAGGAGCGCGCCTAACCTGACGCTGCATTTGGGTGTAGGCTCCGCTGGCCAGGGCATGGTGAATGTAGCCCTCGGTTTGGCTATCGAGGCTAAACCCCAGGCGCACCGCAAACCGCACGGCTCGATAGATCCGGGTGGGGTCTTCAATAAAGCTGTTGGCGTGCAAAACGCGGATGATGCCCTGCTGCAAATCCATCAGACCGCCAAAGTAGTCGAGCAGCTGCCCCGCCCCAGGTGGAGTAAGTCGCAGCGCCAGGGCATTGATGGTGAAGTCGCGGCGGTACAGGTCTTGCTGAATGGAGCTGGCTTCGACCTCGGGGTTAGCCGCCGGGTAGGGGTAAAACTCGGTGCGAGCCGTGGCGATGTCAATCATTAGCCCGGCTAGGCTGTGGTCGAGATCTTTGCGCCACACCAGAGAGGCCGTTTGAAATCGCCCGTGCACCTGCACATCGACCTCAGGGAAATGCTGCTCAATCACAGCCGCTAGCTCAACACCCGCCCCCACCTGGACTGCGTTGAAGCCGCCATCGACCACCAGATCGAGATCGGGTAAAGCGGTCGAGGCGCGATCGCTACAGATCAGCAGATCGCGCACGGCACCGCCCACCAGGTAGAGGTGCCAGCCTCGCTCCTGGGCGGCGGCGGCAATTTGCCGCAAAATATCCTGCAGCGCGGGCGACAGGTTGGTTTCTAAGCTGTGCTGCAGGGTAGCCGCCGTGGGCCGCTTTGGTAATGCCTGTTCGGCGGTGGCGAACGCTGACTCCTGGTGCAGGTGGCGCAGCAGATCGGTGCGCGTCACGATGCCGACCAGTGCCTTCTCACGCAGCACCGGTAGTCGACCAATGTCATAGGTCACCATCAGGTGTTCGATGTCGGCCAGGGGAGTATCAGGAGTAATCGTTTTGAGATTGGTGGCCATGTAGCCCTTCACTGGGGCATGGCTAAAGCCGTGGTGGAGGGCCAAGTCAAGATCCCGACGGGAAATAACGCCCACCAGGCGATCGCCCTCATTTACCACCGACAGACCCGAGTGGCCGTAGCGCAGCAAAATGCGCTGCGCCTCGCGAATGGTGGTGTCGGGGCGAATCGTGCGTACCGGCGACGACATTAAATCGCGGGCGGTGGGCTGGGGGGGCAGCTGCGATCGCGCCTGCTCTAGCAACCGCTGCACCACCGCCTCTGGATCTGTCGTAGTGGTGGCCGCTGAGGCTGCTGTCGGGTGCCCACCGCCGCCTAGGGGAGTTAGTAGGGTGCCCCAATCTAAGCGATCGCCCAAGCGACCACGGGCTCGAGCAATTAGGGTCAGCTTTTGAGGAATGGATTCCTCAATAATGGCCCAATCTGATTCTGAATCCTGACCTGACGGCGTAGAAGACTCTTTTTCCAGGCTAGCGCTGGACTGATTAGATCCCGGATAGTAGGCCCCAAACAGGAAGGCATCGGCATCGGCTAGCGACATCAGCCGCTCGGCTAGCCCCGAGAGCCCCGGCAGGTAGCGATCGATTTTGAGCAGTACCCAGGCCAGGCGATGGCCCTCCACGGCCTCCACCTGTAGCGCCGCCAGGGACTCCGTCAGCAAATCTTGCAGTGCCGGACCAAGCCCTGGCTCTACAAAATCGGCCATGACCGACAGACTGGCCCCTTGGCTCATTAGCCAGGCCAGAGCAGCCGCATCGCGGGCGGTAGCGGTCTCGTATAGCAGCGACCCGGTATCGACATGAATGCCTAGGGCCATGACCGTAGCCTCGGCCACGGTGGGCTCAACGTCGTTCTGCTGCAGCGCTTCTACGACCAGCGTAGTCGCTGCTCCTACGGCTTCAATTATATGCTCCTGATCTGTCCCAGCACCTGCCTCATCTACGTTAGGGTGATGGTCATAGACAACAATAGGCACCTGATTTTGCCCAGCATGGGCGATCCACTCAGCCGCTGGGCCAAACCGCTCGGGCTGTTGGGCATCAACCAGGGTGAGATGGTGAATTTGGCTGGGGTCTACGGCCCGCCGCTCAATCAGTGGGTACTCGTCGCGGTGAAGGGCTAAGAACCGCTGCACCGTCGGATGACTGCCGCCAGTCAGCACAATTCGACGCCCTGGTTGCAGGCGCGCCAGTCCCACGGCAGCCCCCAGGGTGTCGAAGTCGGCGGTAGTGTGGCAGAGCACTAGATCCATACTTTTAACGCCATACTTTTCGGAGGGGCCTCTTTCTGATAGCGTACTGGTTAGGGTAGTGTGGCTGTTAACCTGGTTTTGGGCTATTTGCCGGGTTGCTTACCGCCGTCTCCGCTGCTGTGTTTGAGAGAGCAAAGATAAACCAATGGTAATTCTGTTTCAACTCGCGCTGTTTGCCCTGGTGCTGATGTCTTTTGTGCTGGTGGTGTACGTGCCTGTGGCCTACGCCTCTCCCCAAGACTGGGATCAGTCTAAAAGATTGATTTTGTTTGGCTCAATTATTTGGGGCGCGCTGGTGGTTGTAGTTGGCGGCCTCAACTACTTTGTGGTGTAGATACTAATTTTATGGCGGTATTTGAAGGCACGTTAGTCACGACAGGGTCTCCCCGGTTTGCTATCGTGCTGGGCAGATTCAACGATTTAGTTACGGGCAAACTACTGGAGGGCTGCCAAGACTGCCTCAAGCGCCACGGCATCGACGTGAACCCTGAGGGTACTCAGGTCGATTATGCCTGGGTACCTGGCAGTTTTGAGATTCCTTTAGTAGCACGGCAGCTGGCCCTCAGCGGGCGCTACAACGCCATTATTTGCCTGGGGGCCGTCATTCGCGGTTCTACGCCCCACTTTGACTATGTGGCGGCAGAAGTAGCTAAGGGCGTAGCCGCCGCCGGGTTTCAAACTGGAGTGCCCGTCATCTTTGGGGTACTCACGACCGACACCCTGCAGCAGGCTCTAGAGCGCGCTGGCATTAAAGCCAACCACGGTTGGGACTACGCCATGAGTGCCTTAGAAATGGCCAGCTTAATGGGGCAGATGCACTCAGTGATGGGCAGTGGTGCCGGTAATGGTGCAGCTCGCCTAGGGCCTGGGGTTGCGGTATCAGCTCAGCCAGTCATTGCCTCCGAGGCTGACTCGGTCTAAGCCCGAAAAAATCTCAAAAAAATGTTGACATAGTTACCGTTTTTTGAGATTCTAGATAAAGTCAAAACCAGCGAACGAGCACTTCCGACTCTGGTTTTTATGCGGGTATAGCTCAGTGGTAGAGCGTCACCTTGCCAAGGTGAATGTCGCGCGTTCGAATCGCGTTACCCGCTTATTAAATTCGTAGCGCTCTTAAATTGCTTTGCCAATCTTGGCTTGAGCAGGCTCAAGGCCCCAGATCTCTAACTGTAGAGATATAGGCAGCCTTCTTCTTGGTGCATTGCTGCGCGAATGCACCCTAATTCTTAGCGTTGACGCTGCATTAGGGTGGAACGTAAATGACTTAAGTCTGGTGGGCACTATCTGCCGAGGGTGGTGCGGTGACGCGGCCAAGGCCAATTGGGCCATACCCGGACGCACTCATGAACAATGCAGGTTAGGTTGCGTCACTCAGCCCGATCGCAGTCGGGGCTGTAGCCATGGCCCCTAATGGGCAAAATAGTGACTCAGGGCGGTGCCCCCGCAGCCAGTAGGTTTCCATCTCGCCTCGGCCTTTGACTGAAATGCAGCCTCGCTTTTCGAATTGGTAGAGGTCTTTAAGGCGTTCGTAGGTGGCGGCGGTGACCTGGATCTGGCCCGGCTCACTTGATGACTCCATGCGGCTAGCCACGTTAACGGCATCACCCCATAGGTCGTAGATAAATTTTTTGGTGCCAATCACCCCAGCGACCACAACGCCCGTGTTGATGCCAATGCGAATTTCGATCGGTTCTCCCAGTTCGGCCTGAAACGATGTGGTGACCTGCTGCATGGCCAGGGCCATTTCGGCGATCGCCTCCGCATGATCATCTTTGGGCGTGGGCAGCCCCGCTGCCACCATATAGGCATCGCCGATGGTCTTGATTTTTTCTAGCCCCAGCTGCTCGGCTAGACCATCGAAAGCAGAAAAAATTTGATTTAGCAAATCAACCAGCCGAATCGGCGACAGTCGATTGGAGAGGCTGGTAAAGCCCACAATATCGGCGAACAAAATGGTCACTTCATCGAAGTGCTGGGGAACAGAGGCCTTGGTCTGCATCAGCTCGCCTGCGATCGCGGCGGGCAGGATATTCAACAGCAGCTGCTCGGCCTTTTGCTGTTCGGCGGTCAGCTTTTCACGGCTGATTTGCAGCTCTCCCAGCATGTCGTTGATTTGCTGGCCCAGATGGTTCAGCTCATCGGTGCCCGGCACCGATACCCGCTGGCTGAGGTCGTTCGAGCGGCCAACGTGCTGCACCTGCTGGCTTAGCCCTAGCAGCCGCCGCAAAATGACGCGATCGATCAGCAGCAGCATGCCGCTGGTAAACACCAGGCACGACCCCAACAGCGACCAGCCCAGGTAGTGGCGGCTAACCTGCCCCTGATAATAAATGTCGCGGGGCAGCTTAACTTCCAGCAGAGCCTGGGGTTGGCCGTACACATCGGGCCAGAGAGCGTAACCTGCCAGGGTATCGGCTGACTGAATGCGCAACAGCGTAGGAAAGTTGCTCAGGTCAACCGAATCTTTTAGCGTCGCTAAAATGGGCTGCAGCGCCTCCGGTAGCTCGCTTTCTGTCAGGGCATCCTCAATGACAGGATACAAGCGCAAATCCAGGCGGGTGCGCAGAGCCAACGACTCGACCACACTGGGGCTGACATAGCGCCCCATTAATAGAGCACCTCGGGCGGGGCCAGTGGCATCGCTGCGTAAAATTGGCTCTACTACCACCAGCATGAGCTTGCCATCTACCGTCATCAACCCCTGATGGTGAGCGGCCAGGTGCGGAAACTGCATCAGCGGGCGATCGGGCGTAAGCTGCGGAGCCAGATCGCCCGGAATAGATGAAAAAGCTCGGTTTTCTAGGTCGTAGCTAGTGCCGTAGACAATGGCCCCCTCACGATTCACGACGGCGACCAGGTTGAGCTGTAGGCTCTCAAGGGCGTATTTGCTCAGGTTCGACTCGACATAGTCAGGGTCACGGTTTTGAACAAAGGCATAGGTATCGTTCCAGGCGGCCCAGTCTTCGGTAAGACTTTGCAGCTGGGCGAGGTCGCCCGCCAGCACTTCGTCGACCCGCTGTAAATTGCGCTGGGCGTCTTGCTGTTCTAGACGACCATAGCTGCGCTGCAAAATGACCGAAAAACTGCCAAATAGAATGGCCATTAGCCCCAGCAGGGGCAGGGTAGTCAAGAGCAACGTTTTGTGACGCAGGTTCATGGTTTGGGCCGTGGGGTGGGGGGTGGCACCCCTCAAAAGTACCTGTAGGGTACCCAGCGCAGACCAACGGAACGATGTCCCTTACCAATGCTTTGAAATATATCGGGGTTTTTGGCAGTCTTTGTAAGGCTGGCTGAGCTGCGGCGTTACTGAACTTAATTTCCGGCGATTGAGGTAAATTCTGCGGAACTGTGGAGGTATTAGGTGGTTGGTTAGGTGGGGCGCGATCGCATCCTACCCCAGCAAAAGCACGCGATTATAGCTGTGGCCAGTCTGGTTAAGACAGGTCTCCTATGAACATTCAAACGTTTGAACGTTCATAGGGTTTCTGGATGTCCTAACCAACGTGACTATGGCTATAGCACTAATCGCGCCACCGTCTCAAAACGGCGCTAAATTTTAGAGAATCTCTCAGGCCACCCTATGCCCATTGTTCTGCCGCTGTTTGCTAAGGCCTTTTTTACCCTATTCGTGGTGATCGACCCGGTGGGGCTAACGCCTTTGTACCTGGCCCTGGTGAGCGATCGCAGCGAGGCCGAGCAGACCCAAATCGCCACCCGAGCCGTGGTGGTGTCTGCCATTATCCTGCTGGTCTTTGGGTTGACGGGGGCCTACGTGCTGCACAACCTGGGCATTAGCCTACAGGCGTTCCAGATTGCGGCGGGGGTGCTGCTGTTTAAAATTGCCCTGGATATGATTTTTGTGCAGCAGGAGCGAGAGACCGAGGCCGAGGCCGAAGAGGCCGAAGCTCGGCAAGACGTAAGCGTCTTTCCCCTGGCGATTCCGCTGATTGCCGGGCCGGGTAGTTTAGCCAGTATTTTGGTGCTGTCGCGGGAGTCAACCAACTATTACCTGGGGCTGAGCGTGGTGCTGGCGGCGGCTGGGGTAGTTTTGATCCTGTGCTACATTTTTCTGCTGCTATCGCAGCCCTTGGGCAAGCTCCTGGGCCAGATTGGCATTAACGTTGTCACCCGCGTGCTGGGGGTGCTGCTAGCGGCGCTGGCGGTGCAGTACATGCTCGATGGGTTACTCAGTGTGCTGCAGCTGCCGCCCGCCCAGGCCTTTGGCCTCGACACCGAACTGCCGGAGTTGTAGACGACAAGACCTCAGACGACAAGACCTCCGAGTTTTGAGAAAAACTCGGAGGTCTAAAGCGAGAGCTACACTATTCAGCTCTTTAAGCCAGCAGTACCTGCCCAGCGGCATTCACCCCAGCGCCAGGGGTGAACTGGTCGTAGCCCAGGTGGGTGAGGGTCGATTCTAGGGCCGCGACGGCGGTGAGAATGTCGCGATCGCACACAAAGCCCAGGTGGCCAATCCGAAAGATCTTGCCCTTGAGGTGGTCTTGGCCCCCAGCCAGAACAATGTCAAACTGCTTTTTCATAGTCGAGCGAATTTGCTCGGCCTCTACCCCCTGGGGCATAACGGCGGTAATCGCCGGGCTGGCACAATCGTCGGCCCCAAACAGAGGCAGGTTGAGGGCAGCCATAGCGGCGCGGGTGGCTCGCTTCTGGCGATCGTGGCGGGCAAAAATCGCCTCTAGCCCTTCTTTCTGCATCATTTGCAGCGCCGCTTGCAGGGCAAAGAACATATTCACCGGAGGGGTGAAGGGGGTCGTATTCTTAGCCGCCCCTTTGCTATAGGGCTTGAGGTCGAGGTAGTACTTAGGCAGGGTCGCCGTTTCGTAGGCTTCCCATGCCTTGGCGCTAACGCTGACAAAGGCCAAACCGGGCGGAATCATATAGCCCTTTTGGGAACCAGACGCCACCACATCCAAACCCCATGCATCGACGGGCACCGAGCAGGCTCCCAGACTGGTCACCGCATCCACTATGATCAACGCCCCGTGGGCTTTGACGTGGCGATTGATGGTTTCCAGGTCGTTGAGTACCCCAGTGGAAGTTTCGCTGTGGGTGATAATCACCGCTTTGATGTCTTTGGCGGTGTCGGCCTCTAGCGCCGCCTTGAAGTCATCGGGATTCAGCGGCTTGCCCCACTCGGCGGTAATTTCGTGGGTATCGAGGCCGTAGGCGCGGGCCACCTCGCCCCAGCGTTCGCCAAACTTGCCGTTGTTGCCCACCAGCACCTTATCGCCCGCGCTGAGAAAGTTGATCATGCCTGCTTCCATGGCCCCGGTGCCGCTAGCGGCCAGCACCAGCACGTCGTTTTGGGTCTGGTGCAGCCACTTGAGGTTCTCGGTAACCTCGCCCATAATGGCGCTAAATTCGCCGCTTCGGTGGCCCATGGGGTGCTTGGCCATGGCCATTAGCACCTGCTCTGGTACAGGGGTCGGCCCCGGAATCATCAGCATCAACTTGTTATCCATGCCTTACTGCCCCAACTCTGCGATCGAAGAACAAACCTCCAGCTTACCAAGTAAGGATGGGAGGTTTTGCATTTCTTCGCGGTGTCGTAAGAAGTGTTGGGGGGTTTTGGGTTTTGAATTTAGAGCAACTAGAGGCTTGAGAGGCGAAGTCTTCCGGAAAGAGGCAGTTATCTTTGTGGTATATCAACGAGCCTAAGACTGAATTTAGCCAGGGCTCGGTCGGCACTTCAGCGGGTAAACCCAGGGCATGAGTGACCACATCTTTATTTCCCACTCCACTCAAGACGACTCCACAGTTGCACAGCTACGGGAAATGCTAGAGCTGCATAGTCAGATCCCCTGGATCGATTCACGGGAGATGACTGGCGGCGATGACCTGGAGACCACGATTGAAGCCAGCATTCGTACAGCCCGCTATTTCTTGGTAGTTGTCAGCATCGATGCTCTGAGTTCTCAATGGGTGCAGCGAGAATTAGGTATTGCCCACGCCACAGCCCAACAGCGTACCGACGGTTACAAGATTATTTCTGTCGTGTTGCCCGGAACGCCGCTGGGGTTGCTCAAGCCCTTTTTCCCTGGCGACCCGTTGCATATTGAAGTAAGCGATCGCCCTAACGGCCTCACCGAGGCGATGCCGCAAATCTCGGCGGCGCTGGGGCTAGAGCTACCTGTCGATCGCAAGCCCGGACCAACTATCACCGTCGAACCCGTTGAAGAGCTGCTGCTCAAGCTCACCGACCCACACATCACTGAGCACGAGGGCATTCGCCGCGCCACCGCCACCGCCGAACTCACATACATCCCCGCCGACCATGGCTGCGACCAGAGCCGCCAGATCACCAGCCGCCGCTACCGCTTCACCGCGCCCCTGGGGCCGCTGGAACTAGACGACATTCGCTGGTATATCGAGCGGTACTACCAGTGGCCGACAGGGGTGTTTAAGCAGCGAGCCAACCAGCTAGAAGCCTCGTTACCCAAGTGGGGCCAGGTGCTGTACCAGGCGGCTGTGGCCGGAGAATCGGCCCGCGAACCCCTGGAAGCCTGGCAACGGACCACGGGCAGCCGCCGCTTTTCGGTACAGGTAGATGCTGAGCCGATGGAAGGCACCCCAGAGGAGGAAGCCGCCCAATTTCGAGAAGCCGCCAACGACCTGCTGTCGCTGCCCTGGGAGATTTTGCACCATAGCAAGGGCTACCTGTCTCAGGGGGCGAAGGGGGTACGGGTGCGCCGTCGCC
>NZ_JADEXE010000236.1 GCF_015207265.1 Nodosilinea sp. LEGE 07298 | reverse complement strand
CTTTGTGGCTGCATCGGCCACCATTGCCAAGGCCTACTTTGCCGATGGCCCCTTCCCCAACCCCAAAGCGCCCGTCGATGGCGGCCAAAAGCTGGCCGACTACCGGGGTGAAAAGCTCACCATTCACGGTGAGCTGAACAAGCTGATTGCCAATGTCACCCTGTTTCGCGATGGTGCGGGTATGCACTGGCGCACCGATGGCACCACCTCTGGGCCGAATGCGGGCTGCGATCGCCCCGGCACCGGTATCGAAACCGGCGGTAACCTGCTGGGCGAACGGCTGGCTATCAGCATGCTGCGCGACATTCGCAGCACCTACCGCGAGTCTTTGGGCACCTTTGAGTTCCGGAGCATTAACGGCAACACCGTCCGGTTTTAGCCCTAGCTGGCTCTGAGCCACTAAAGCCTTAACCCAGCCTCGTCGTCTACTCAGGCGGCGAGGCTGTTTTTTTAGCCCCCGTTATGACCTGGCTTTTGAATATAGCTGTGGCCAGTCTAGTTAAGACAGGTCTCCTATGAACGTTCAAACGTTTGAACGTTCATAGGGTTTCTGGACGTCCTAACCAACGTGACGATGGCTATACACCCTGAACCCGCCGATCGCTGAAGCGACGTTGACCCACTGACAAACCCCTATTCAGACCGGCGCTGAGGGGCGATCGCGACCAAGTTGGCCAGCCCAAATCCACTCATACCCACCAGCACCATGGCCAGGGCGCAAGATACGTAGAGAATGGCCATACCGGCACCCGGACCGCTGCCAAAGAAAGCGCCCAAAATAGGCACCCAAGGGCCTGATACCACCATGGCTGGTTCTAGGAGTTGATCGGCTAGAGGCCCAGCCATGAGCGTGGCTCCAGCACTGACAACATGCAGCACCAGTGCGTTAGCGGCAAAGATGCGCCCCTGCCTAGCTGGAGAGATTTGTTCCATCCAAAGGGCGGTTTCAGAGCTGCCCAGCAGTGGAAAGTGAAGGGAAGAACAAAACTGAGCGGGCACCCAAATGCTGGGCGATCGCCCCAGGCCAAAGACAGTTTTGCTGAGGCCTGCGCCGATGAATCCGGCCAGCATCGCTCCCACTCTCTGTTTTGGCCCGCCCCAGACGCTGAGAATGATCGCTCCAGTCACGCCACCGATACCGGCGGCGGCGGCGGTACTAGCTAGTACCTGGGCGCTGCCGTTGGAGCGAGCCAAAATCATTGGGTCGTAGATGGCTCCGCCCAGGTCGTGGAAAAACCAAAACAGGGTGCTAATCAGCAGCAAAGCTCGCAAACTAGGCTGCCGCCAAACTTCGCGAAAGCCAAAGGTTAGCTTGGTCCATAGCGTTTCGAGTTCGAGAGTGGCTGGTTGCGAGGGTTGAGGGACGTGGAGGAAGAGGAGAGATGCGATCGCCACCCCAAAGCTAACTAAATCAATCCCGACAATCCCCAGCAGGCCAATCAGCGGATAGAGCACCCCCGTCAAAGCTGGGCCAAAAATAGCAGACCCGTAGTGCACCGCCGAGTTCATGCTGTTAGCCCGTGTCAGCTGGGAGAGCGGCACTAGAGTAGAAATCGACGTTTGATAGGCAAGACTTTGAATTTGGCCAAACCCGCCATTTAGCGTGGTGGCCAGATACAGATGCCAAATGTTTAGGTCACCTGTTGAGTAAAGTAGACCAATGCCAACGGTGGAAAGGGCGGCGACAGCATCCCCCAGCATCATCAGATGTTTGCGGTTAAAGCGATCGACAATCAGCCCCGCTACCAGCGTAATCGGGATGCGCGGCAGCTGTGAGAAAAATCCTACGAGGGCCAAAGCCGTGGCAGAGCCCGTCATCTCCCAAGCCCAGAGGGTGAGGGCAAACTCGGTCATGTAGCTGCCGATGGTCAAGACGAGCTGGCCACACCAGATCAGGGTAAAAGTACGCAAAACCTTAATTTTTAGCCTTAAGATGCTTCGTCTGAATCACTAAAACTTACAGGTGGGATTCGGGCGATAAATTCGGTTTTTAGAACCTCTGGGAATTGTTGCCAGGGAATATTGCCCTTTTTGCTATCGAGATAGTGCTCACTCAATTGCAGAACTGCTTCGGCAATTTCGTTATGATTTTTCCCCTTGACTAAGACTTTCGCCAATGCGTAGGTTGGCTTGTTGTCTCCCAACAATGCAATAGAGCAAGGATGATCGCAGGTCCACAAACAGTCCACACTACGAACCTCTAGTTCTGACTGGCGGGACCAGGTTTGGTGCAGTACCTGGATGCGATCGCACAAAACCGCGCCATCCGCTGGCTGTCCTGGCAGTCTTTGCTCTGACTGATGACAGGAGCGACAAATAAAAAGGGTAGATTTTGCCATGGTATTTAGAGTTTACGAGTTAGAGAGCAGAGGCAGCAGCATATCGGGCAGCGTTTCTAGAATCAATTGATCCGTAATTGGACCGCGGGTAATGCTGCCCCAGAGTTGATAGTCAACAAAAAAGATACGATTGGCTTTAGCAGCAGGTATTTCTCTGAAAACTGGGGTTTGGTTCCATTTTTCCTTTAGCGTTGCTTCCGGTTTGTAGAGTTCTGAATTGTCCCAGCCGATAACGATGGCAATATCAGAACCCAGGGTTGGCAAAATTTCTGGCGACGTTTGCAGCCATCGCATTTCTCCGGCGGCCACAGGCTGAGGAAAAACAAGCTGAAAGCCGATTCCTTCGAGTAGGTAACCAACGGTGCTGTCAGCAGCGATCGCTACATCGGTCATGGCGCTATTGACAGATAGAATTAGAATTTTTGGAAGAGTTGCTACCACAGGAGCAAGCGATTGACGAGCGGTTTCTAACTGCTGTAAGTATTCAGCATTCACTTTCTCGGCAGCTTCTTCTCGCCCCAGAGCTTTGGCAATGACCTCAATGTCATTGCGCCAGTGCTGATGGCCATTTTTTTCATCGGTAAACAGCATTGTGGGAGCAATTTTTGCCAGCAAGCTATATTTATCTCGCACCAGCCAGTCTTCGCTCACAATAAGATCGGGCTTGAGAAGGGTGAGTTTTTCTAGGGACGGGTTTTTGCGATCGCCCAGGTTCACGGGCTGAGTGGTGATGCGATCGCCCAGGTAAGGAATTTGCTGAGCAGGTTGATCAAACTTCTCCACACTGAGCGCCACGGTTTCGGCATAGGCAGCGGGCTGTGCTCCCAGTGCCAGCACTACGTCCAAAATGTGTGGGCTAAGAACGGCTACTTTTTGAGGCTGTCCACAAATCTTCGTTGCTTCTAGCTCATGCTCTACCGTGCGACAGTCCTCTACTGCATTAGAGGCTGCTGGCGACGAGGATGGGGTCGGAGTTGGCGACATACAAGCTGTCACCCAAAGACAAGCTAGTATGCCCAAGAGCAAAAATTTATAGGAGTGAAAGAGTTTTTTCATCAGCGTTGGAACAGCTAGAATAGAACCGATACTAACGGAACATGCTGAGAGGACGGTTGAGAAGTCCTATCTCTTGTAGCAAAAATAGGGATCCCCCTAAATCTCCCTTAAAAAGGGTGACCTTTACCCCCCTTTCTAAGGGGGGCAGGGGGGATCAGCAAGTGACTAAAGCGACAACAAATCACTTTTCAAACGCCCTCTGATCAAGCTGGCGGCGTATCTTCCACCAAATAGGTGAACAAGTCATCGATCACTCCATCGGCACCTAGAGGATTGCCGCCTCTCCAGGTGGGATAGTTGACCGGGTAAACCCGATCGTTTTGAACGGCCCTTAGCTTCTGCCATAGCGGGTTTTGCTTGAGTTCGGTGATGGTTTGGGCTGCTTCGGCACCATCGGCGGCGACAAACAAAACATCGCCGTCAATATCCATTAGTTGTTCCTCAGATAGCTTCACAAGGCCGCCATCGACAGGTACGGCCTGGGCTGATGGTCGGCGTAAGCCCGCATCAGCCAGAATGCTGCCGTTGAAGGAGTTTTTTAAGTCCAGGTCGATAGTGCCACAGCAAGTGTGGACGAAGGAAATTTCTGGGTTTTGCTGGCTCTTTTCTAGGGCAGTCTTTAACGACTCGATGCGCTGATAATAACGACTCCAAACCTGCTGGGCTAAGTCTGTTTTCCCCAACACGTTAGCGACAAAATCAAAATGCTCTCGCCAGGAGGGATACCCCTCCCAATCATCGGCTACTGTAGGAGCAATCTGCGACAGTTGGCTATATATGGCTTCGGTAGAATACTTGATGCCTATGATCAGATCAGGTTTTAGAGCCAGGATTTTTTCAAGGCTCGGTTGTTCTTCTTTGCCCAGTATTTGAATGGAGTCTAGATGCTCCGCCAGGTAAGGGGGAGGCTCATCAAAATAGACGATGGTGGCGATGGGTTTGACCCCTAGGGCGATCGCATCTCCCAAGGTAGGCACGCTCAGAGTAATCACTCGCTGCGGCTGATTTGGCACACAGGTTTCCCCCAGAGCATGGCGCACCATGTGACAATCTGATGCTTCGGGCGCTGACGGCACATTCGCATGCGGCGGGCCTAACCCAGCACAGCTCTGGATCAGGGCTACTATCAAAACTCCGCCCCAAAATAGCTGGATGCGTCGCCACCAGGATTTATAAATCATGAGCTTTACACCCTTACGTTACCCATTCAACATTCTTAAAACGACCAGGAAACCGTGCCCCTGACGGTAAACGGTGCACCGTAAAAAACGCGCAGAGGGCTTTCTGCGGCTTCAAAATAGGTGATATTAAACAGGTTCTCGAGGTTTAGCCCAACTCGAAAATTATCTCGCCTGTAGAACACCGAAGCATCCGTGCGGGTATAGCCCGGAACCTGGAAAGAATTGTCTAGATCGCCCTGGCGATCGCCCACATAAAACAGCCCCAGCCCCAAGCCCAAACCTTGGTGCGACCCCTCCTGAATTTCGTAGGTTGTCCACAGGCTAGCGGCATGTTCTGGCACATTGTTGAGGCGATTGCCCACGGCCAAGGTGTTGTCTGCCGTAATTTGGGCATCGGTGTAGGCGTAGCCCGCCACAATGTTCCACCCTGGCAAAATTTCACCCGTGGCCGTGAGTTCAACTCCGCGACTTCTCTGCTCCCCCGTCTGCACCGAGAAGTTGGGGTTAATCGGGTCTTCGGTTAACACATTAGTTCGCGTAATTTGGTAGAGCGCCAGGGTGGTTGAGAGTCGGTTGTCGAGCCAGTCTGATTTGATGCCGACCTCATACTGATTGCCTCGCTCAGGTTCAAAAAGCGTGTTGTCAAAGGCTGTACCCACACTCTGCAAAAACGAGCGGCTGTAGCTGGCGTAGAGCGCATGCTCATCACTGGGTTGATAGACCAATCCCAGTCGGGGGCTAAACGCCGTATCATCCTGAAAATCCTGTGAGCCATCGGCGAACAGCGATTGTTGGCTCACCAAATCAAACCGCCCACCCAGCAGCAACTTTAGCTGGGGCAGCAGATCAATTTGATCTTGAACATAAACCCCCACTGAGTTGGTAATAAAGGGTTCTCTCGGATAGCTAGCCACGAACTGCGGTTGGGCTACCCCATACACTGGATTGAAAATATCAATGGGAGCAAGGATAAACTCCTCACTGCTGGCCGCATAGATATCGCGGTTGACATCAAAGCCCAGCAAAAGCTGGTGCGAAATGCTGCCTGTTTGCACCGTACCGGTCAGGCTAGTATCAAAGGAGTAGTTGTCCTGGGATTGATCGCTAGTGCTGAAAAGGCCCCGTTCTAGAGTGCGCTGGTCGGCAAGCAAACCTGCGGGGAAAAGTGAATTTTGGGGGGTCTGCTGAAAACTGGCTCGAAACGAATTTTGCAGCTGCCAATCGGGATTGATCTGGTGGTCGAGGGTATACCCCAGCCGCAGCACGTAGCGATTGTTTTTGTCTATATCATCATCGGGTTCGCCGATAAAGCGACTGCGGGGCAGTTGTCCATTGATATTGGGCAGAACAGTACCCAATGCGGGCAAGCCGCGATCGTTGGGTTGTTCAGAAATGGTGTATTCGCCTTCAAAAAGGATCTGGGTATTGGGGCCAACCTGCCAACTGACCACGGGGGCAATGACATAATTTTGGCGATCAAAAAAGTCAACAAATGTGCCTGCACTCGATGCGCCTGCGGTGAGCCGGTAGAGCATCGTTTCAGACTGATTGAGTGGGCCGGTGAAGTCTAACGAGCCGCCGTAGGTGTCGAAATTGCCAATGGTTCCTTCCACAATGTAGTGAGGGGTTGCCAAGGGTTTTTTTGTCACAATGTTGACGGTGCCGCCGGGCGCACCCTGGCTAAACAAAGCCCCTACTGGGCCTCTCAATACCTCAATGCGCTCAATATTGGGAATCGCAATGCGGGAGGTAATATTGGTGTCATCGCGTAACCCGTTGCGTAAGATATTTCTGCCTGAAAAACCGCGAATGGTATAGCCTTCAAAGGCAGACTGAGAAGAATTGTCGGGGCTAATGCCCACCACCGTGCGGAGGGCCTCGTTAACGCTTTGAACCTGCCGATCTTCCAATAGCTCCTGGGGCACTACCTGTACAGAAAAGGGTAGATCCCGCAGAGGTGTATCGGTTCTGCTGCCCACGCTGGTATTCGGTACACGATAGCCGGTTTCCCCCTGGCCGGTCACCCCGATTTGAATGGCATCTTCGGCACCGTCAAGCTGGGCCAGGCCTGGCACTACGCTCAAGACCAGGTTTCCTGTGGCGGTATCAACCTGGGCAGTGGGTGGCCCGTCGGTGCCGGTGATGGCGACCCTCACTGTGCCATCGGGCAAGCTGGTAATCTGCACCAGGGCAATGCCTTCGGCGGGGGCAAACTGCTCTGCGGCAGCTTGATCGGCCAACTCCAGCACCGCATTGGGGATGTCGGTAATTAGCGCGTTGCCCTCGGTGCGGGAGCTACCTGCGGCCAGGGGGCGATCGCTGACCAGTTCAATTCTCAAGCCCTCGGGGGCATCTGTGATTTGCACGTCGGTAATTACTGCTGCGGCACTGGCCTGCCCTTGGGCGATCCACTCCTCTACGGTGAGTGCCGCCGGGGCTAGCTCAGAGTCTTGAAGTGGCGATGCCCAAGCCCAAGGAGCGGTTGCGCCCGCCAGCAAGCTCATTACAAACAGTCCAAAGCCCAACTTTGAAGTCATCATTCCTCACACCACAGCTAGTCGCCTCGTTAGCGCTTGCAAACGAGAAGTATTCTCAATTAGATGAGGTTTAGATTACGGGGGTTGAAGGGGGCTTTTCTCTTCGGCCGGGACTTTTTTCTCTGCGATCGGGACTTTTTGGGGTATTGGGTTCTCTTTGATGCCTAGTCTCTAAGATGGTGCATCCACGCAGCGATGCACCCTACAGTTCTCATCCTTCGGGTGACGTCTGGCGGTCTGGACGACTGGTATAAAACTTGCGCCCAAAACCGAACCCCTAAGCACCCCGGCAGTTGGATAGCTGATAGGCCTTGGGTGTCACTCCAAATTTGCGACGAAAGGCACCGCTAAAGGCAGTGGGGCTGGCGTAGCCCACCGCCGCCGCAACGGCCGCAACCGATCGCTGTTGAACCAAAAGCTGGCAGGCTTTTTCCATGCGCTGTTGAGTTAGATAACCAAAGACTGTGGTATCGAACACCTGGCGAAAGCCTTCTTTGAGCTTGCGATCGTTGAGGCCCACCTGCCGTGCTAAATCGACTAGGGAAGGGGGCGCTTGAAGGTCACCTTGTAGGATTTGCTGTGCCTGGTGGATACGTTCTAGATCGTCTCGATGCAGGATCGGTTTAGCGGAGGCGTTATCGTCTATGGCGTCTAGGAAAAGGGCAATCAGCTCGAGGGATTTAGCCTCTAGGTAAAGGGTTTGGGTGATGCCTTGGTAAGGACACTTAAGGATTTGCCAGAGGGCAGTCTGCATTTCGGGCGTGATCGCGATGGGCTCAACAAGGGGAAAGTCGGAGTCTCCCGCCAGTATTTTTTGCAGTGGTTTTGGCAGCCTGGTGCTGTGACTTTCGATTAACGACATCAGCAGGGGTGGATTGAGGTGAATATCCACCGCTAAATAATCTTGCTCAGCGAATTCGCGCCATCGGCTGTCTTGTCCTTCTGGGCCAAGCAAATGGGCGCGGCGATCGCTAAACACAGGCCCTTCGTTGTACTGGCTCTGGGCTGTGAGGCTAAAAACAAACTCAAAACAGTCGCTTTGGTCTGCTAAACAAACCTGTACTAGATCTTTGCGCAAATGGTAGCGGTGCAGGGTTAGCTCAATCCCACTGGGCAGGCCAATATCTCGCTTGTAGCCTTTACCTAGCCAGTCGGGATAGGTCAGTGTTTGATCGCGTCCATTGGCTAAAAGCTCTGGCTGCGTGCTCTGCACATGCTCCCTCAGCAACTGGCGCAGCTCACCATCCTGAAAGGTGATCGTCACGACTCGATGGCCCTCCTGCTGGCTATAGGTTAATAAAATTAATTCTCGATAGTTTGGCTAATGGGCAGGCACAGCGGCGTGCTAGATACGGGGTCGGTGATAATGCGGCTCTTTAAGGCAAATACCTGCTCCACCATGTCTTCTGTAACCACCGCCGCTGGTTTGCCCTGGGCCAAAACCGTACCGCCGCGCAGAGCAATCAGGTGATGGCTGTAGCGACAGGCCATATTTAGGTCATGGAGCACCATGACAATGGTGCGCTTTAGCTGGCGGTTGAGCTGATAGAGCAGATCCAGTACTTCGATTTGGTGGGCCAGATCCAGGTAGGTGGTAGGTTCGTCGAGCAGGAGGGTGTCGGTGTCTTGGGCCAGGGCCATGGCGATCCAGGCGCGCTGGCGCTGGCCGCCGGAGAGGGTGTCGAGGGGGCGGTTGGCAAACTCGTGCAGGTTGGTGGTGGCGATCGCCTCCTCCACTTTCAGCTCATCGTCCTTCGACCACTGCCGCAGCCAGGTTTGGTGTGGGTAGCGCCCCTGAGCGACCAGCTCTCGCACGGTGAGCCCTTCGGGGGCAGCAGGGCTTTGGGGCAAAATGCCCAGGCGCTTGGCCAAGTCTTTGGTCGGCAGGTGGGCGATCGCATCGCCATCTAAATACACCGTGCCGCCCGTTGGCTTGAGCAGCCGCGCCATCCCCCGCAGCAGGGTAGATTTGCCGCAGCCGTTTGGCCCCACCAGCGTGGTGATTTGGCCCTGGGGAATGGCTAGGTCGAGCCCCTGAATGATCACGTTGCTGTCGTAGGCCAGGGTGAGCTTACGGGTGGTGAAGGCGATTTGGGTGGCGGTATCGAGACGCATGGTAGGCGAGTGGATGGGTAGGTGGGTGGATAGGTGGATGGGTAGGCGGGGGGATGAGTTGCGATCGCTCATCCACCAATCACTCGAAATCCTCTTAGCTAAAGTCCCTCAGCATTTTCTTAATCTCCAGATTGTGCATTTCCTCCTGGCCAATTTTGGTGCGGCTGTATTCTTCCAGATAAATGCTGGCGTTTTCGACGACTTCTAGCAGGGTTTTGTACATGTTGAGGGCTTTCTGCTCGTGATTAAGACTCTCTTGCAAAAGGTCGGTTACAGAGTGACGATTCGTTTCTTCAATCATGGCGATGCGCTGGCTCGGATGACCTTCGAGACCAGTAATTATCTCGCCGGCTTCTTGGGCATGAAGTAGCGATTCGTTCGCTTGGGCTTTGAAAAAATCGACGATGGGAATGCGGTTAGGGCCAATCACCATCAAAGAATAGTGGGTATAGCGCACCACACCAGCTAGCTCAAATTCCATAATTTGATTCAACACTTTAATCGTGCGTTCGGTATCAAGGTTTCTCATATGAATCAAGTAAACAGTGCATTAATCTTAGGACGGGAATACAACAGTTGTTGGAGTAGGGCCGTTGCCACTGTTGATAGTTAGGTATCGATGATGAGATCAAGTCGGTCTTGAACGATCGCGATACAGCAGCCACAAAAAATAGGGCGCGCCAATCACTGCTGTAATCACCCCGCAGGGCAGTTCAATTGGCGCGAAGGCGAGGCGACCCACGATGTCGGCCAGCTCTACAATGCAGGCCCCGGTCAACGCCGCCACTGGCAGCAGTCCCGCATGGGATGGCCCCACCAGCTGCCGCCCCAAGTGAGGGGCCATCAGGCCGACAAACCCGATGGTGCCAGCCGTGGCTACTGAGGCCCCAGCCAGGGCAACGGTGCAGAGCAGCAGCAGCCTGCGGGTCCACTCCACTTGGCTGCCCAGCCCCTGGGCCAGGTTGTCGCCCAGGTTGAGGGTGTCGAGATCGCGAGCCAGCACCATCGTCAGCGGCAAAAAGACGATCAGCCAGGGCAGCAGCGGCCAGAGGTGTTCCCAACTGCGCCCGTAGACGCTGCCGGTGAGCCACACCAGGGCCTGGCTGACATCGTAGATATTGCCAAAGGTAATCATCAGGCTGGTGAAGGCCCCGGTCAGCGAGGTGAGGCCGATGCCTACCAAAATCAGGCGAATGGGTGAGCTACCGCCGTTCCAAGCCAGCAGGTAGATGGCAATCGCAGCCCCCAGCC
>NZ_JADEXE010000235.1 GCF_015207265.1 Nodosilinea sp. LEGE 07298 | reverse complement strand
TTGACTCAATTGGTCTTGCAGTTGACGATACAAGAGGGGTGTTTCCATGAGACTGGCCTTGAGTTGGGGAATTCAAGCCTCTCATGAAATGCCCCTTCCCATCTACCCTGTCTCATTTGGGACTCCTTTCACAACAACCCTTTCAGGACTTTTCTGCACCACCAAGTGGTCTGATGTAAGTTCGTCTCCCAATTGAGCAGGAGAAAAATGTATCTGAATTGCTCTTAAAGTTCCCCTATAGTGCAGGTTGACTAGAGCTTTTAAGCCTGCTCTTAATACAGCGATGTCGGCCAGACTATCTTCTAGTTCGGGCACTTCACCTTCAAAGGCAACGGTGAGCATAACAACCACATTTCGGGTCATGGGGATGGCGAAAGTCTCACTGCTATTGGAGGCAATGGCTATTGCGCTACCATAGCGTCCAGCCGAGTCGGTAAATAGTTCGTTAACGTAATCTCCGGCTTCACCTTCATCCCACATCACATCTCCTTCATTGGCTGCCGACTGCCAAAAGGTTTCATACTCCAGCAAGCTTTCACAAACTCGCGCGAGTTGTTCGCCCAACACCTGCATATCGCCTTCTGAATCGACCGCCTCTCGTGCCGCTTGATTGAGCACACCCAGGAGTGGTGCTACTTCTCGGCCTGAGAGATGCATAAAAATGCGACTTACGACAAAGCGAGTCTGTCCACTAAGCTGATTGAAGCGATCGCGCAAACCCATAGCAATTGAATTTGGTCAAGAGCAGCGTGCAGGTTTTATTGTAGAAAGCCAAGTTCACGATTGTCTTGATCTAAAGGTTGATTGATGGAGCGGTTTTGGGCGTGGGTTAGATAGATAACTCAGCCAGGGGTAGGGCTGGTTTGCCATGAAAAACACTGAGGAGTGCGAGCGCAGGAACATGGGCGAACGACACTCATGCCGGAACAGCGACACTAATTCCGTAACGATGTCAAATAATTCCGGAACGTGCAGTGCAACCGGAAAGTACAGAGGGGGTGAACCCCTTGCTATCTAAGAGACGAGCATGGCAGGATTCGAACCTGCGACCGCTAGAACCGGAATCTAGTGCTCTATCCACTGAGCTACATGCCCTTAGGCTGAACTATTCTAGCATCTGCTAGAGGTGTTATCACGACGGCTCATCCTTAAACCCCGACCAAGTACTGACAAGACCGTACATCGTCGTAGGATAAACACAACCTACCTGCACCTCTCCCTATGACCCAGCCCACCGATACCGCCAATCCGCTCGATGCCGCTGCCGCCGCTCTCACCCAGGAGGCCGAAAGCGCCAGCTCAGAAGAGCAGTACCGCCGCAAAATGCAGCGGCGGCAGGAGGTGCAGCAGCGGCGCATTGCCGATCGCACCGTCGAGAAAGGACTGGTAATTATCAACACGGGCAACGGCAAGGGCAAAACCACCGCTGCCCTGGGCATGGTGCTGCGATCGCTGGGGCACGGCTACCAGGTCGCCATTGTGCAGTTTATTAAAGGAGCCTGGGAACCAGCAGAGAAGGCGATGCTAGAGCGGTTTGGCGATCAGCTCAGCTTCCACGCCATGGGCGAAGGGTTTACCTGGGATACCCAAGATCGCGATCGCGACACCCGCACCGCCCAAGCCGCCTGGGACACCGCCCTCAGCTATATTCGCAACCCCGAGGTCAAAACTATTCTGCTCGACGAGGTGAATATTGCCCTCAAACACGGCTTTCTCTCGGTGGAGCAGGTGCTGGCAGGGTTAGCCGAAAAACCCGAGATGACCCACGTGATTTTGACCGGGCGGGGCGCACCTCAGGCGCTAATCGATCGCGCCGATTTGGTCACCGAAATGACTCTGGTCAAGCACCCCTTCCGCGAGCAGGGAGTCAAGGCCCAGCCAGGCATTGAGTTTTAAGCTCTGCACTGCTATAAGGTGGGCACTGCCCACCATGGGCCACGCCATTTTTCAAGTCCAAGAAATCCTGACGACCTATGGATCGCTACGCCACGCTGCGCCACATTCAGCGCATCGACCCCGAACGCAACCACCAAAAAATCTGCCACCTGCTGGCAGGGTACGAGTTCCCGTGGGATGTCACCCGCGCCCTGGAGGTGGCGCTGCTGCGCACCTTCTGTATCCCCAGCGTGTCAGCCCTGCTGGATAAAACCGGCGAGTTTCGGCACCACGCCCAAAAGCGCTACGACGACACGGGCATTGTGGTATCCGAGGTGCTCAAGCACGGTTATGACAGCCCCCGTGGCGAAGCATTTATTCAGCGGATGAACGCTATTCACCGCCACTACGCCATTGGCAATGCCGACTACCTGTACGTGCTCTCAACCTTTGTCTATGAGCCGATTCGCTGGTGCGATCGCTTTGGCTGGCGGCCCTTTTGCGAGCAAGAGCGGCTGGCCTGCTACTATTTTTGGCAGGCCATTGGCGATCGCATGGGCCTCCGCGACATCCCACCCACCTACGCCGCCTTCGAGCAGTTTAACCGCGAGTTTGAGGCCGAGCACTTTACCTACGCCACCACAAACCAGCGGGTGGCCGATGCCACTCGGCACCTGCTGCTGAGCTGGTTTCCGGCGGCGATCCGCCCGGTGGTGAACTGGGGACTGCCCTGTTTGCTCGACCCGCCCCTGCTCAATGCCCTGGGCTGGCAGCCAGCTCCAAAAGCCGTGCAGCGGTTCGCCGCTACGGCCCTCCAGGCCCGCAGTCAGCTGCTGCGCCGCCAGCCAGCCCGCGCCACGTCTGACTTTTTTGTCGATCAATCGCTGCGTAGCTACCCCGAGGGCTATGCCCTAGAAGATATTGGGCCAGACTCACTGCGATCGCGGCTGTAGAAAGCCCCCTGCCAAACTGCTACAGCCATTGCCACGACTGTTTTAAGCGAACTGGCCAGCGCTACATATTGGGGTTTTGCCCTATTATGGGAGGCCACAGCCGCTACGGATAGATTTATGGCACCAGACTACCAGCCTTCGCTGCTCTCCGAGGCCGACCAGCGGGCAGCCGATCGATCGTGGGCCTACAATCGCCCGGCTGGGTCGGCCATGCCTGCTGACGAACTTCAGGGCTGGAAGCAACGGGTGGCCCAGTTTCAGGCTACGGTGCGATCCGGCCCTGCGATCGCCCAGGGTAGCCTATTTGATCTAGCTGACACGTCTCCAGCGGGTACCCTCGATCCCTTTGCCCTCCTGCCCCAAAATGCGGAGTTTTGGCGAGGGCAGTTTCAAGAATCTGGGGTGCCAGCGCTGTACTTTGTCGTTGACCACGAGGCGGATCTACTGCTCTACGTGGGCGAAACCATCAAGTCAAACCAGCGGTGGAAAGGGGTGCACGACTGCAAGCGCTACATTCTCAGCTATGTAGAAGCCCACCGAGTTCACGGGCTGGGGCTGGCAGTGAATATTGGCTTTTGGCCCCATGCCGATCGCGATCGCAAGGCCCGCCAGGCCCTAGAACTAGAGCTAATTCAACGCTGGCGATCGCCCTTCAACAAAGAAAACTGGGCAATTTGGAGTACCCCCTTCGTTGGCGGCAAGCTAGAGGCATAGCGCACCGCTAGCGTTCTCGTCATGTGCAGGGGCTAGCGTCCCTGGGTACTCGGCCCCTGCAAGTAGTTCACCAGGGCAATACCCAGGCCCCCCAGCAGCGCATAGACAACCATCGCAATTAGGTTGTTGAGATCAAAAATGCGAGTGGCATCAGCATCGGTGGGGCTGATAAAAAGGGTAGAAAACGGGGTCATAAATGGAGCTGACAGGTTGTAGATCGCTTGGGCAAAGGGATTATCTGGGTTAGCACTCGACAACCGCAGAAAAAACCGAATGGCCAGCAGCACCTCCAGCGCCCCCACCAGCAGCGTAATCGTATTGCGAACCCAGGCTAGCCGAGATCGACGCTGGGCCGCGCGCAGCCTATCGTGCTCTTGCCTGAGGCGATAGACTTCTTGGTTCTGAATAAGTTCTCGGTCATGATCAAACTCATTGCGTCCGTGGGGTGTTTGGCTCATGGGGGTGCTATCGCTTGCGGTCAAAGTTCCAGGTGGCAGTCTGGCACATCTCAAAAGAGCCTGGCACAGAGAGGCAGATCTAAAGAGACATTGCCAAACTAGCAGCAAGAATCCCTATCACCATACCTGAATGGGATAAGAAAGCTATAAGACGTAGGTATGAGATATGAGCGATCGCGTAAAAAAGATGCGCAGGCTTATCCTGGCTGCAAAAATGGTCCTTTCTATTACACAGCCCACCGCCATAGCGTGGACTGTGCAATAGAGGTAAACGTCCCTAGCCCGACGTTGGCTTCGACTCCGCTCAGCCAACGTCGATATCGGTTCGATTAAGGCCCGAAAACTAACGCCTGCATGGGTTACGCGATCGCTAGCCCATCCCACAGTTCAATTAGTCCACTCAGGCGTTGCTGACTTGAAGAATGCACTGCCTAAGGCAACGCCATACAGTGCTTTACCGCTAACCAGCACTGGCAAAACGAATCTTCAGGTAGTCGTCTTCCATCTTCGCTCCAGCTGGCTGAAGCGCTGCCAACGCCTGGGGCAACACCAGGTTGCGGCGGTGATTACCAATCCGCACGTTGAGTTCATCCGCCGACTTGCTCAGCTCAATCTGGTCTTTAGGAATACCAGGCAGGTAAAGCTCTAGGCTGTAGCTGCCGTCCTCCTGCACGACGCGCAGGGTGGTTTCTTTGTAATAAACTTGAGCCGGGTCTTCATCGGTATAAAGCGTATCTTTGAGGCGGTGTAGGGCTTCGATCCCGCACAATTCTTCGGCAAACAGAGGCACTTCCTTCACCGGCAGAGGGTGAAAGTTATCGTGAATTTCGTGCTTGTACTGCTGCTGCTTTTCCTTCATGCGCTGAAAGAAGGGATCTTGCACCTCCTCAGGAATAATGCGGTTGGCGATTACCAGGTCAGTACCAACGTTGTAAAGGCTGAGGTAGGCGTGGGCGCGCAGCGATTCTTTGATCACCATTTTTTCGGGGTTAGTGACCAAGCGCACAGAGGTGGTACCGGCGTCGGTGAGCACTTTTTCTAGCTCAATCAGCTGCTCATAAAACTCGTAGGGGGCATCCATCACCTCCTTAGTGGGCAAATTGAAGCCTGCCACTGGGCGAAAGAAGGGCTGTACCAGGGGCCGCAGCGCTTCGGAAACCGCCTGGAAGGGTTTGTATAGCTTGCGCATGTACCAGCCCGCTACCTCCGGCAGGCTTAGCAGGCGCAGGGCGGTACCGGTGGGAGCCGAGTCGATAATCAGCACGTCGTACTCGCCTTCGTCGTAGTGGCGCTTCATGCGCACCAGGCTAAAGATCTCGTCCATACCGGGGAGAATGGCTAGCTCTTCGGCCTCGATACCCTCCAGACCACGGGCCTGGAGAACGTCGGTAATATAGCGCTTCACAGCGCCCCAGTTGCCCTCTAGCTCCATCAGGGCATCTAGCTCAGCACCCCACAGGTTGGGCTGTACTAGGCGAGGGTCGTGGCCCAGTTCCATATCAAAGCTGTCGGCCAGGGAGTGGGCCGGGTCGGTGCTGAGTACCAGGGTTTTGTAGCCCAGTTCTGCACAGCGCATGCCTGTGGCTGCTGCAACGGAGGTTTTGCCTACGCCGCCTTTGCCAGTCATTAACAATACCCGCATGTGGGTGTCCTCGCCTTTTCCTTATGGTTCCCTATTCTTCTAATCTATAAGGTTTTTAGGGTTTGCGCAGGGCCGAGCGAGGATCCCCGCCCGACTCACCACTCCCTCTATGACTAACGATTAAGCGTTGCTACCTAATGGATTTCTGGGTGCAAACGGGATTAATAGAAGCAATGCGAAGGTCGTGAATAGTCAGGAGCCTTTCAGGATGGCAGGTACAAGCAAAGGAGTCGCGATCGACTGGGATGATGGCAATGGCTATGTTCTGCCATCGCCCTTCAGGTGGGAACATCTGGTAGCTACGATCGCCCTGCGGATCCGCCAATCCTTAGATCTAGAGGCCATCTTGCCCGTCGCCGTCGAGGCCGTGCAGCAGTTGTTGCACTGCGATCGCGTGCTGATTTACCAGTTTGACCCCGACTGGAGTGGGCAAGTGGTGGTAGAAGCGCTCTCTGACCCGCAGTGGTCGGTACTCGATCAGGTGGTGCGCGACAGCTGCTTTGAGCCTGGCTGGCTAAAGCCATACCACGAGGGACTGGTGCGGGCGATCGCCGATGTCGCCACCGCAGACCTTACCCCCTGCCATGCCGAATTTCTGGTTGGCCTTTCGGTCAAAGCCAACTTAGTCGTTCCGGTACTGTGTGAGGCGAAGCTGTGGGGACTACTCATCGCCCACAGCTGTACAGCACCCCGCTCCTGGCCTAGCGAGGAGATGAATGGGCTACAGCAAATTGCGGTGCATATCGGCATTGCCATTCACCAGGCTGAGCTAGTGGCGCAGCTGCAGGCGGCAAAGGCCAATCTCGAAGCCCAGGTGGCGGCCCGTACCCAAGACCTAGAACAAAGCAACCAGCATCTGGCAGCAGAGAGCCAGGCGATGATGGCGACTCTGAGCCAGAGTAACGACGAGCGGCTGCAGCTGGCGGCGATTGTCGACTCTTCGGGAGAGGCCATTATCAGCCAAACCCTCGACGGAATCATCACCAGCTGGAATCGATCGGCAGAGCGGCTGTTTGGCTACACCGCCGCCGAGGTGGTCGGTCAGCCGGTGGCGGTGCTCATTCCACCCGATCGCCAAATCGAAGCGCAGGCCGTTTTACAGCGTATTCTTCGGGGAGATCGGGTAGAAACCTACGAAACTCAGCGATTGCACAAAGATAGCTGCCTGGTAGATGTGGCGTTGACCATTTCTCCGATTTGCGATCAAACCGGCAGCGTAATTGGATTGTCAAAGATTGCCCGCGATATTGGCGAACAGAAGGCTGCACAGCGCGATCGCGATCGCTTCGAAGCGGAGCGCAACCAGGCCTTACAAGAACTACACCAAAGCAACGCTCAACTCGAAGATTTCTTTGATAACGCCACCGACTTAATTCAAAGCGTCTCGCTGCAAAATGGTCAGTTTCTCTACGTCAACCGCGCCTGGCTCACCATCCTAGGCTACACGCGTGACGAACTTGCTGGCTTAACCATCTTTGATCTGCTAGCACCTGACTATCTTCTCCAATGTCAGAGCATTTTTCAAAGCCTGCAGGCAGGCGACATTCACCAGGTCGAACGGCTAGAAATTGCCGTTGTTGACAAGATGGGGCAGCGAGTTCTGCTAGAAGGCAGTATCAATGTTCGCCGTGAAGCAGGTATCCCCGTGGCGACCCGCGCCATTCTGCGAGATGTGACGGCGCAGCGCCAGGTAAAGCAGGCCCTCCAGGAGCAAACAACGCGGCTCCGCATCTTCTATGACACCTCGCCGCTGCTGCTGGGGCTGGTCGAAACGTCCGAGAACGACATTCTCCATCTTTCAGACAACCCCGCCGCGCTCTCCTTCTTCGGCCTCACCGCTGAAGCCCTGACCAATCGCTGGGCCAGCGAGGTGGGGGTACCTGCTGAGGTGATCCAACGCTGGCTTACCCACTACCGCCAGAGTCAACAGCTACAGCGCCCGGTACAGTTTGATTACACCCACATCACCCCCACCAATCGGTACTACCTGCTGGTAACGGTCTCCTTGGTGGGCCAGGGCAACAGCGGCCGCCCCCAGTTCTCCTACATCGTGCAAGACCTGACCGAGAAAAAACAGCTTGAGCGCGAAAAAGACCAGGCCATTACCCGATTACACGACAGTGAACAACGCTACGCCAGCTTAGTAGCCGCCGTGCCCGTGGGTATTTTCCGCACCGATGCAAATGGCCTCTGTATCTACACCAATCAGCGATGGGAACAGCTTGCCGGGTTGACGCAGCAGGAAGCTCGAGGGGAAGGATGGTCTCGGGCGCTTTATGCCGAGGATCGCGACCTGGTGTTTAGCGCCTGGAACCAAGCGGCCCAGCAGGGCAGACCGTTTGAGCTGGAATATCGTTTTCAGTCTACGGATGGCACGGTGTCATGGGTATACGGCCAAGCCGTTGCCGAGTATAGCGCCACCGGAGACCGATTGGGCTATGTCGGCACCATCACCGATATTACCGAACGCAGGCAGATTGAAGCCGAACGGCAGCGGGCACGACAGGCCCAGCAGGAATTAAGCCTGCTGGAGCAAATTTTAGACATTGTGCTGGCGGGCTACTGGGACTGGCATATTCCTGCCGACGTGGAATACTACAGCCCCGGCTTTAAACAGATGCTGGGTTACGCAGATCATGAGCTACCGAATTCACCTCAAACTTGGCAAGACCTGATCCTTCCAGAAGATCTAGCTGGCACGATGGCCTGTTTAGATCGCCATATACAAAGCCACGGCGAAAGCCCCTACTACAGTGAAGTAAGATACCGCCATAAAGATGGCTCGATGGTGTGGGTGGCCTGTTCTGGCCAGGTGATTGAGTGGGCTGCTGACGGTAGCCCCATTCGAATGATTGGCTGCCACATTAATATTACCGATCGCAAACAGACTGAGCTGGCCCTGCGAGACAGTGAAGCCACCAATCGCGCCTTTATTGCAGCGATTCCTGACCTCCTAATGCGCATGCACCAAGACGGGTCACATGTGCAAATAGTTAATCCAGGAACGGGATACGTGCTGCAGCTCAAGGCTACCCTGGCAGGATGTCAGCTTACCGAGTTAATACCACAGGCGATCGCTCAGGAGCGCATTCACCTGGCCCAGCAGGCCCTCAAGACTGGGCAGATCCAGCAGCAGGAGTATGCCTTTACCGCCGTGGGCCAAACGTTCTATGAAGAAGCCCGCATCGCGCCAATTGGGGGGGATGAGGTACTGGTGGTTGTACGCGATATTAGCGATCGGAAACGCGGCGAAGCCGAACGAAAACAGGCCGAACTCGACCTCAAATCGGCCAACGATCAGCTAAAACTGGTGCTTCAGGCCTCCTCAGAAGGGTTTTGGGATTGGAATCTGATCACCGGAGACATCTACTTCTCACCCCAGTGGAAAGCGATGCTGGGCTATGCCGACCACGAGCTAGAGAATAACTTTGACATGTGGGCTGCCCTTATTTTTGAAGCAGACCGCACAACCGCTCTGCAGCTTGTCGAAGACTACAACAGCGGCCGGATCGATAACTTTACCGCCAACCAGCGCTTCCGCCATAAAGATGGATCTGTAGTCCACGTGCTCTCGCGCGCCATTCACCTCAAAGATGAGCAGGGCAGTGTGGTGCGGATGGTGGGCAGCCATTTAGATATGACCCAGATGGTGACTATTCAAACGGCGCTTAAAACCTCAGAAATGCAGCTGAGCGGCATTTTGAATAGCTCCCTTGACGGCATTATGGCCTTTCGCTCAGTGCGCGACAGCCAAAGCACCATTGTTGACTTTGAATGGCTGCTCAGCAACCCGACCGCCTGCCAAATTATCGGTAGACAGGCAGACGATATCATCGGCAAGCGGATGCTAGAAGAACTGCCTGGCAACAGGGAAGACGGGCTGTTTGATCTCTACGTTCAGGTGGTGAAATCAGGCGAGCCCATGCAGCGCCAGTTTTACTACAACCATGACGGCATTGACTGCTGGTTTGAAAATAGTGCCGTCAAGCTAGGCGATGGTTTTGCCGTCATCTTCCGCGATATCTCTGCCATTAAACAATCTGAAATTACGCTTCAGCAGACCAATCAGCAGCTCAGCAATCGCATTGGCGAGCTAGACCAGCGCCACAGCGAAATGCTGGTCTTGAGCGAAATCAGCGATTTTCTCCAGGCCTGTTCAACGGTCAACGAAGCCTGTTACGCCATTGTTAACCTGATCGAGCCCCTTTTTCCCCACTGCTCAGGGGGAATTTTTACCACCAGCGCGTCGCGCAATCGCCTGGAGTGTGCAGCCGCGTGGGGCAAGCATTTGCACTCTAAGGCCGAATTTGAGCCCCACAGCTGTTGGGGACTGCGACGCGGGCGTATGCACTGGGTCGGGCAAGACCGGTTAAGCCTGCGCTGTAGCCATACTTCAGCCCCTGAGGCGTTGACCATCGCCACTACCCTCTGTATTCCCATGATCGCCCAGGGCGAAACCCTAGGGCTGTTTTACCTCAGTACCGACGTTCCTGAGGCGCTCCCCGAGGCCAAGCAGCAGCTGGCCCGCACCCTGGCCGAGCAGGTGGGCATGGCGATCGCCAACCTCAAGCTGCAGGAAACCCTGAAGCACCAGAGCATTCGCGACCCCCTAACCGGGCTATACAACCGCCGATATCTGGAAGAATCGCTTTCCCAGGAAATTGTGCGATCGCAGCGCAAACAGCTATATATCGGAGTAATCATGATCGATATCGACCATTTCAGGCTCTCCTGGAATGAGTATGCTGAAGTAGCCGTTACTATACGTTATGGCTATGGTGCCTCTACTGACAGAGCTCTTGGGTTTACCCGGTATTGATGTTGAGTCGTACGACGAGACCGAGGAGGGTC
>NZ_JADEXE010000234.1 GCF_015207265.1 Nodosilinea sp. LEGE 07298 | reverse complement strand
TTGACTCAATTGGTCTTGCAGTTGACGATACAAGAGGGGTGTTTCCATGAGACTGGCCTTGAGTTGGGGAATTCAAGCCTCTCATGAAATGCCCCTTCCCATCTACCCTGTCTCATTTGGGACTCCTTTCACAACAACCCTTTCAGGACTTTTCTGCACCACCAAGGGTCTACCGTCGAACTCCCTGGCAGCGTCTTTTTACGCCAGGGCCGAGCCTTGACAGGTAGAGCCCCGCCAAGGGGAACCCCATGCTTAGAGCTTTTTGTTGCAGTCTGAGCCCCCGACTTAAATATCCCAATCGCTGAGAGGTCTGCGACAGCTACTGGGGCCGCTACGCGATGTCTAGCCCGGTAAGGATTGCCTGTGGGGCCAATGGTCGGAGCCAGGACACAGACCCTGCCAACTCCAAGCACCTCGCCCACATGCAGGCCACCAGGCTCTAGGGCAAAGTTGGTAAAGTCTTTAGGGTGATCCAGTTGCACCACAAAATGCCACCCGCCCCGATGGGTCTGCTCTGCGTAGGTCTGCTTCAGGTGAGGATGGGTCTCAGCCCACGCTAAAACGGCGGCATCACAAGCGTCTTTTGAGCCAAAATTTTTAACATCGAAGTCAATGAACACGGTGCGCTCATTGCCCAGCGTGGCAATTCCATTCTGGGGATTGGAAAACCAGGCTTCCAGCTCACTAGGCTCAGGCATTCTCGTCTGAAAGTCCCGATGATTGACAATGTGCGGATGGCCGTCGGCATCCAGGTAGCTAGGATTCTTACCGGTAAATCTAGAGACCGGGCAGAGCTTCCCATCAACTTCAACCAAGGGGATATGGCAATAAATCTCCCTGTTCGGGCGGTCAGGATTTACCTTGGGATACTGGTAAGCATCCTGCTCCGGTGCAATGGGGAGCGGCGGTAGGTTATTGTTCAACAACCAATTCGCGACATCCTGCACGGATGGCGGCTTGGGCCATGACGATAATTCGTTCATCTGTATAGACGCTACCTATCATGAACAGACGCTAGATTGTTTTGCTGGTTCTTAGTTTGTGCCGCCACGAACTGTCGAACCTTAGATACCTGGACACCGAACTTGCGGGCATCCTCAGCAGTCAATCCGTTACCGTGCAATGCCCTACTTCCCTTGGCTTTAAAGATTTCGCCTCGCTCTGTCGCCGAAACGGCGATCTCATCTCCCTGACTGAGAAGGGTATAGGTCTTGCCAGCAAAGACTTTTGAGCCATCGGGCTGATCTTGCCCTAACTGAGATAACAGGTATTTAGACTGGGCCAAAACATTAGCGATCTGCTGGAGATGGGCTTTTTGGTCGTGCTGGCGCGTCATTCTGTCTACGTCGCCATACGCCCCCTCATGCCCCAATTTGATCGCCTGGCCGATCTGCTCAATGCGATCCAGGTGCGACGGCGATCGCCCCAAGGCCCGCGCATGGGAATACCATTCACGCAAATCTTTAAGCAAAGCTTGGCTCTGTCCCGGATCTGCTAGGGCAGCTGGTGACACCTCGGCACTGGTTCGCTAACAGGAGGTGGATGGCTGAAAGCCTTGCTGGACAAGTGTTTTTATGATTGCAGGTTAAATCGCTTTAAACCATGTCTGCATAAGGGTTTTGGAGTTTCATCACCGATTAAGAGACCAGTGCCCAACCCTGTGCTGCTGGATTTTCTCAAAGAAAATTAAGCCACAAAAAAGGCACTGAAATTGTCATGGCATTGGTAAATGAAAAGATGAATCAGGCAGGAACAGGGATATCCCCAAACTTGAGATAGTGAATCAAGAGTCGTACAGAATGCCTGAGCATATCGAGGGACTTGGAGTAGCACAATGTTTTACGGTGCAGCCGAGCCAAGTAGTGACGCAGCCGAGTATTCTCTCCTTCTACCCGGATCATGTAAGTCTTGCTCACAATCTGATCGCCTTCTGGGATAAACCCAGGATAGACAGGATTGCCATCACTGACCCAGAAATAGCACTGCCAGAACTCAATGCTCTGCCAGAGCAACTGAAAGGTCTGAGCACTATGGTCGCCGATGACCCATCCCAAAATACCGGCTCGAAAATGGTCAACCGCCGTCCAAATCCAGACCTTGTTCTTTCGCTGTCCG
This sequence comes from Nodosilinea sp. LEGE 07298, assembly GCF_015207265.1. GTDB lineage: Bacteria > Cyanobacteriota > Cyanobacteriia > Phormidesmidales > Phormidesmidaceae > Nodosilinea. The sequence goes on along the minus strand of NZ_JADEXE010000234.1, from coordinate 8,452 downwards.
ACAAAGGTTTCTAGCTCATCGAGTTCTCCGACGTGCGGAATCTCCTCAGGGTCATAGGCGTCGGGTAACCGTTCCCCGACTTGCTTCACCCAATTCAGCAAACTGGTGTGGGCAATCCCCGTGACTCGACTCATGCTTCGAAAGCCCATGCCGTTGACAGGGGCATCCCTTCAATTCATCTTTTCATTTACCAACGCCTGACCAACAGCACTACGGCAAGGACAAACAGCATCCCCAAGGGAACAAGCAGTACAGTCAATTCTGGGTTGGCCATGGTTCAAACCAGCACTGCTTCGACGGGCCGCCGGGGCGACCTGGGCATCTCTGGCCCCCGGCCAAACCGCACCACCAGGTCGGGCCGTCCCGAGCTCAACCCCAGGGCCTGGGCAAACTCAGGCCGCAGGGCCGCTTCTTCCACGGGCTGATTCAAAAACGCATTACGAATGCCTAAGGCCGTGGCTTGCAGGGCAAAGCGCTCATAGCAGCGGCCCACCTCCACCCAGTGGGTCGGGTCGCTAGGCTCGGACACAAATACCGCCACTCCGGCTGAACTTCGCAGTTGGCGAATGCACTTTTCATTTTCTGGCCCTGGCCGCAGCACCAGGGGCAAAATCAGCCGCCCCAACCAGCGCGGCAACGATGGATTCCCGGAGGCAGCACTATACAGTCCATCCCCCTGGCGTTCTGCCTCCGCTCGGTTGAAGCGAATCCAAGCCATCAGTTCTTGCACAAAGGCGGGGTTGTTGAGCTGGGCGGTGTTGCCCCGCACCACAAACTCCTCCACCCTGGCCAACTCAGCTGGACTCGTCAGCATCACCACTCGCACCTCCGCTCCTGTGCCTGCCGCTGCTAACAGCTCCAACTCCTCTGGGGGCAGGGGCTGGCTGTCGTACTCTGTGCGGCTACATTGGCGCTGGGCGATCGCCTCAGCCAGCGGAGTGCTCTCTGGTTCGCAGGGGGCAAACGTAATATGGACAGCGCCATCTCCAACTCGATCAAACCTCACCTGCCCCGCCAGTCCGTGGACCTTAGCGGCTTGCAAAATGTTCTCCGCCGCGCAGCCGAGAGAGACGTAGAGGTGATGATCATCGGGATCAACCACGGGGCAGCGGCGGGAGAGATCGGGCAGAATGGCAATGCTTTGCTCATCCACCCGAAACCGCCAGCACTGGGTGTTGTGGCTAGAAGCAGCCAGGGTGCCGTAGCGAACCAAGTCCTGCAGGAGGCGGGCGTTATCCATAGGAATGCCTCTGGGTAGAGAAACTATCGATCAGCGATAGCGGGCTCGATCAATGCGTCACATCGGTTCCACTGGCCTGCATCATCGGCAGCAGCCCCTGCAGTTTCCAGCGCATATTGCCTCGGCCATCCACCAGGCGATCGGCCCCAAAGATGGGCAGCCTCTGCACCCACGAGGCCTGCAACCATGGCCCCAACACCGTTGCCATGGTCAAAATCAGCACTGAGCCGATGGCAAAGGAGACCTGATGGGCTAAACCATTCCCCAGGGCAGGCACCAACCAGAGAATACGGGCTGTTCCATTGAGGCTTTCGACTAGGATAAACATCAGCCAGATGACCAAGCTTTTGAGAACCACCCGAGGCACCCCGCAACGATCAGTCGCTGAGTAGGATTACTTAGTATTGTAGGGCGATCGCCCCAGCCCCGACCGAGACCGACTCAAAACTTATACCCTCAGTTCATACGAAAAGTGCTGATTTAATGCTTTTGTCGCGATCGGTGGCGTTTTGTTGAGCCGGGACCGCCTGCCGCAGGGCGATCGCACCCCCATCTGTATCCCTCCCCAGTCTCCCTAGGTCTACTCAAGCCAGCGCTGACGCAAAACCTCAACCGCACTGGCTAACCCCTGCTCTGCTCGAATGATCGCCCAGTCTTGGGGCTACGGCCAATCGAGATAAGAGTCTTGTCAATCCTTTTGACAAAGATGTCCCCCTATTCCCTAACAATCAGTATCAAGACCCGCTGATTCATTGGGGCTGGCCTGCGGACTGCCGCACGCCGTAGGCCAGCATCGCCCCGGCTATCTGGGTGGCCTCCGTGGTGCCTGGTTTGAGTCGGTAGCTGGGGGCTACAATGGGTTCCACCGCCTGCACCTGCACCACAAAAATGCTGTGAATCGGAAACATCCCCTGGGTGAGGCGCAGCAGCGGGGCCTCTAGCTCAGGGTAACAGCGATCGCTAGGCCGCACCACCTCGGCGGTGCCCTTGAGCTTATAGCCCTTTTGCACAAACACCTCCACAAAGCTCAGGCAAACCTGGGGATTGCTACGAAGGTTGCGATCGCTCTGCGGTGAGGCAATATTCGCCACCAGCACCGTACTCGACCCGTGGGCGCAGAACACCTCTTTGGGCGACACATTCGGTGCACCCAACCCATCCACCGTGGCCAACCAGCACAACACACTGCGATCAATGTACTCCAATACCTCGTCGCTAAGCATCGACTGAAAACCTCACTGACAGCCCTTCAGGTTCAATTATACGAAGCTGCAACGCCTGGACTCGACGGTCTACGTTACCTCGGTTCCAAGACTGGCTCCGCCCATCGTCACCAGGGTTCAGGTTTCCGGAGCTGCAAATAATGTGGCGGCTGAACGAGTTAATGGCCCGGCATGGGGTATCGGGTAAGGCGCTGGCTGATGAGCTGGGCATTGGCACCAATGCGGGGGTGGCCCCATAGCGCGATCGCGGCGGCTTTCCTCAACTGTCCCATCAAGACCCCCATCGGCACCGCTGGCCCGTGGGGGTTCTTTGACATAAAATTTTATATACCGGTATAAATTTACTGACTGCTATAATTGAACCCACAGACGATGCCGTTATCATTCAACTGTCCATAGCTATGGCTTCGAAATTATCGCAGCGATGGAGCAGCGGATCGAAAAGGGCGATCGCACCAAACTGACTAAAAAAGAGTTGGAGGAGTGGATCGCGATCCTCCTGGCTCGATTGGTGGAGATGAATGGCCCTGGGCACCGACACAAAGGCGGCGATTGACCGGCTCTGTGCGGCGGAGTAGGCGCTTAAGGGGGGTAAACGTCTCCTCAATTTTCGCGTAATCGCCAAAAGATCTCAAATGGGCTCTATATAAAAGGCTCTGGCTCTTGCAACAACTGTTCAGCGGCTGTTGCGGGCAGGGGTTTAGAAAACAAGTATCCCTGGCCATAGTGACAGGGTAAGGTTTGCAAGAGTTGAAGCTGCGGTAGAGTTTCAATACCTTCTGCGACTGTAGACAGATTAAGGCTCTCAGCTAAATTAATAATCCCTTGAGTAATCCTTTGCAAAGACGGATCTAAATCTAACGATCTGATAAAAGACTGATCAATTTTAATCACGTCAATGGGAAACCGATGCAGGTAGGAGAGAGAAGAAAACCCGGTACCAAAGTCGTCTAGGGCAATATGGACTCCCAACTGTTTGAGTCCTTTGATACACTCATCAACCGCCTTACCATAGCCAACAAAGACGTTCTCCGTAATTTCGAGGCAAATTTGCTGAGGTTTAACAGCCGTTTCATTGAAAATGATCTTTAGATTATTTAAGAAGTCGTCATGAATCATAAATTCGGGAGAGATGTTGATGTGAAAGCGAAAAGACGGATCAATGTCAAATTGGGCTGCCCACTGGCTGAGCTGATGGCAAGCCTGTTCTAAAATCCAGCTTTCCAACCTAATCATTAAACGTGAGCTTTGCATCAACGGCAAAAACTTGAAGGGTGTCAATAAGCCGTGTTGAGGATGCTGCCAGCGCACCAAAACTTCAAAGCCAACGAGTTTTCGATCTGACAAATTGACAATGGGTTGATAGTACAGCACAAATTCCTGGCATCTGAGGGCTTGGCGTAAGCTAATTTTTAGCTCTACCTGCTCAATTCGTTCGGTGCGCATACCAGGGTCAAATACTTGAATATTTCCTGGCCCCTGGCGCTTGGCCAAATACATTGCGATGTCGGCATTTTCAAGAATAGATGTCTGGCTATCCCATGGATCTTCAGGAGAGTAAAAGGCAATCCCAATGCTGGTGGTCGTAGATACTTGAGTGGTCGGCAGAGAAATCGGCACTGAAAGTGCTCCTTGAATGCGAAGCGCAATATCCATTGCCTGCTCTAGCTGGGACGTTTTTTCGAGCAAAATGGCGAATTCATCTCCACCCAAACGCGATACGATATCGCCAGGACGCAAGGCATCTTCTAGACGCCGGGCGACCTCAATTAATACCTGGTCGCCAGCACTGTGGCCAAGGGTATCGTTGACTGCCTTGAAGTCATCTAGATCGAGATATAGCACAGTAAACTGGTACGTAGTATCCCGACTGACTCGTCGGATAAATAGTTTGAGATGTTCCAGAAAAAAGTGGCGGTTGGGTAGTTGAGTCAGAAAATCGAAAAAGGCCTGCTGCTCCAGAGAGGTCTCAGACTGCTTTTGATCGGTGATATCCATTACAGTGCCGTAGAGCCCAATCAGATTCTCAGCGTGATCAAATCGAGGGCGACAGAGGACGTTGACAAACTTGATAGAGTCGTCTAACTGAGAATGAATGCGAAAATCTAAGCTGAAAGAGGTCTGAATCTGGTACAGCTGATTGGCCAGGGATACAAGCTGTGGGCGGTCTTCGCTGTATACCTGACAGAATACATCACCTACCGACGGGACAGATTCTTGAGGGTTGAATCCAGTAATCGCAAATACCTCATCCGACCAGGACATTTGTCCCGTGTTTAAGGTGTAGTCCCAATCGCCCAGCTGCACGACTACCTGAGTCGACTGAGGTTGTTTGGTACTGACGCGCTGCAGCTGGTTTTCAATGTGCTTGGTGCGGGTGATGTCGATACCCACCCCTGTCAGCCCAACAATCTCGCCCTCGAAGTTGCGCTGGGGGGCAAACGTAAGATCAAAAACGCGGGGAGGTCCGCCGGTTCTTAGCTCAAACTCGTAATAACGGGTTTCGCCAGTATCGAGCACATGCTGCTTGAGCTGAATGAGTTCTTCCGCCTCAGCAGCAGCCAAAAAGTCTCGATCGCTGTGCCCCAGCATATCTTCCATACGAAAGCCTGGGACTGGGTTGTGAATCCAGGTGTAGCAGAGGTCTAGATCTTGCGTAAAGAGGACAATCGGCGTGCTTTCCAACGTGGTGCGCAGGAGCATTTCGTTGTGCTGCAATTCCTCCTGGGTCTGTACGAGTTCTGTAATGTCGGTGCCGACCCCTAGAACCTGTTGCACAGCCCCAGTAGCATCTCGGTTAAATACCACATTGCGTTGATAAATCCAGTGCCAGGAACCATCTTTGTGACAGACTCGATATTCGTACCCCAATATTTCACCGATTGGCGCTTGGGTAAGGGCGGTAAAATGGGCCTGGACCTTGGCCATATCCTTAGGATGAATGTGCAGGGCCAGAATTTCTTCCCCATCTTGATAAATTTCATCTGGGGTGTAGCCAAGCAGCGTTTCGATCGCTGAATTAATATAGGTTGTCTTGCCGCTGGGCAGCTCAAACAACGCCAAAATAGCCGGACTCGCCTCAGCAATTTGCTGCACCAGCGCTTTGCTTTCTACGAGATTAGACTGAATCTGTTTTTGTTCTGTGATATCGGTGATGATCGCGCCCACACCCCGCCGCTGGCTGCCTAGCATCACCGGATAGTAAGAGGCTAGCCAGGTTCGTTCGACACTGGGCTGGGCTGGTGTCGTTCCGCTAATTTCAAAGGTAACTGGGCTATTGGTGGTAAGCACCTGCTGAAAATAGTCGCGGACGGTTTCATAAAAGTCGGGCAAGATTTCTGGTACCGGCTGTCCAATGTGGGCCTCAATGGACAAACCGTTAATCGCCGCCAACGTTGGGTTAACTTTGACAAAACGCATCTCTTGATCAAGTAGGCACAAGCCCAAGGGGCTATTCTGGTATAGACTCTCAAGCAGCTGGTTGCTCTGCAGGAGGGCTTCCTGGAACTGTTTCAAATCATTGATGATGACGAGGGTAAGCACAACACCATCGGTTGTACCGTCTTCTCGGCGATAGGGTAGAATCCGCAGGAGCAGGCGATCGCCTGTTTGCAGATTAGTCGCTTCCGTTTCCTGCGAAGTCTGGGTCTCTATCACCTGCTGAATCAGAGCCACTAAATTGTCGATATCTAAATGATTCACCAGTTCCGCCAGAGGTCTGCCGGTGTCGCCGACCCGAAAATTAAAGACTTCAGTGGCGGCCGGAGTAAACTTGCGAATGTTGAGCGCCCGGTCTAAAAAGACTACGCCAATGTCAGTGCTTTGGAGCAGGTTATCAATGTCTGTGGTCAGCTCGCTCAATTGCCGAATGCGCTCGTGGTTGTCGGCGTTGACGGTATAGAGTTCTTCGTTGGCAGACTGCAGTTCTTCATTGGTGCTCTGCAACTCTTCGTTGGAGGCGAGCAGTTCCTCATTTGTCGCTTGCTGCTCTTCGTTGGCGGTTTCTAGCTCTTCAATGCTGGTTTGAAGGTTTTCGCGGGTTTGCTGCAGCTCGTACTCCAGTTCCTGAACATGTCGCGAAATATCAGAGTCGGGGTCAAACTCGGTATCGGACTCCCGCTCGGCTGGTTGGGTCAGGGGCTCCACCTCTAGCAGGACAATCAGCTGTCCTTCAGGGCTAACCGTTTCAGAGTTGACGTTGCCGACCCAGAGATTTAGTCTTTGGCCGGGCTCTAATTCTGTCACCTGAATGGCGCTGTACAACACCGGCTGACAATCGCGCCGAGCCCGATGCAGGGCCGTGCTCAACGGAATCTTGAGAGACGGCAGCACTAAATCGAGCACACTAGTATTCATCTCCCCGAGGGGAAAATCTAACAGCCGGGCTGTATTGAGTAAAATGTGCAGCACTTGAAGGTTGTTGTCAATCAGCAGGCACGTTACCGGAGACTGGCCAAACCGCAGCTTCAACACCTCAGATAGCAGGTGTTCGTAAGGCGATCGCACAGTTTTAGAGGGTCGCGCTAAGGCAAAAGACTGCACCATGGGTGATGCGACCGTACGATTGACGGGTAACTGGACATCCTGCCGTTTGCGGAAAAAATTCCAGTGCTGATTGAGGGTGTCAAACCCATGGGAAAGGGTGCCCAAATGCTCAGAGGGACCTAAAACCAATACCCCTTGGGAGGTTAATGAGAAGTGCAAAAGCTTTAGCACCTGTTCTTGCAGCGAAGCCTGCATGTAGATCAACAGATTTCGGCAGCTTACCAGGTGCATCTGCGAAAAACCTGGATTCTTTGTCAAATCTTGGGAAGCAAATATAACCTGCGTGCGAATGAACTTTTTGATGCGATAGTCACTTCCTTCTGGCGTAAAAAATCGCTCTAGCCGTTCAGCTCCCAGATCTGGCAAAATTTTGCGGGAATAAATCCCCTGGGAGGCAATCAGCAGGGCTTCTTGATCAATATCGGTGGCAAAGAGCTTGACTGGATGGCTCTTTCCCAATCGCTGCATAACTTCGTAGACGGCGATCGCCAGCGAATACGCCTCCTCACCAGTGGAACAGGCGGCGACCCAGAGTCGTAGCGGTTGTTGCGGCTGTAGCGTTTCCAGTAATGCTGGCAAGATGTCTTGCTGCAGCAGGGTCCACATGTCTGGATCACGGAAAAACCTAGTCGCCCCAATCAGCAAGTCTTGCCGAAGATCTTTGACTTCCTCAGGGGTTTCAGCTAAATAGGTCAGGTAGTCTTCAACCGTATCGGCTCTAGAGAGCAGCAAACGATGGACAATACGGCGGTGTAGGGTGCCTGTTTTGTACAGCGAAAAGTCAATGTTCTCCTGTTGCTGCAAGATGTCTAAAATGCGAGTCAACTGCTCATCGGGCAGCAGAGACCCGGCAGTTTCGCCAGCCGTCGCTTGGGTCTCGGTGTAGCGAATGATGTCACAAACGGCTTGGGCCAATGCCTCGGGCGAGAGAATTTCATCAACCAATCCCGAGCTGATGGGGCTGGTCGGCATCGCCCCAAATTGAGCGGTCTCTCGTGACTGCACTAGGGCAATGCCGCCGGAACGACTGATCGCTTTGAGGCCCTCGGTGCCATCGCGTCCGGTACCAGAGAGCACAATTCCAATGGTGCGATCGCCCCGCTCCCGAGCCAGACTCAAAAAGAAATGATCGATCGGATAATTGGCAATGCCTCCCCGACGCTCCTCTAGCTGCAACTGTTGCCCGTGCAGGCTCACAACCATCCCTGGCGGCAGTATATAGATATGGTTAAGCGCCAGCAGCATCTCATGCTCAATGACGCTGACGGATAGTGAGGTGCGCCGCTGTAGCAGTTCCGCCATCGAGCTGGGAAAGTCTATTAGACGACACTGAACGTGGCGGGTGACGACAGCTAGATAGGCGGGAGAGGTGTTCTCCCTGCCCCTTGAGTCATCACTGAGACCGGATCCAATTTAAGCTAATAAGAAAAGACACTGAAGGTAT
>NZ_JADEXE010000233.1 GCF_015207265.1 Nodosilinea sp. LEGE 07298 | reverse complement strand
GTGGATGGGTGACAGGGTGGATGGGTGGGGGTAATAGGGTGAGTGAATGCGCGGATAATGAGGTGACTAGTAAGTTGACCCATCGACTCATCCACCCATCGACTCATCCATCCATCTACCCTCTAGCAGCCAGTTCTTCCAGCGCGGCGGCTTCGAGGCGGCTGACGGTTTCAGGCGGTAGGCCCAGCATGTTGAGCAGCTTTTGGTAGATCACTGCCTCAGTCTGGTTGATCTGGTTAGAGCTGATCACCTCGTAGCTAAGCATGAGTGCTTCTTCGCGCTGGGCCTGGCTAACAAGCTGGGGCACTAGGTCTTCTAGCGGAATTTCTTTAGCTAAAAGATTCCTGAGGTCGTCGCGCAGGCTGGCCTGCTCTTCGGGGCTATGGGCAAACTTGCGGCTGAGGCGATCGAGAATCACTTCCTGCTGCACATCAGCAAAGTTATCGTCGGCCCAGGCCATAGTGGCGGCAATGCGCAGCAGCAGCATTTGCTCGGGGGTGAGGGTGGTTTCTTTGCCCAGGTAAACCTCAATTACCTTGGAATCGTTCTGGACCTCATCCATGGTGCCTTCAAAAAGCACGCTGCCCTGGTGCAGAACAGTGACCTGGCGGGCAATCTGTCGCACAAATTCCATATCGTGCTCAATCACCACGATGGAATGGCTCTCGGCCAGCGACATCAGTAACTTGCCCGTTTGCTCGGTTTCCTCGTCGGTGAGGCCTGCTACGGGCTCATCCACCAGCAGCAGATCGGGCGACTGGGCCACCAGCATACCGATCTCAAGCCACTGTTTTTCGCCGTGGGAGAGCAGGGCCGCAGGTACATCGGCCTTGTAGTCGAGGCCAATGGTTTCGAGTAGCCCGCCGACGGTTCGTTTCTCGGCGGTTGGGGTCTTTTTGAATAGGGTGGCGAAGACGTTCTTTTCCCGGTTGCAGGAAAGTTCCAGGTTTTCGCGAGGGGTGAGGTTGAGGTAAACCCTCGGAGTCTGAAACTTACGGCCAATGCCGAGTCGGGCGATATCATGCTCTTTATACTTGCGCAGGTCTTGCCCCTTGAAGTATGCAGCTCCCTCGGTAGGCTTGGTTTTACCGGTAATTACATCCAAAAAGGTAGTTTTGCCCGCGCCGTTGGGGCCAATAATCACCCGCAGCTCACCTTCATCCATACTGAAGTTGAGATTGTTGATTGCCTTGAAGCCATCAAAGCTAACGGTGACGTCTTGAATATCGAGAACTCTGCTGCTCACAGGGATCAGGTCTCCTTCTGGTTTCGGGTAAGGTGGGCACCGCCCACCACGGGAGAAATTGGCCAGGTAGGGTGGGCAGTGCCCACCATTTGATTTGAGGTTTGGTAACAGATTGTGCTGCCGCAGGTATGCTGGCCACTTGAGGCAGAGAATGCCGGGCAATGCCTTTTGGAATAGCCTGTTGTTGGGCTGGAGTAGTTGGTGGGCAATGCCTACCCTACTTTTCGGCAAACTCGGGGGTTTCAGCTACGGTTTCAACGACTGTGGTGTCAGTGTCATCAAGGTAGGGCAGGTCGGTAGGGCCGAGCCCTAGAGCCGAGCTGACCATAGAACCAAACTGGCGGCGACCCCAGCCAATGATGCCATCGGGTAGAGTCGTCACCACAATCAAGAACAGCGCTCCCTGGAAAAACAGCCACACATCAGGAAAGCGTTCGCTGAGTAAGCTACGGGCCATATTGACCAGCACTGCGCCCAAAACAGCACCGACCAGCGTGGCGCGTCCGCCTACGGCCACCCAGATCACCATCTCAATCGAGAAGGCGATATCCATGAACTGGGGCGAGATAATACCCGACTGCACTGTGTAGAGGGCACCGGCAATGCCCGCGATCGCTCCAGAGACCGCAAACACCAGCACTTTAAAGGCTGTGGGGTCATAGCCCGAAAAGCGCACCCGGTTTTCGTCGTCGCGAATGGCGACCAGCATGCGGCCAAAGCGACCGCTAGTCAGCCAGCGGCAGAGAGCGTACATCGCTACCAGGGCAATGACAGTGCTGATGTAGAAAAACATCCGCATGCCGTCGCTGCCCACCGCCTGGCCCATAAACACCGAGGTCGAGGTTTTGAGGCCGTTGGTGCCATTGATCAGCTTTTGCTGACCATTAAATAAGTTAAAGAACACTACCAGGGCAGCCTGGGTCAAAATTGAGAAGTATACGCCGCGAATGCGGTTGCGGAAAACCAGGTAGCCCAGCAGCCCCGCCACGATCGCCGGAATGGTGAAAATCGCCAGCAGTGTAAACGGGAACGAATTGAAGGGTTGCCAAAACCAGGGAAGTTCGGTAACGCCGTAGAGACCAAAGAACTCTGGTAGCTGTCCCTCACCCAGAGTATTTAGCTCTAGGTACATGGCAAAGGCGTAGCCGCCTAAGGCAAAAAAGATGCCGTGCCCCAGGCTAAGCAACCCCGTAAAGCCCCAGATTAAATCGATACCCAGGGCAACAATAGCTAGGGCCAAAAAGCGCCCCAGCAGGTTGAGCCGAAACCCGGTCAGGAACATCGGCATGATCAATATCAGGATCAGCGCGATCGCAATTACCGCGATCGCCTCAATCATAAACTTGCGTTTTTGGCTGGCCTGAGCAGCGCGGCGCGGTTGCGTGGTTACTTGTGCAGTCATAGCCCTATAGCTCCACCGAACGACCCTTCGGCGGAAACAGCCCGGCGGGCCGCACCTGCAAGAAGGCAATAATTAGCGCAAACACCATGACCTTAGCCATGCTTGTAGTGGCAAAGAATGTAAAGAAGTCAATGATCGGCTGAAAGAACGCCGTGGGCGGAAACAGCAGCGCCATCGTGCCAGAACCAATCAGATAGCTGGTAACACCAATAATTAGCGCCGCCACAATGCTGCCCACCAGCTTACCGACCCCGCCGACAACCACCACCATGAAGGCATCTACGATGTAGTTTGACCCTAGGTTAGGGCCAACCGAGCCCAGCAGCGTCACAGCACACCCGGCTATGCCGGCCAGACCAGAGCCCAGGGCAAAGGTAATAGCATCGACCTGCCCGGTAGGAATACCCAAACAGGCGCTCATGCCCCGGTTTTGGGTGACCGAACGAATGCGCAGACCCCAGGCTGTACCGTTAAGAAACCAGTACACTGCCACCAGGCAAAGCGCCGTCAGCACAATGATGAACAATCGGGCTGAGGGAAATTGCAGCGTGTCGCCTACCGAAATACCACCCCGCAGCCAGCTCGGTGGGGTGACATCCACGTTGCGGGTGCTGAACCAGGCCCGGCTAAACGCCGCGCTAGTGCCGCTGCTAATCAGTACCCAGGCCAATACCGAAATGGCAGCCGACAGCCCTAAAAATACCGGGTTAGCCCACGACTGAATGCGTTCCCAATCGGTGTAACGAGTCAGTACCCAGCGACCGACCAAAAACAGCACCGCAAAAATGACCAGGCCAATCACCATGGGCAAGCTCACACTGCGGATGAACTGAATCAAAATTAAACTGACCCCCCAGGTGGCCAGCAGCGTTTCTAGGGGTCGCCCGTACAGGTAGCGAATGACGGTGCGCTCTAGCAATAGCCCCAGCAGCGCCGCCACTAGAAATGCCATGGGTAGGGCGGCAAAAATATAGAGATCGGGTGCTATACCGCCCATGCTTTTAGCCACGTTTTGCACTACGAAGGTAGTGTAGGCCCCAAACATCATTAGTTCACCGTGGGCCAAGTTAATGACTCCCATTAAGCCAAACACGATGGCTAAGCCCAGGGCCACAATCAACAGCACTGCACCAATGCTAATGCCATTAAAAAGGCCGCCAATTAAGCCTTCCAACACAGCGTTTACCGATTTAAGAACAACACAGAACGCACTAAAAGATCAATCAAAAATTTAATCGATCCTAACGGATGCCAGACACAAACTTAATAGAGATACTAAACGCAGCCTCACGGTAAGAAATGTCCATTTTTGACAGTTTTCCCTTGTTTAGAGGTTCTACTGAAACCGTAGTGGCCCTAATTTAATTTAGGCCCTGCTAAGGGATAACCAAACTTAAGATAAGGGAACTAAATACTTGGAGAAGCGCCAAAAGCTCAAGCTTAAAAGAGCTAAGTTACAGCGCTCAAGTTTCCCAGCGGACTATCAACGCAAAGGCAAGCCAAAAAAGAATGTTTGCCCAAACTTTAGGGCTGTCTATATAGAAAGCGGGGATACAGCCTGCTGCATCCCCGCCAAACGATCGTTCGACAGCGCCGCGATCGCGGCTACAGCCTCAACCTAGACTTCAAACTTGCCGCCCTTAGCGGGGTCAGACCAGTCACAGGCAAAGCCAATGGTGTCGGGCACAAACTGGTTCCAGGGCTGAGGATCGATGGGGCCATCGGTTTCCCAAACGATGTTGAACATGCCGTCATCCATGATTTCCCCGAGTCGCACTGTCTTAGACAGGTGGTGGTTGGCGTTCATGGTTACGGGGCCTTCAGGGGCCGCCATGCTCTGACCGTAGGCCGCTGCCCGTACCTCAGGAATATCAAAGGTTCCCGCCGCTTCTACGGCCTGCTTCCACAGGTAAACCATGATGTAGGCCGCTTCCATGGGGTCGTTGGTAACCCGGTCTTCACCAAACTCGGCTTTGAAGTCGGCGACCCACTTTTCGTTCTCGGGAGTTTCTACGGTTTGGAAGTAGTTCCAGGAGGCCAAGTGGCCGGTCAGAAACTCGGGACCGATCTGGCGCACTTCTTCTTCAGCCACACTCACCGACATGACGGGGTATTGATCAGGCCCCATGCCAGCACCCTGGAGCTGCTTGAAGAAGGCGACGTTGCTATCACCATTGAGGCTGTTGAAGATGACGCCGCCATCGGGCAGAGCCGCCCTAATTTTGGTAATGATCGGGGTAACTTCGGTGTTGCCCAGGGGCAGGTAGTCTTCACCCACGGTGTTGCCACCCTTGGCAGCTAGCTGCTCTTTGATAATGGTGTTAGCCGTGCGGGGGAACACGTAGTCAGAGCCTACCAGGAAGAAGTCGGGGCTCTTGTTCTCAATCAGCCAGTCCACAGCAGGCTCAATTTGCTGGTTGGGGGCAGCTCCGGTGTAAAAGATATTTTTGGAGCACTCCTGGCCTTCGTACTGCACGGGGTACCACAGCATGTGGTCTTTCGATTCGAACACTGGCAGTACAGCTTTACGGCTGGCCGAAGTCCAGCAGCCAAACACTACCGATACCTGGTCTTGGTCAATCAGCTTTTCGGCCTTCTCTGCGAAGGTGGGCCAGTCAGAGGCCCCATCTTCTACCACAGCCTCGATTTGCCTGCCTAATACCCCACCAGCGGCGTTAATTTCTTTGATCGCTAGCTGCTCAGCATCCACTACAGTGGTCTCACTGATGGCCATGGTGCCGCTAAGGGAGTGCAGAATGCCGACCTTGACGGTCTCTCCGTCGCCAGCGGCTACTTCGGTACCGCCGTCAGCAGCCCCAGTATCGGTGGTGGTGCCGCTGCCGCAAGCCTTTAGCAGCATAGAGGTTCCCAGGGTCGCCGACCCGTACACCAAAAACTTACGCCGATTAAATCGAGTTACCATTCAACCTCGCTCCTGACTCATTTAATAAAAAGAGTGTTTAGCCGAAAAATCACGTAGACCGTCAGAGTGGATATTAGGGGTAGTGATTGACAGTAAATGTAGCGAACAATACCAAAAAGCCCAACTTTTTTGTAACGTTTCTAGCGTCTCGGCAACATTGACAACATCCTTAAGACGTATTTAGCTGTCTAAACCAGGTAAGAAGAGATTGATCCAGCGCTGCTTTAAACACTGGGATCAACCTAAAACTAAAGCTTTGAGCCATTGATCTAGCTAGTCAGATGGTTGCTTGCAGATCAGATGATTTCTCAGCCCGGTGATCGATCGCTAGCGGCAAACCTAACCCACCACGCGATCGCGTCAATTAGTTTCGAGTGCCTGTCAGCGGCGCTGACGGCTCTGCTGCCGCATGGTAGCCAATGAAGTCGATGATGGCAGCCAGGCCTTCCTGGGTTTTGAGGTTGGTAAACCCAAAGGGGCGATCGCCCCGCATTTGGCGAGCATCCCGTTCCATTACCGCCAGGCTCGCCCCCACCATTGGGGCCAGATCGATTTTGTTGATCACCAAAAAGTCAGACTTGGTGATCCCCGGTCCGCCCTTGCGGGGGATCTTGTCGCCCGCCGCCACGTCAATGACATAGAGGGTCAGGTCCACTAGTTCGGGGCTAAAGGTAGAGGCCAGGTTGTCGCCGCCGCTCTCCACAAACACCAGATCCAGCGGGTGAAACCGTGCTTCTAGGTCTTCGATGGCCACCAGGTTCATAGACGCATCTTCGCGGATAGCGGTGTGGGGGCAGCCGCCGGTTTCGACCCCCACAATGCGATCAGGGCTCAGCGCCTGGCTGCGCACTAAAAACTGGGCGTCTTCCTGGGTATAGATGTCGTTGGTAACGACCGCGATCGAGTAGCGATTGCGCAGCGCCTTGCACAGGCTATCTACCAGGGCTGTCTTGCCCGACCCTACCGGGCCAGCCACCCCAACACGAAAGGGAGTTGTCATGGGTGATCGCTCAATCAAAGCTAAAGATGCTGGTATCTTACACCCAAGCAAAAGACCCCAGGGTTTTTGAAAAACCCTGGGGTCTAAGCCGCCTTAGGCTGAAAACCGCTTTCTCTGGTAGCTAACTGTACTTTTCGTTAGAGGCAGTCTCCAGGTCAAACAGCACCTGGAGGGTTTGCATCGCCCGCTTGCGGGCTTCGATGTCCCGCTGGGCGCGCAGCTGCACCATGGGGTCGTGGAGAATTTTGTTGACGATGCCACGGGTGAGGGCTTCGATCACCTCCTGGTGCTTCTCAGCAAATTCGCTGCCCAGGCGCGATAGAGCCTTCTCTAGCTCCTGCTCGCGAATGGTTTCGACCTTGCTGCGCAGGCTGCTGATCGTGCTGACGGTATCGAGCGATCGCCACCAATCCATAAAGCTTTCCACCTCCTGATCTAGCAGCACCTGGGCTTCCATCGCCATCCGGCGACGGCTGGCCTGGTTTTGGGCCACCACGGCCTTCAGGTCGTCAACGTTAAAAGCGTGGACGTTGTCCAACTCGTTGGCATTGGTGTGAACGTTGAGGGGCACCGAGATATCGAACACCATCAGGGTGCGGCTGGTGACCAGCGGGGCCAGATTGTCGCGGTGCAAAATTGGCTCCGTAGCGGAGGTACAGGTAAATACCACGTCGCAGGCCTCCACCGTCTCCAGCATCGTATCGAGGGTGCCCGTGCGAATGTTGGCATCGGGAAACTGCTTAGCCAGTTCGTTAGCCCGATTGATGGTGCGGTTCAGAATGGTGATGGTGCAGGAGTCTTTAGACACCAGGTGCTGAACCAGCAGGCGGGCCATCTTGCCCGCCCCCAAAATGCTCACATGGCAGCTATTCAGGTGGGGTACCTTCATGCGGGCCAGCTCCACTGCGGCGGAGCTAATCGAAACCGCCCCGGTGCCAATGCTGGTTTCGCTGCGCACCCGCTTACCGGCGGTGAGCGACTGCTTGAGCAGGCGATCGAGCACCCGACCAATGCTCTTGTGCTGCTGGGCCAGCTGGTGGGCGTGCTTCACCTGAGCCAGAATTTGGCCCTCCCCCAGCACCAGGCTGTCGAGGCCCGCCGCGACGCGCATGAGGTGGTTGACGGCATCCTGGTGCAGCAGAATGAACAGGTGCTGGCGCAGCTCGTGGAGGGGCAGGCCGCTGTGCTCAGACAAAAACTGGATCACTTCTCGAATGCCCTGCTCGGTCGCTTCGGTAACAATATGGATTTCGAGCCGGTTGCAGGTGCTGAGAATAGAAACTTCGTCAATGTGGGGGCAATGGGTGAGATGGGCGATCGCATCGCCTGTCTGAGCCGTCGGAATGCTAAGTTTTTCGCGAATTTGCACCGGGGCGGTTTTGTGGCTCAGGCCAATTACGGCGATATTCATTCTTCCTCCACGCGTTTAATAAGTCACCTAATTTGTGGTGTCGGCAGCCCCCTTACCAGGGCCACAAGATTGCCAGGGTGAGCTGGGGTCAAGGGTTACACCGTACACAATTGCCAATATGTTTGAACTTAGAGATAAATAGGGCGCGACTCAAGGAAACTCAACAAAAGTCCATCAAAAATTGTTGCTGGGCTTTTATCTCAGTTCATCAGCGACCGTTTGTCTGCAACCATTTCCCCTGTTCCAGCAGTGACTGGTTACAAAAAATGCGGCTGTACCGCATCTCTAAACTAACGAATTTAAACCCACCTAAACCCAATTGGGCAGATTGAACTGGGGCAAGCCCCTAGACCTGCGGCCAACTTAACCCCCAGCAGTAGCTAGAAAATGACAAAACAACCCAGGAGGCCTCAGTCCATTACGATGAGGCCTCCTGGGGACATTCAAGCTTAGCTACGGCGCACTAGGCTGAGGGAATCAGCCTAGTGAAGCTGCAGGCGCTTGGGCTCGTCGAACATGTGAACGGTATCTACAAAGCGAGCCGTCTTGGACTGGCTGGAGATAATCAAGGACTCGGTGCGAGCGCCGCCATGGAAGAAGCGAACGCCTTCCATCAGCACTCCGGGGGTGATGCCGGTAGCGGCAAATAGCACGGTTTCACCAGAGGCGAGTTCGTGGGTATCGTAGACCTTGTCAATGTCGGTGATGCCCATTTCGTTGAGACGGGCAATGTTGGCCTCTTTGCTTTCGCCAATCAGTCCGGTTTTAACGATGGCAGGATCATAGATGAGCTGGCCTTGGAAGTGGCCCCCCAGGCAGCGCATGGCAGCGGCACTGATCACCCCTTCGGGAGCAGCACCAATGCCCATCAGCGCATGGATATTGGTACCCGAAAAGGCACAGGAGATGGCGGCAGACACGTCCCCATCGGAGATCAGCTTCACTCGGGCACCGGCATCGCGAATTTCTTTGATCAGGTCGTTGTGGCGATCGCGCTTCATGACAACGACGACCAGTTCCTCAATGCTGCGATCGAGGCACTCGGCCAAAATTTTGAGGTTTTCGGTAGCCGACTTGTCGATGTCAACCTTGCCCTTGGCCTCGGCGGGGGCTGCCAGCTTCTTCATGTAGAAGTCAGGAGCGGCGAATAAACCACCCTTCTCAGAGATTGCCAGCACGGCCATCGAGCCATTCTGCCCATAGGCCACCAGGTTGGTGCCTTCGCAGGGGTCAACGGCAATATCAATTTCTAATAGCTCGTCGGGGTTGCAAAAATCTTTAGCGTTAGGCTGGGTGCAAATCCCCACTTCTTCACCGATGTAGAGCATCGGAGCATCATCCCGTTCGCCCTCGCCAATCACAATGCGGCCACGCATGTGAATTTTGTTCATGCGCTCCCGCATGGCTTCTACGGCGACCTGGTCAGCGATATTTTTCTCGCCCTTGCCCATCCAGCGGGATGACGCGATCGCAGCCTGTTCGACAACCTCAATAATCTCAAGACCGAGGGTACTTTCCACGGGATCAATCCTCCAAACTGCCTATATTTAATGGGTTTTAGCGTTCCCCACCTCGACTTCTCAGTCTATCAGACGGTGGGATCAAGGCATAGAGAATCAAGGCACCGTATACTCTGACTCCACCGCTGGCAGTTCGCCCCGTGCCACTAGGGCCTGGTGAAGCATCGCTGCAATCTCGGCGCGAGTGGCGGCCTGGGCAGGCTTAATCTGGTCGCGGGCAGGGTAATTGACGATGAGATTGTTTTCGGCGGCGGCGGCAACTTTGGCTGTGGCCCAGTCGGGCAAAGCGCTGAAATCTACAAAAGACTGCAACGTTTGTTCGGGAGCGGGCGGTGGCGTGAGGTTTAGACCTGACGCTAAGGCAACGATGACCTCGTAACGGGGAATGGTGCGCTGGGGGAGAAATTCGCCGTCAGGGTAGCCCACCATGAAGCCCTGGGCCACCGCATTATTGATCGCCGAGGCGGCCCAGTAGTCGCTGGACACATCGCTAAAGGTCAAGTCGGCGCTGGCAGAGGTGTCACCAAAGGCCTGAGTAATCAGCGCCGCCATTTCGGCCCGGGTCAGGGGCTGATCTGGCCGAAACCCGCTTTCGAGGAAGTCGGGCAGGTACCCCTGGTCAAACATAGGTTTGATGAAAGGATAGGCCCAGTGGGTGGTGGGTACGTCTGAAATATCAAGGGGCTGGGTGGTTTCTGCGGCTTCGTCCGGTGGAGTTGTAAGCACTGTCGCCGGTGCCGCCGGAACGAGGACCGCTCCTGGGCGAATAGCTCGATTAGCGGGTAGTCTCTCGGTGCCAGCATCCGAGAGACTCTCTCTATCTCTGCTGGGGATGTCTTGGCGAGGCCGATCGCCTGGTTCAAAGACCCGTGGTTCAAACTCGTCGATCTCTTCCTCGGCTTCAGGTAGCCCGATCGCCGCTGGTTCGCCGACTCGCCGCTGTAGTAGATCGGCTCCTGCCCATGGGGTTTGGCTGCGGCTAAGGCCCCACCAGAGGATAGAGCCTATACCGACAAAGGCCAGTACCACCGCCAGAATCTCGTCAAAATCTAGGATGCGGTTGCCCCCCGACGAAGATCCACCAGCGGGGCGGTTCGGATCAGACTGATTGGGCTGGTCGGGGGGCAGGTTTACCATGGGGCAGGCC
>NZ_JADEXE010000232.1 GCF_015207265.1 Nodosilinea sp. LEGE 07298 | reverse complement strand
CTACAGGCCCTCGGCTGGCTCGATGCCAGCGGTCTCCCCCATCTGCCCGACGACCTGCAAGCCCACCTGGGCCAACTCACCCCAGCGGGCCTGTTGCGCGAGCTGAGCCAAACCCTGGCCGATCGGGCCGGATACCTGCCGATTGAGCGGGCTGGGTTAGCCTTATGGAAAGAGCTCTACCCCAACACCCTGCCCCCCACCCTCGATGCCTGGATTGATCAGGCCTTTGGGGAGGCGATCGACCAGGGCACCATAGAAGTAGAGGCCTGGGCACCGGGCCAACCCCGCCACGGACGGGGCTTATATGGCGATCGGGAACGAAAACTGGTGCGCTGGACGATTCACGACGACTTTACACTGCCCGCTGGGAAAGACCTATGACTGCTATACCCACCACCCATCACCAATGGGAAGCCACTGGCGTCAGCGGCTATCCAATTCGCCATCCGATCGTGGGTCAGGGGAGCTTTCATCGCAAGCTTAAAAACTTTTTGCGCCTGGTAGACACGCCCGATAACGCCTTTGCCCATGTGTTTGCGGCGGTAGCTCCATGGGGGGTGGGTAAGTCGCGGTTGGGCTATGAGGTGGTGGCCCAGGTGAACGACACCTCCCAGGGCTGGAAGGTGCGGGATGAAATGGGCAACCTGGTAGACGCCCACCTGTTTAATACCGATACCGAGCGAGAGCAGTATCTCGCCCTCTACATTCGCTATTCGCAAATTGCCCACGAGCAACTGCACCTCGATAACTGGCTGGCTCCTGGTCTATATAAGGCCTTAGTTCCCCTAGCTAGGGGCAAGTTTGACCGCTCGATTCAGCACCAAGTGGCCCAGCAAGCTTATGAACGGCTGTTGGTCAAAGGGTTTGAGCCCGCTGAACTGGCAACCGCCATGGAGCTTGACCAGCATTCCGAGGATGACCTCTACCGTGATACAGAGCTAGCCACCCGGCTGTGTACCGCCGCCTACGACGTGCTGGCAAACTACGGCATCCAATACGTGATGGTGGTGCTGGATGAATTGGAGACCGCTGCCGAGCGGGCGAACGCGGGCCTCTCGGCAGAAGAAGCCCGCACCATGGATGGCAAAGCCATTACCCTGCTGCGAAAAGCGGTGGAAGTGCCTACCCTAGGCCAGGCCGAAATTACCGGCCTCAGTAAGGCGATTAAAGAAGAAGATGCCCGCGCCCGGTTCCCCTGGTTGCGGTACCTGGCCCTCTGCTCTCCGGCGATTGGGGACGAACTAAAAGAAGTCGAATCTACCAACCGCCGGTTTGAGATTATCGACCTGGAGCCCAACGCCTTCGCCGATGTCAGCACCTTTGTCGAAAGTCTAGACCGAGAAGGTCGCCTGCTGCGGAGCTATCCCCAGGGTCTAGTAGAAGCCGCCTACATGATGAGTAACGGCAACTTCGGGTGGTTTAACGTGATCATGGCCGCCGTAGACCAGGCTATGGAGCAAATCTCCAGGCCAGAGGCCCCGATTAGTGAGGTGTTTCAGCGGGCCATTCTTTGTTCTGAGCGGGTCGGTCGCTACATTCTAGATGCCCGGTCAATAGATGAGCTCAACCTCCCCCGCGAGCTGGAATCAAAGGCGAGCGACCTACTCTTTGGCCAACAGCCCATTTCCATCGACCAGATTGGGAACGAGCCTGCCCAGCTTTTGCTGAAGGCGCGCAATTCCTTTGGGGAGCCGGTGGCGATCGGCTATCAGCGGGTGCGATGGCATAGGAACGAATGCAGTCAGCTGCTGATTCAAGCCCGAGGTCAGCGCCAGAGCGGCACCGGCAACTGGACTCTGCCCGGCATTCCAGAGGCCATCAACCTGGAGCATCTGCTCGATAACCTGGCTACCCTGGCTGTCCGGGAAGGGGCCGTCACGCTTGAGGGCGACCTCTACACCCTATTACTGCCCCAGATCGAGCCGGGCTTTTTGCAGTTGCTAGACCTGATCTACCCCCATCCAGCGGTAGAAGATGTCGGTCGCATTCTCTGGGCAGGGCTAATGGGGGAATCGCGATCAGAGGCCATCCCCACTCATATTGGCCCCTCGATCGACATGCTGCGGCGGCTGGATATTCGCCTACGGAAGGCGAGTACCGATGCCATTTTGCGATCGCCTGCCGAAAACCAGGCCTATAGTCTGGTCGTTGAACGGCTCAACCGATCAGAACGGGAGCAGCGGCAGGATGTGCTAACCGGCATCATGCGGCTGTTGGACGAGCACTGGGACTACGACCCGGTGGAGGTGGATGGAGAAGCATCTGTGGTGGCCATGCGTACCGACAAGCATGGGCTGCGGGACTTCAAAGGCCTGTCCCTCAATCCTAAAGAGCTAGTAGTTTTAGCCTGGGCCAATAGCGATACAGAACTGGAAAATGTCTTGGGTATCGTTGCCACCGTGCAGGAGAAAGAGGGCTGTTGCCCCGTCCTAGTTTTTACCTCTGACTATGGGCTCCCAGACCGGTTTGCCACCGCCAACAAGTCGATTTTTAAAAAAGCCCGTGGGTTTGCTCAGTTAATCAACCTCAACTCCAGTGAACTAAATGCCCTAGAGCAAGTCGGCTTACCAAGAGAGCACTGGGATGGCTTTCGACTGCACGAAGACCGCCTCACCAACCGATTTAACCAGCGGCTTAACCGCATCAAAGGCTCCTTTGCCCGCAATATCCGCGACTGGCGACACCGCCTGAGTGGTGATGGCCGCATCGCCTGGCCGATTCGGCCCAGTGGCGTGCTGAAAGAGCCGGTTTTTAATGCCCTGATCGAGGGCTGGAAGACAGCGATCGTTGACTATGAGGGCCAATCTCTGGAGGAAATCGGCAGAGGCAAAGAAACCGGCAAGCTCGATTTTGACACCCTGCTTCCCGCGATTGATAGCCTTGGATTGAGCACGAGCGCTGGCCCTAGAGGCTATAGAGAACCTGAAGACACCGCCCAGTTTTGGTTAGGTCAGCAAAAACGAGCTAAGCCTGAACTTCCCCCTCTTCTGGTTTACGGAATTGTGGGCTGGTTGCGACAAATAGAGCTTGATTTAGACCCGACTATTTCCGTAGACAAAGCCCGAGAAAACTGGCTTTGGGGCTATTTGTGGGATAACAACAAGCTCAACACTGTTTTTGATGAGTGGATGACCCTAGCCCAAAAACTGCACTGGGTACAGCCAGCCAAGGATGAGGCCAGCGGGCGGAAGAAAAACAAGCCCTACACCTTAGTCTCTCTGCATGAGCTAGAGGGCAAGCTCAATGAAGCCAAAAATTACTTAGATCGAAAATATCCAGAGCTCTATCAAGATTTACTAGGTGTTTTTGGGGACGGAGTGATCTTCAAAATTACTCCTGGCAAAGGGCCTCGGTATGAACGGGCAAAGAGCCAGCTAAAAGATGCTGAACAAGCCCTGGAGGAATTGAAAGCCTATGAAGGCAAGCCGTTTAACAAAGACTGGTTTTTGAAAGCCACTCAGCTTCGCATTCAGTTTTGTCGAGCTCTAGAGCAAGTGTATGTCGAGGAAACCCAGCAGAAAAAGCTGGCTCCGGCTCAGCTTGATCCTCAGATTTCTTTTGACGACAACACCAAACCATTTTGGGAAAGAGTCAACCAGGTTTCTCAGTTCGCTGAATACGTGACCTCTATCGCGACTCGAATTCGGGAAAAAGTACCTGCCGTTCAAGAAACTATCCGGTCTTACCAGGGAGATACTGAAGGAGGGTTACGTTTTCCCACCAACCTGTTCGTTCGGCCTCTCAGTAAAGTTTTAGATACAGTGGATGCCGGGATGGAGGGGCTTGACCCATTTACTAGTTCGGAACGGAGCCGCAATGCCCACCCTGAGACCTTGGCCTACTACTTAAGAGATTTACGCACCCAGGATGCATTTCGAGAGTTAGAAAAGCTAGGACGAGAGGTTGGCGTTAGCGTAGATCCCCGACAGGATGTGGCAAATGCCGAGTCAATCTCAGGCTATATCATGCAGGGGTTCCGAGAGCTACAACGGCGCTATCAGTCTGCCAAAGATACCGTTCTAGATTTACAGGTACGCCTAGAGACTCTAGAAACTACGCTGGCAAGCGCTCCAGATGATTTCTCTATGCCAGAGAACGCACAGCTTGACGAACTTTCAGGACAGCCAGAACTGATTGCTGACGACCTAGAGATCAGGTTGAGTGAGGATGTGGACGAACTCCTTGACCGCTACGACAGCAGCATGAAATTGGGCAACTTTGAGCCTTTGATGCGGGAATCGCTCAATACTCTGTTAAACCCTTCTGAAGCTGCTTTAAGAACTCTGGTGGGTAAGGTTAGAACCCTAGAGAATGCCGTGCAAGACTATCGCAAAAAGCTGCTGGAACGGGAAACAGCCCAGGATATTCGACAAGCCTACAACAAGCTGCGGCAGATCAAAGGCAGACCCGAAATTTCACCCCCTAATATGGCTGACCTGGAGAAGCAAAAATCTCTGCGAGATGCCCAGATCTATTTAAGAGGCCAGGAGGAGGTTTGGCGTGAAGAGGGCGCAAAAATCCTAGAGGAAACTGGGGTCAGTTTTCAAGAATGGATGGCTACCCTAAATAACCTTGCCCATCCACCCATTACACCCGAGCAGTTAGATAGCTTGGTATGCCATGGTTTCTTAATTCGTACCTATGGTCTGCCAGGAGGTGGAGCATGACCCTGCAAATTAGGCTGGTAGGCGAACTGGCTACCCACAGCCGGGGCCGCATCTTAAAGAAACTGCTGGGGGCCGAAGCCGGAGAACTGCCAAAGAGCGGGGCTGCGATCGCCTTTGGTAAAGACTGGCAGCAACGGGCAGCAACCGATCATCCCTGGGTACGCTGGTGCGAGCAGCCTGGGCACCTGCTGCTGCTGATTCCCCCCTACAGTCGGGGAAAGGCTGAGGCTCCCTGTCCCTGGGAAGTTCTACCAGGCCAGCCACTGGCCGGGGGCGAGTCTGACTTAGCCCACAAGCTGGGTCAAGAGATTCGCTACAGCCTGGGGGGTGCCCTGCTGCCGTTTGAGCGAATTAGTGGCCAGCTGGTGACCGGTGGCTGGCGACGACACCCCAACGCGGGCCTATGGGTGATAACGACGCTGCCGCTTTGGTCGCCTAGTTTGTTGACTGGAGGTGCGATCGCCCCCGCCTGGTTAGCCGATCTTTACCAACAGGCCGGTCAACCCTTGCCTGAAGTTTCGGGGACTGAAACAGAGGATTCAGGTTCTCTACCGCTCAATCTTCAGCCAGAAGACTGGTCAATTATTGTGCATTTTGCCAGTGGCGATTACCCAAACCAAGCTGCCGCCCTAGCCGCCCTGGAGGACTCCCCTATTCTGGCAATCAATCCTGCCCTGGCCAAAGCACGGGTTGAAGAGCTGACCCAATCCGGTTGGATTCAGGCAGGCCAGCTAACCAACACTGGTCTGGAAATGCTAAAGCGATCGCCCTATGCCTTCTACGCTCGGGAAATGAGGAAACTACAGCATGAACACGATTGATACTGAAGACTTAAATGTTTCTCTGGCCCGACGCCTCAGTCTGACCACCCAGCTTTATCTGCCTGGTACCGCAGGGCGCATCTCCCAGCAGATTCGCGAGCTAGAGCGGGTGGCCCCTGACTATGTGAAAGCCGGATACGTGCGCAAACTCATGCCCCCGTCCCCTCTTAACCTCCACGTCGGAGGCATAGCGACGGATTTTAAAGGCCCGGTTCGCATCATGGGAGGCTTTTTGTATGCGGTAGGCGGGCTGCGCACCGATCTAAAAATTCGCGACAACCAGATTGGCACCGGCAGCAAAAACTCTACCTGCGAGATGGATGATATCGACTTTGAAGATCAAAAACTCCGCCTCAAGCTCATTTCCATTCGCCATGCTTACGAGTTAGCGGCGACGGCTTTAGAAGATGGTGAAAAGCGGGAGCTGCTTATTTTAGATACTCCTCTCCTCCTCTCCCGGTCTCTTAGCTCTGCCCGAGAAGGCAGCCTGTACCCCAATAAGCGCCAGACCTACGAGCAAACCCTTGAGGCGATCGACGAATTTTGGCAAACCTACCAAGATCGGCTATTTCCCTGGAATCCCCGAGGGCCAATGTTGGTGAGCATCGGCACCGGTCGCTATGGCGCAGTCTTAGACATGGCCCAACGGGATTTTCGTAACAAAGACACCAAGAGCTTTGTGCTGGAACAAGAGCAGGCCCGACTAAAACCTCTAGAGAACCTAGATAAGTTGGGGAGTGCCGTTCTAAGCATTGGTCAACAGCGCTTCTTGACCGGCATTCTGGAGTCTTACCACCGTACAGTGGCCTACCGCATGAACGTTCAAACTCCCCAGATGGAACCTAAATGGTTGGCTGACATAGGGGTGTATGGCTTTCACTTCAAGTCGGCCCAGGGCACTAGTCCGTTACTGGTGCAGGTGGTTGGGCCCGCGACCGGCTGGCCAACGGAGGCGTTCGACCGACTGACCAGTTGGCTGATGGCTTTAACCGCCCTAGGCGGCAAAAAAGCAGAACCATTACCGGTCTACTTATCTAAACGGGAGCTGGGCAGACCTCTAGATGTCTTCCTCCAAAACTATGCCCGTGAGGTACACAGCTATCTTCGCAACCGAAAACTAGAAGAAAACTGGCTTTCAGATTTTGATGATTTTGAACTTGAAGGAGAATCCATCCTGTGAAACAGCGGCATCTAGGCAAGTTAGTGGGGAACACGGGCGATCCCAAGAATCTGATGATGATCCTGAACTCCTCCTTCGCTGCTCGACGGGGAGAATTCATCCGCATCCGTCACCGCGAGCTGGAGGATGAGCCCGAGGCTAATGTGCTGGGTCGCATCGTTAGCATTCATCGGAGTAATGTGCTCTACAACTCCGGTTTAGGATCATCCGTAACAGAACTAGAACTGCTGCCCGGAGCCCAAATTACTGGAGAAAACCTCCACGCCAAACTAGAGGTGGTGGGTTATAAAGACCCCGTAACTGGACAAATCCGGATGCCCCGACGGCCTCTAGATCCGGGGGCAAATGTGGAAACTGTAGACTTTCAGTTTCTCTCCTCTTTTTACGAGTTTCGAGAAGATACTGGGCTGCATCTCGGTAATCTGGTGGGGTACGACCGTGGCGAAAATATTGTTCCAGTCTATCTAGACGTACCCAACCTGGTTACAGAACATTTGGCGGTGTTGGCGATGACCGGAGCCGGTAAGTCTTATACAGTGGGGCGCATTATTGAGCGGTTGGTGACTCTCAATAACGGTACGGTGGTCGTGTTTGATCCCCATGGGGAATATGGCAAAGCCCTTGCCGGAGGGCGTATTCAGTTTAATGAGCAAAATGAGGTTGCAGACCCGCGAGATGAGCGGGTTTTACCCCAAATTCAAAAATTGCTTTGGCGGTTAACCGAGGCTGGAGCCGGTATTCAGGCCTATACGCCCCAGTCGTCGTCTTTTCAGGCAAAATACGCCAGTGCTAACCACGAACTAGCACTCCAGTTTGACCAATTTGAAATGGACGATCTGAGCGAAATTTTACCGGGACTGACAGAACCCCAGGAGCGGGTTCTGGATGTGGCGATTCGCTACTGGCGGCAGCAAGAGAAGTCTCCCCGAGACATCAACCAACTGCGGGACCTGCTCAGCGGCGACCTGCAAGAACTGCGCGACTGGAAGGAGCTTACCGAGGCCGAAGGTCGGGCGTTGAACAGCCGGAGTGCGGCGGTTGCCTCCATCAAGCTGCGGCGACTGCTGAACGATGCTCAGGCCTTTTACTCGAAGGCATTGGCTGCCCCCACCAATATTGCGGATATGGTCGGTCGTCGGAGTGATAAACGAGGGCGGCTGGTAATTATTGACCTGCAAGGGTTATCAGATAATGCTAAGCAGGTAATTACCGCCCTAGTCAGTAGCGAAATTTTGAAGGCCGCTTCCAACAAGACAAACCCGATTCGCCCCTGTTTCTTGGTGTATGAAGAAGGCCATACTTTTGCTCCCTCCGGGCAGCCTGCTATCAGCTTACGCATCATCAAAAAGGTGGCCGGAGAAGGGAGAAAGTTTGGAGTAGGGTTTGCAGTAATTAGCCAGCGTCCATCAAAACTAGATGCTGACGTAACCTCCCAATGCAACACCATCATCGCCATGCGGCTGAAGAACCCGGATGACCAACGGTTCATTCTGCGGGTATCAGACATGTTTAGCAAAGCGGATATTGATGAACTCCCCAGCTTATCCACTGGAGAAGCCCTGGTCACCGGTCGAGCTATTCCGGCTCCTCTACTGGTCAAGGTGGGTGCGAAGGCCCTAGTCCATGGAGGGGCGTCTCCTGAGGTGTTAGAGATGTGGGGGCATTTCGATGGTTGACGTGAATCGGCTGCTAGAAGAGTTTCAATCTCTGTCTGTAGCCCAAGAGCACTATCCCATCTGGACAGACTGGGGGGTTGAGTCAGTCTCAACCAGCATCCATAGCTTAGGTCTGAGCTATCTCACCCGGCTGGGGCAAGAGATGGGCTACACCGCTTGCCAAGAATTTCCTGTGACCGCTTCCATTCGAGCTGACTGTGTGTGGTGGCATCGAGAAACCCGTCAACCCCTGGCTTTTTTTGAGTTTGAGCGATTTAAGAATGGGGTTGAGTTAGAAGACAAGACTAAAAATCTGTTGAAAGCCTATCAGCACCATCGCCGATTACCCCAGCTTTTGGGGTTGATGGTTTGGACTGAGGATTTTTTCCCTAAGCATCAAAACTACTTTGCCCATCTCTGGCACCTGGCCAGAAGTGGTTTTCAAACGAATGATGGGCAACAGATTGCAGGGTTAACTCAGCCCGACTTCCATATTTTTGAGTTTCAGCATACCGAAGAGAAATCTCGTCTGAAGTTGCAGTGTATCCGTGAGCGTACCCCCCAATGAAACCGCGAGCACTTGAACAACTGTTTAAGCTAATGCCAGACAGCATCTTAGGAGATAATCACTATCTCCTGGAGACATGCCTTGGCAGCGGCACCCATGGCGTGGTCTGGAAAGCAAAGAATCTAAGGGAAGACAGAACCGTAGCGCTGAAGTTTCCAAAAACTCAGGGTAGCCGCGATCGTGACCTGGCCGAAGGACAGGCTCTGCTGGATAAAGAACATCCCAACCTAGTTCGCATGTTCTGGATGGGTCGAATTCCGCCTGAGCGATCGCTATACGCCATTGAGATGGAGTACTTTAACGGCCAGACCCTAGCCTTTCTGCTAGATGGCGAGAATAGTTCGCTGGTGGCCAGCTACCACTACCTATTACACCTTTACCAACAAGTGCTCAGTGGAGTCGCCTATCTCCACGAGTTGGGCCTAATTCATGGGGATATCAAGCCCCAGAACGTGTTGGTTCAAAACAAACAGGTCAAAGTGACTGACTTTGGCTCCAGTGTCACTACAGAAGATATCTACAGCCGCAGCCGTGAGACCGGTGGAACCGCCCTGTATTCTGCTCCAGAATCTGTGGTGATTGGCCCCCATGCCGAAATTACCAAGTCCCTAGTCGCCAAGGATATCTACAGCTTGGGTGTAGTGCTCTACCAATTGCTGACCGGCAGACTGCCTCACGACACCCCTGCCCAAGTACTACGTCACACTCCATTCTTAACTCCACGGGAGCTCAGCACATCTATTTGTCCAGAAATGGATGCAGTGGTCATGCGCTGCTTGCAGCGAAACCCAGAAGACCGCTGGCCCAGTGCCCATGAACTTCAAGTGGAATTTTCTAAGGCGGCGAGTTTACAACTTCAGTACCATTCAGACCGCCCGCTCCAACTGCCTTACACTACCGTAGAAGACTGGTCTAGCCGGGTGATGCTCTACTTTCAGAAAGAAGATTGGCAACAAGCAGAAAGCGTCGCCCGAAACGAGTTTCTCCGCAGTCAAGACTTCCATGCTGGTCTGTTCATGCTCAGATCTGCTTTTTTAGATGAGCGTTATCTACAGGCCGTAGAATATTTGGAGGGTTACCCCGAACTGCTTGAACAGGAGCACGAGGCCATTGGCGAAGTGGAGCTGCTGGCATTGGAAGCTTATTTGAGATGCGATCGCATTTTTGAGGCCGAGAAAATGGTAGAAAGATGCCTTCAGCGCCAGGGAGAACGTCCTGTCCTGTTGATTAGAAAAGCATCTGTTTTGGGAATTCAGGCCCGCTATGATGAGGCCAAGAATATTCTCATACAGCTAAATCGTTTGCGCCCAGGTAAAATCACCATCTTAAAACGATTGGTGACAGTCTTCGAGCAACTACGAGACTTCAGTAAAGCCGATGCTTTTAGACGTGAATTACAAAAACAATTAAACCAAAGAGCAGCCTGAAAAACAATGCTTTAGAAAAGCTTAAAATCACAACTAAGATGATTGTGCTATTCGCAAGGAGATTGATTTCTCGGAATCAACTGGGTTGCCAATAATTATGAGCCAAAATTTGAAATATTGTATCAGCGCTCCCAGTATTTAGGAATACCAGTCTGAGCTTTCCCAGCCAAGCTTTTACACCGTTGTATTCGCAACGCCTCAGCCTGAAACCGTTTCAAATCATCCATAGTTAAGCATTCTGAGGTGATGATATTTCCCGGGTGCATCCCAGTCTTGCAAGACTCATTTTGAGAAGTAGCCATTCAGATACGCACATCGCTGTCGGAGCACTTGTTGCACGTTATGTGCGTCCCAGTGAGCGCCTGAAATCTTGATTCGACGTCC
>NZ_JADEXE010000231.1 GCF_015207265.1 Nodosilinea sp. LEGE 07298 | reverse complement strand
CCATGGGGCAGGCCGGGGATAACGTCCAGGGTTATCCTACCAGAGCGGGCTGGCGAACTGGGGTAACAGCCGGATTGCCCTCGTCGTCAAGCTCAAGCTGAGCGCGATCGCCCTGCTCCAGCGTACCGGCCAAAATGGCTTCGGCCAGAGTATCTTCAACCAGTCGCGCAATAGCGCGACGCATAGGACGAGCCCCATAGCGCTGGTCGTAGCCTTCAGCAGCCAGTCGCGCCCGGAAGGCATCGGATAGGGTAACCACCATCTGGCGATCGGCCAGGCGGTGGTTGACCTGCTCAAGCATCAGATCGGCAATCTGATTTACCTCATCGCGAGTGAGCTGGCGGAAGACAATGATCTCGTCGATTCGGTTCAGCATTTCGGGGCGGAAGTACTGCTTCATCTCCTCGTTGACCAGGTTGCGGATGTTGATGTACTGACTAGTGGCCGCATCGGTGGTGGCAAAGTCAAAGCCCAGGCCAGCACCGCCCTTCTCAATCACCTGAGACCCGATGTTTGAGGTCATGATGATCAGCGTGTTCTTAAAGCTCACCGAACGCCCCTTGGAGTCGGTCAACAGACCGTCATCAAGCACCTGCAAGAGCAGGTTGAAGACCTCGGGGTGCGCCTTTTCGATCTCATCCATCAAAATGACGCTGTAGGGCTTACGACGCACCGCTTCGGTAAGCTGGCCACCCTCGTCATAGCCGACGAATCCGGGCGGAGACCCGATCAGCTTCGACACCGTATGGCTCTCCATAAATTCCGACATGTCGAGACGAATCATGGCGTCTTCAGAGCCAAATAGGGCCACGGCCAGGGCCTTCGCCAGTTCAGTTTTACCGACCCCCGTGGGGCCAGAGAACACCAGGCTGGCAATGGGGCGATCGGCGCTGGCTAAGCCCGATCGCGCTCGCCGAATTGCCTTGGCCGCCGCTACGACGGCCTCGTTCTGACCAATTACCCGCTCGTGCAGCACATCCTCTAGGTGCAGAAGTCGCGCAGCTTCAGTTTCGGTCATGCGGTTAACCGGAATTCCGGTCCAGGCGGCCACAATGTCGGCAATGTTCTCTTCATCCACTACGGGCTGGGGCGGCAGACTACCTGCTTCCGCTTCGCCGTACTCAGGAATATCAGCCTGAAGCTGCTGAAGCAGATCTTGCCGCTGCTCCCGCAGGGTCTTGGCTTTCGGAAAATCTTGCAGCTCAATGGCTTCGTCAAGATTTTTGTTGACCTGGCGCAGTTCCTGCTTCAGCTCTTTGGAGGGGTACTTGGGCATAAACCGCAGCTTTACCTGAGAACCCGCTTCGTCAATCAGGTCAATGGCTTTGTCGGGCAGGTGGCGATCGCTGATATAGCGGTCAGACAGCTTAGCGGCCGCTTCCAGGGCTTCATCCGTCAGGTTCACCTGGTGAAACTGCTCGTAACGGCTGCGGATGCCATGCAAAATCTCGATGGTTTCATCCACAGAAGGCGGGTTGACCATGACCGGCTGAAAGCGTCGCTCCAGGGCGGCGTCGCGCTCGATGTACTTACGGAATTCATCGAGGGTGGTGGCCCCAATGCACTGCATTTCACCTCGCGCCAGGGCGGGCTTGAGCATGTTGGCCGCGTCCAGGCCGCCCTCTAAGGAACCAGCACCAATCAGCGTGTGGATTTCGTCAATAACCAGCACCACATCGGGGTCTTCGCGTACTTCGGCAACAAGCTGGGTGAGGCGCTCTTCAAAGTCTCCCCGAAAGCGGGTTCCTGAAACCAAAGATCCCATATCGAGGCTAATCACGCGCTTGGTGAGCAGGGCCTCGGGTACGTCCTGATTGGCAATGCGCTGAGCCAAACCTTCGGCGATCGCGGTTTTACCCACGCCCGGCTCACCCACCAAAATTGGGTTGTTTTTGGTGCGGCGGCCCAAAATTTGGACTACCCGCTCGATTTCTTTAGCGCGACCGACAACAGGGTCGATTTTGCCCGCCGCCGCTACAGCCGTGAGGTCAGTGCCAAATTCCGACAGAATTTTGCCTGACTTGCGAGAATTCTCGCGATCGCTACCACGCCGTCCAGCAGGCATCGCCGCCACTTCTCCCAGGTCTTGAATGATGCGAGTTCGCACTTTGGCTGGGTCTACGCCCAGGTTAGTCAGCACCCGATAGGCCACGCTCTCGGTGTTTTGGCACAGGCTGAGCAGCAGGTGAGCGGGCTCAATGTAAGGCGAGTCGACTTTGCGGGCCTCCTGAAAGGCCTGCTCAAAGACCTGCTTAACCTTGGGCGTGAAGGGAATTTCGGGCGGCACGCTGCCGCTGCCACGACCAATAATAGCTTCGACTTCAGCCCGGGCATCGTTGAGGTTAACCCCGAACTCCGCTAATACCTTGGCCGATAGGGTGGCTTCTTCTTTAATCAGCCCCAGCAGCAGTTGCTCGGTGCCCACAAAATTGTGGCGCAGTCGGCGAGCCTCTTCCTGGGCCTTCATAATGACGGCAATAGCGGTGTTGGTGAAGTGTTCAAACATGGTGGTTAGTCGGTACCAGTTTCGTGAGGAGCAATGGAAAGACCAGAACTAACTGAATAAGCTCTAGCTTGAAATTGGCCACGGCTACAAATAGGGCCGGACCCAGGGCTAAACCCAGAATGTAGAGTTACGACAGGGTTTGTGCTTAGTAATACTTTACGTAAATGAACGCATACTCTGCAGTAGGGAGAACCGTAGACACCAGGGGGGTCTAGATCAACCCCCCAGCTGTGGATACAAGAGTCAAAAAAATGGGGTCAATAATTTTTCCTTAAAAAAATATTTACAATACTTAACCTCATTCTATAGCCTTAGGCCCAGCATCGGCAAATGACTGAGTCTAATCGGCAAAATTAACGGAACCGCTGAAAAAAATCGCTCTATTATTTCAGAACGGCTGAGCGGTAGTGAGTTTCTCTTGATTTAATCACCGTCGCTAGAGTCAAATATCAGACTAAAATCAGTACATATAGACTACCCTATACCTTTAGCCAACCGTGACTGTTGCCATAGAGTTTGCCAGTTCAGAGGATCTTCGTACCGCGCTAGAGCGCTGGCTCGAAGACTATGGCCATAGCGTTCATCGGCAAGTGCCATGCCCCGACGGTGGCATAGTAGACCTGCTGACGCCTATCTACGCGATTTTTTGCCCTCCCACCCTTGCTCCATCTGAACTGTGGGCTGCCGTAGATATCATTCAGGCGCGCCAGCAGAATTTTCCCGATCAGCGTCCGGTAATTGCCGGGCTCACCCCTGAAACTGACCCTGAAGCGACCTACGAGATTGCGGAGCAGATTAAGGCCAAGGGCATTGAGGTCTGGCTTCTCGACCAGATGCCACCCTTTGTGGAGTACTACACCGGGCTAAACGCTGATTTAAGCGCCGATCCAACCCCTCCCGGTCCGGGGGGGCTCAACCGGCGCAACCCTCTAGCTGGGTGTTTGATTTCTTTGGGCATGGCGGCTATTCTCAGCGCTAGCTTTTGGCTGGCCTATCGCATTCTCGATCGCCATCAGCTGCAGGTATCTGCCAATAGCCAAGATAACCGCCTGTGGGAGCAGCTGTATACCGCCGTTGACGTTTGGGATATGGATACCGCCTTAGCTACCCTGGAGCGCCTGGGCAATAGCCGCAACCCCTGTGTATCCGAATTTGCCGATCGCTTTGACACCAGTCTTAGGCAGCGCGGGTCTGATGGGTTTAGAGATATTAACCCCATCAAGCGCGCTCTAAATATGGAAGAGGGCTGTCGTCTGGAGATTCGCGAGTACGATTTTTCTCAGTAGCTAAGGCCACCAGCGATGAACGAAATAGCGATCGCCTCCAGTTCTAGCGCACTGGGGGCGATCGCCGTTTCGTCCGACTTTGTTGCAATTAAAAGTCATTAGATTGCCACCCCTACAGGCGTCCAAGATTCTGGTTGAACGACCTTGGAGTAGTGGAATGAAAGCAAAGCTTAGTCGCACAGACGAAACCTCCAAAGGATTGGGCATCTGCCTTGCCTCAACAAAATTTAACCTCTATCTATTGAGAATGATTCCGATCTGTGGTCAAATCTCCTTATTGAGTTTTCTTCTCAATAAGTGCTGTGTTGATATGACCTTAGTAAGGATTCATTGGCTATGCAAACCTATGGCAATTCCGACGTGAGCTATGACTGGTGGGCCGGTAATGCCCGCTTTGCCAATCTGTCGGGTTTTTTTATTGCCGCCCACGTGGGCCAGGCGGCGTTGATTACTCTATGGGCCGGGGCCTTTACCCTATTTGAGCTGTCCTGGTTTGACCCAGCCTTGCCGATGGGCGAGCAGGGCCTGATTTTGCTGCCTCACCTAGCCACTCTGGGTTTTGGGGTTGGGGAAGGTGGTCAGGTTATCGATACCTACCCTTACTTTGTCGTAGGGGCCATTCACCTGATTTCCTCGGCTGTGTTGGGGGCTGGGGCGCTATTTCACGCCTTCAAGGCTCCTGCCAATTTGAAGGATGCCAAGGGCCAGGCCCGCAAGTTTCACTTCGAGTGGGATAACCCAGCTCAACTCGGTATGATTTTGGGCCACCACCTGCTGTTTTTGGGGGCCGGAGCGCTGCTTCTGGTGGCTAAAGCGACCACCTGGGGTGGCCTCTATGACGCCACAACGCAGACTGTGCGGCTAGTGCAGCCCACTCTCGATCCACTGGTTATCTACGGCTACCAAACCCACTTTGCCAGCGTAAACAACCTGGAAGATCTGGTAGGAGGCCACATATTTGTTGGCGTACTGCTGATTGCCGGAGGCATTTGGCACATTCTGGTACCGCCCTTGAAGTGGGCTAGAAACGTGCTGCTGTTTTCGGGCGAGGCCATTTTGTCCTACTCGCTGGGCGGTATTGCTTTGGCAGGGTTTGTGGCCGCCTACTTCTGCGCCGTCAATACCCTGGCCTATCCCGTGGAATTTTACGGCCCGCCGCTGGCCATCAAGCTTGGAGTTATGCCCTATTTCGTTGACACCGTTGTGCTGCCGCTAAATGCCCATACCTCTCGCTGCTGGTTAGCCAACGCGCACTTCATTCTGGCGTTCTTGTTCTTGCAGGGCCATCTGTGGCACGCCCTGCGCGCTATTGGGTTCGACTTTCGCCGGGTAGAAAAGGCCCTGAGCACAGTCGAATCGTAACCAAGTGTTGGGTTAACTTCTCCTCTCTTGGGGGGCATATAGGGCTCCAACATCCTGCCCCCCTTTTCTCTTCAACCTTAATTTGGAAGTACAGCTGTAATGACTAAGATTGGCCTGTTTTTTGGTACTCAAACCGGCAATACCGAAGCGATCGCTGAAGCAATTCAGGCAGAGTTTGGGGGCGACACCATCGTCACGCTCCACGATATTGCCAGCGCTGCCCCTGACGACTTTGCCGAATATAGTCACCTAATTATCGGTTGCCCCACCTGGAACATTGGTGAACTACAGGCTGACTGGGAAGGATTTTACGACGAGCTAGACGATATTGACTTTGCCGGTAAGCAGGTGGCCTACTTCGGCGCAGGCGATCAGGTGGGCTATGCCGACAACTTTCAAGACGCCATGGGTATTTTGGCCGAAAAAATGACTGGCCTGGGGGCCACTACCGTAGGCCAATGGCCGACCGAGGGCTATGACTTCAGCGATTCTAAAGCCGTACAAAACGGCAAGTTTGTGGGTTTGGCCATTGATGAAGATAACCAGCCCGAGCTAACTGAGAGTCGCATTAAAGCCTGGGTAACCCAGCTGAAATCGACCTTTGGGGTTTAAATCGCCCTATAACAGTGCACGAATTTCTTCATGCACCATTTTTATCTAGCTTCTATTTGGCCGTTCGTAGGGTGGGCACTGCCTGCTGCGGCTTTAAGGAGCGTCATTATCTAACGGCCTGCCCCTTCGTAACAGCTCAAATATTCTAAACCCCATGACTCTATCGACGTCTCCCGATGCTGTGTGGCTCAACGTTAGCCCCAGCTTTGAGCGGTTTGACCACAAGTTGCTGGGCGGCCTGGCCCGCCATGTAGAAGTGACCCACTGGGCCTACCGCCAAACCCCAGAAGAACCCAGTTCGCTCGACATTGCCGTCACCCTGCTGCATGACTACCTAAAAGGCCATAACCGTCCGGTGCATTTGCTCGGTCACGGTACTGGCGGGCTGGTAGGACTGCTCTACGCCCGCCAAAACCCCCATCGCGTGAAGTCGTTAACGCTGCTGGCTGTAGGGGTAAACCCCATGCTTGATTGGCAAGCCCACTACTATGCCCAACTCGAACGACTGCCGTGCAGTCGGCGGCAGGTGCTAACCCAAATGGTCTATAGCCTGTTTGGCCACCAGGCCCGCCCTTTGGTGCCGGGTTGGGTCAATCTGCTAGAGCAAGATTTGCTCCATTCGGTGTCGCCTCACTCGTTGTTGAAGCGGGCCAGCCTCTGCCCCAGTAGCATGGCGGTGCCTCTGCTGGTGTGCGGCGGCGAAGACGATTTTGTGGTTGACCCTACCCAGATTCAGGGTTGGCAGCCGTGGCTGAAGGCGGGCGATCGCATCGCACTCTGCCCTGGTCGCCACTTCTTTCACGCCTTTTATCCCCAGCAGGTGGCCAGCCAAATTCTAAGTTTTTGGGGAACTACCGAATCTGTGCTTCGGCTACCCCAGGGTTTAAAGACGATTCCCTAAGCTCGCTCCCGGCTCCGGTTTCAACGAGGTTTATCAACGAGGTTCTATGCCTTCTGCCAACCTGCTGCTTGCCGTCCTGGTGCCCCTTTGTATTTGGGTTATGGTGCTCGCCTTTGTGCTGGCGGTTTTGCTAGCCATTAATGACGGCATTCAACGGCTGCGTCGATTGCACCAGGTGCCCTGCTTCCGCTGTCGCTACTACACGGGCAGCTCCCATCTTAAATGCCCAGTGCGTCCTATAGATGCCGCCTCCGAAGCCGCTCTCCACTGCATCGACTACGAAGCCGTTGATCTGCCGCCGCTTCATTCGCCTAGCCAACCCCGCCTCAGAAAACGTCTCCTACTGCTTTTTTCAACATCCCAACCCTAACCTTTCTCTCTCTCTCATCTCCTCACTCCCTCCACCACTCACGCCCATGCTTCGCCCCCAACTGTCTATTCTTCAATCCTTTGGTCCCAAATCCTCTTTGCCACCGCTGGGCGATCGCGTCTGGTTGATTGAGCAAGGCATTGTGCGCGCCCTCACCTGGACATCTGAAGGTCAGGTGACTACAGTGGGCATCTGGGGCCAAGGCGATATTGTCGGCTTGCCGCTGACCCGTCTCATGCCCTACCAAATGGAATGTTTGACCTCGGTAACGGTAACTGAGGTGGCCTTTGAGTCGCAAACTCGCTTCTGGCAGCAGCTCTTGCTCAACCACCTTTGCTACAGTCAGGAACTTTTCTGCGTTGTGCAAATTCCCTGTCTGGCAGAGCGACTACTGCAATTGCTCCACTGGCTGGCCCACCGCTTTGGTTATCAAACTCCAGAGGGCACCGTGTTGCCACCGCTGTTGACCCACAAGCAGCTCTCTGAGGTGTTGGGCAGTAGTCGGGTTACCGTTACGCGCCTGCTCAACAGTTTGGAGCAGCAGGGGCAGCTGATGCGATTTAGAAAACGCCGGGGCGAAAATCTCCCTAGCTGCGCTATGCCTGGTTCGAGTCGAGCGATTTTGCTACCCCAACTCAAGCGCTTGTCCCAGTCGGTGTAGAGACTGGGCGCTAAACCACGGCTGCGGTGGGGCTTCCGGTTCTCAGCAGCTGTCCGTCTTCCATATGAATAATACGATGGGCAATGTCAAGAATGCGGTTGTCGTGGGTGACTAACAAAATGGTGCAGCCCTGCTCTCGGGCCAAGCGCTGCATGAGCTGCACAACTTCGCGGCCCGACTGGCTATCGAGGGCGGCGGTGGGTTCGTCGGCCAGAATGAGTTTCGGCTGGGTGACCAGGGCGCGAGCGATCGCCACTCGCTGCTTCTGCCCTCCAGAAAGATTATCTGGCCTGTAGTTGACCCGATGCCCCAGACCTACGGCGGCTAGCATGGCAGTGGCCTGGGCGGTGCGATCGCCGTAGCTGAGGGTCGGCTGCAGGCGCAGGGCCATACGCACGTTTTCCTGCGCGGTCAAACAATCCAGCAGATTGTGGGCCTGAAAGATATAGCCGATTCGACTGCGTAACTCCACCAGTTGTTTTTTGCTCGCCCCCAAAAGCTCCTGGCCGAGAATGTTGAGGCTTCCCTGCTGCGCTGATCTGAGCCCACCCATTAGGCTCAGCAGCGTCGTCTTGCCGCTGCCCGAGGGGCCAGTCAAAATCACAATTTCGCCCGGCTGAATGGCAAGGTTAATATCGATCAGCACCGGCTTGGCCAAAGCACCTTTGCCAAAAGCATGGTGCAATCCCTGAATGTTGACGACAGGTTCCATAGCAGCTTCTCTAATCCAAAATCCCAACTCTAAAATCCCAAAATTCTTAAAACACATCGGCGGGATCGGCCGATCGCAGCTTGCGCACTGCGATCGCCGCCGACAGCACCCCCATCACCAGCGTCATCGAAAACACCTGTAGCCCCACCCCTAGGCGCATCAGCACCGCAACTCCAGTCAGGTTGCTGAGCAGACTGTAAAGACCCAGCGAGCACAAAATGCCGGGCATAAACCCCAGAACCGCCAGAATGGTGGCCTCTTGAAACACCACCAGCAGGAGCTGCCCGTCAGAATAGCCAATCGCCTTCAAGGTGGCGTATTCAGACAGGTGATCGTTGACGTCGGAATACAGCACCTGGTAGACGATCACCACCCCCACCACAAAGCCCATAATGGTGCCAAAGTCGAAGATAATCCCTGCCGGTTCTTTGGCCCAGTAGCTTTGCTCCAGCTCGATCAGCTCAGCATGGCTGAGTGCGCTAATTTCCTCAGGCAGGGTGCGCTCTAGCTCAGCCATGACCGTTTGAAGATTGGCCCCAGGTTCGAGCTTGATCACTCCGGCATGGAGCTGATTGGCCT
Organism: Nodosilinea sp. LEGE 07298; assembly: GCF_015207265.1. GTDB lineage: Bacteria > Cyanobacteriota > Cyanobacteriia > Phormidesmidales > Phormidesmidaceae > Nodosilinea. The sequence continues at coordinate 1,725 of NZ_JADEXE010000231.1, read as the reverse complement.
GGGTCGCCCCAAACAGGCGTAGGTAGTTCACGTCGCTAATGACGATATGGCCGCGCTTAAAGATGTTGCTGCCCAAGGCAAATATGCCATTCACCCACATTTTGCGGCCCTGCACCTCGATCGGGGTATCTTGGCCAGCGATGAAGGCTGGGGCAATGCCCCCCAAAGACGGCAGCGATTTGGTGTCGAACAGCATGCGATCGCTCTGCTCTACAAGCGCTAACTGGTCATTGATGGCGGGCACGGCCATCACCGGCTGGGCCGGGTTCATGGCAATGACGGTAATGCTAGTGGTTTTACGATTGTCGGGATTTACCCAGCTAGCTGTGCTGTAGTAGAACGGTCGAGCGGTGGCTACCCCAGGCACGGCTGCCGCCCGGTAGAGCTGGGATTTATCAAAGGTTTCGTTGCCTAGAAACTGGCTTGTTTCGTCGATCAAAAATACGTCGCCATCCAGGCTGGCGGGCACGTTGGTGGTGCCGCTAAACATCGCTGAGCGAAACCCCAGCTGCATAAAGATCAAGATGTTGGCAAAGGAGATGCCCGATAGCGCCACCAGCAGCCGCACCCGCTGATGGGAAAGCTGAGACCAGGCCAGTGGCTTCTCTCTGCGGGGTAGCGGTAACTTACCAAAGACCATAGATCGCCCGTCGTAAAGAATGTGGCCTGAATCGTCAAAACCTTTCTTGCCAAGAGAAGAGTAGCCGTAGGGCCAGCCCGCTAATCCACCCGAATTTTGACCCGCACCTGCATATAGGTCAGCTCGGCTACCTGCTGACTGGCAGATGGGTTGAGCCGAATTTTGACTTCTACCACGCGGGCGTTGCTATCGGTAGCGGGGTCAGAGTTCAGCACATCGGTTTTGCGAATTTGCAGCCCAATCGATTCCACTTCACCCCGTAGCGTGTTGGTAAAGCCACCGTTTTCACTGGTGATTTCAGCGCTTTGACCTACCGCTAACTTGGGTACATCAGTCTCGTAGACTTCAGCGATGACCACCATTTGCTCAGTCTGACCCAGGTCGACAATGCCCTGGTCGGGGTTAACCCGCTCGCCAACGCGGGTATTGATGCGTAGGATTTGGCCTGCCACCGGCACCCGTACGTAAAAGTCTTCCAGATCGGCACGAGCACGTTCGGCCTGGCTTTGGGCGTAGGCCACCTCGGCCTGGGCGACGGTAACATCGACCGGGCGAATTTCGCTCAGCTGATTCACGCTGGCCGTAGTCGATTGAATCTGAGCGCTCAGGGTTTGGCGGGTGCCCACAAGCTGCGCTTCAGCATCTCGCAAACTGGCGCGGGCGGTGTCTAGGGTTTTCTGGCGGCTGTCTAGCTCGGTAGCGCTGACGGCCCCACGGTTATAAAGCTGGCGGTAGCGCTCGTAGTTGGTCTGGGCTTCGCGTAGAGTGGCGGTAGCCCCATCGATCGCCGCTTGATTTTGCTGCTCGGTAGCCCGCAGTTCGGCTTCGAGCTGGCGGATAGTGGCTTGTTGAGCCGTTCGTTCACTGGGCGTGGCGGCAGCGGTTTGAGCCTGGACGACTTTAGCTTGCTGTAACGCTACGTTTTGCTCGGCTTCAGCCACCTCAGCCTGGAGCTTTTCGATCCCCTGGAGGGTCGCAATCACTTGGTTAGCTTCGACGCGATCGCCCTCCCGTACCAGCAGCTGATTCACCCGACTGTCCTGAGCATTGGCCACCGACAGCTTAATCACCGACGAGGTGGGCTC
>NZ_JADEXE010000230.1 GCF_015207265.1 Nodosilinea sp. LEGE 07298 | reverse complement strand
GTCTGCAATGGGAAGACAAATCGTTTTATCGCCTGCGGTTCCACGCTTCCGTCGTTGCTTGGCCATCACGTTGGCCTCCTAAGCGCTCTACCCCTATTTTACTCGACACAAACTTGGGTGGAACTAGACTCAATCCACCATTGCACCCCGTAGGGGCGTAGCATGCTACGCCCCTACGGGGTGCCTGATAAGGAAATGGGTAGCTCTCCGAAGTGCCGAACGACTGGCAGGTCTGGCGCAAAATCGGGGGTGCCGGGGCGCTGTACTGCACACGCTTGCCAACCTGCCTGTCGCGCTGCCGCCAGTTCGCCGGGATGATCCGACAAAAACAGCAGCTCTTGAAGGGATATCCCTAGAGTTTCGGCAATTTTTTGATAGGAATTGGGATCTACCTTAGCTCCAGTGGTGGTGTCGAAATAGCCGCTAAAGCAGGGGGTGAGGTCGCCGACGATGGTGTTGGCAAACAGCAGTTTCTGCGCTGCGATCGAACCTGACGAATAGATATAGAGCGGCACCCCCCGCCGATGCCACTCCTGAATGTGGGCGGCGGCATCGTCATAGATGTGGCTGTAGTAGGCTTTAGTGCGGTAGCCCTCTTCCCAAATCATGCCCTGCACGGCTTTGAGGGGGGTCACTTTTTGGTCGGCTCTGGCCCACCTCAGCAGTTGGGCAATGCAGTCGTCCACAGACAGGTCGGCATCGCCCACCTCGGCCCGCACCTGAGCCAAAATGGCCTGTCCCTCAGCCGTAGGGACCAGGTCAACCATAAAGGACTCTAGTCGCTCTTCTGCGTAGGGAAACAGGGTGTTTTTGACGAAGGCGATGTCGGTGGTAGTGCCCTCAATATCCAGTACGATCGCCCTCAGGGGCTGCTGATCAAGCAAAGGCATGGTAGTCAGGAAATCCTTTGGCGATGGGGCTGTCGGTAAAGTGGGCCACCCAGCCTTCTTGGTTGCAAAAGAGGCGAATGGCGGCAAACTGGGGCGCGTCACCCATGTCAAACCAGTGGGGGGTATTGGCGGGTACGCCGATGAGGTCGCCAGCGGTGCAGAGGGTGGCATAGATTTTGTTGCCCAGGTGCAGGTAAAAGACGGCCTGCCCTTCCACAAAGAAGCGCACTTCGTCTTCTTTATGGATGTGCTCGGCGAGAAATTTCTGCCGCAGCTCGGTTTTTTGTGGATGATCGGGGTGCATGCGAATGACATCGGCGGTGATGTAGCCGCTCTCTTGCTTAAGGCGATCGATGTCTTTGGCGTAGGCGGTGAGAATGGCCTCGGGTTCGGCGGCCTGGGGCAGGGGCGATTGGGTTTGCCACTGCTCAAAGCGCACGCCAACCTTAGCTAGGGCAGCTGCGATCGCCTCGGCATCCCGATATTCGTCCAGCAGCGTTGCGCCATCTTGATCGCTAAAGATGCGGAGTAGGGTCATTGAGTTGTTGTCCTTTGGTTCAGAGGTTGATTTAGCCGGGTGACCACTCTTCTGAGTTTAAAGGAGCTAACCCAGTTTTTGGCTGAGCAAAATATCTTGTAGGGTGCAGCTTACCAGCACCTCCAGGGCTTCGGTAGCCATCCGAGCCTGGGGCACCGTAGAGCCCCAGCTATAGAGCCCGTGGCCCGCAATTATGTACCCCACTGGTGCCGACCCGGCCTTGAGTCGAGCTAGCACTGTTTCGCTCAGGGCTACCATATTCTGACTGTTGGCCACAATAGGCACGGCAACCTCGATCGCGTGGGTGGTAATGCCCGGCAAGGCCTTGAGCAATTCATAGTTGGTTAACACCAGACTGTCTTGGCCCCGACCCAGCAGCCAGCGCGACAGGCTAACGCAATTGACCGAATGGGTATGCAGCACGGCCCCTACGTCTGGATAGGCCTGATACAGGCTGGTGTGCAGCAGCGTTTCTGCCGAAGACCGTTTGCCGGGGCTGAGGGGCTGGCCCTGAAGGTCAACCGCCATAATGTCGTCTGGGGTGAGCTGGCCTTTGTCGCGCCCCGATACAGTGATGGCCACCGACTCATCGGCCAGCCGGGCCGAGTAGTTGCCGCTGGTGGCGGGTGCCCAGCCCTGACCGGCCAGAAAGCGGCCTGCCTCTGCTAACGATCGCGCGATCGCATCAAACTCCATACTCAACCAACTCTTCCCAATGTCGGCAAAATCAGCACTATAGCACCTACGTTTTCGCGATCGCGGAGGCAGGCGAGGCAGCCCTGGAATCGGTCGAGCAAGGCAGTAGCCGTCGCCCAAACCGCTAAGACATTCTCACCGCCGCTCTAAATCGATGGTTATCCGCCAGTGCACCGCCCCAGGCTCCGCTGTGACAACGCACGGCTGGTCAAAGCTATAAATCTTGACTCAATAAAACAATAGTTAATTTAAACGCGCCAATTGAACTATTCCGTGGGTGAATGGGCTCTCTAAACTAGCTATAGCCTGCCTGCATTTGGCGTGCGGTAGATCCTCGTGACCCTATCGAAGTGGCTGAGTCTCTACAATACTTTCTGTAGGCTAAAGTGCGGCTATCGTCTTCTAGCTTGTCAATCTGCAAACCTCAAACCCCCTGCAGTTCAAAAGATGACACCATCCAATGAGTTAATCTTCCTACGTAATGGGGGGGAAACTGGATCGCTCATTCAGGCGTTTAATTGGGCAGATACTCCGCTAGGGCCGATCGAAGGGTGGTCACAGAGTCTTAAAATTGCGCTGCAAATTTTGCTTTCCTCCAAATTCCCCATGCAAATTTTGTGGGGATCTGACTACATTCAGTTTTATAACGACGCCTATATCCCGATCGCAGGCGATAAGCACCCCAGCGGTATTGGGCAGCGGGGGTCAGACTGCTGGCAAGAAGTCTGGGATTTCTCGGGGCCAATGCTCGATCGGGTGGTCGCCACTGGTGAAGCCAGCTGGTCTGAAGATCAGCCCCTGGTTCTAAACCGCAATGGTCAGGCTGAGGAGCGGTATTTTACCTTTTCCTACACGCCCATTTGGGATGAATCGGACCAGGTTGGCGGCATTTTTATTGCCGTCAACGAAACGACTCACGCCATTGTGGGAGCACGCCGCGAGAGCGCTCTGCGGGCCGCCGCCCAGGCCGTGACCGAAAACTTAGAAAACGTGCTTACCAGCATCAGCGATGAGTTTATGATGTTTGACTCAAACTGGTGCTTTACCTACGTTAACGATCGCGCCGTCGCCGCCCTGCGAACCCCTCGCTCCGCCCTGCTGGGGCGATCGATTTGGCAGGTGTTTCCCCAGGCGGTGGCCACGCCCTTTTATCGGGGGCTGCAGGGGGCGGTCGAGGCCCAAGCCGCCACCAGCTTTGATCTGTTTTGCGCCGATGAAGGCCGCTGGCTCGAAAATCGGGTCTATCCCTTTGGCGATGGGGTGTCGCTGCTGCGGGTCGATATTAGCGATCGCAAAAACCTGGAGCAGGCCCTGCACAGTTCCCAAGATCAGCTCGATAGTCTGATCAATACGGCCCCAGCCTCCATTGCTCGCGGCCGCTTTTTTGCTGACCGCACCTACGTTTTAGACTACCGATCGGTGGGGTGCGAGGCCCTGACCGGCTACACCCTGGAGGAGATTACCCCCGAGCTTTGGATGGCCCGCACCTTTTCGGAAGACTGGCTGGCCAATGCTGACGCCATGTTTGCGGCGATATTTGAGCAGCGCCCCATCACGGTGGAATATCGGTTTCTGCACCGAGATGGGCAGGTGCGGTGGATCTCAGACAGCCTCACCTCCCGCCGAGATGAGGCCCAAGACTGCTGGATTGTGACGATGGTAGGCATTGATATTACGGCGCGTAAGCAGGCCGAAGATGCCCTGCGGCGCAGCGAGGCCCATTTGGCCATAGCCCAGCGAGTGGCTCAGTTTGGCAGCTGGGAGTTTTACCCCGATGGCCAGCGGATCGTGTGGTCAGAGGCGATGTTGGATCAGTTTGGCTACGACCCCGCCCAAACCGAACCCAGCTATATCGACCTGATGCAGCGCATTCATCCCGACGATCGCCAGATGGTGGAGCAGTTTTTTGAGCGGGCGATCGCAGACCATCGGCCCTACGCCCTCGATTTAAGGGTGGTCTTAGCGGATGGTTCGCTGCGCTATTTGCACTGGCGCTGTGAGCCGGTATTTGGTGCTCAGGGTCAGATCGTCAAGCTGATGGGCACCGGGTTAGACATTACCGATCGCAAGCAGATTGAGGTGATCTTGCAGACCAGTCAAGAGCGGCTACAGCTGGCTCTGCAAGGGGCCAGTTGTGGCACCTGGGACTACGATTTGATCAGCCAAGACCTGGTTTGGTCAGATCGCTGTAAAGCGATATTTGGCCTTGAGTTAGAGACCGAGATGAGCTTTGAGGTGTTTGCCCAGACCCTTCACCCCGACGATCGCGATCGCGTGCAGCAGGCGGTGGATGAGGCGATCGCCCATCACCAAGATTACGACGTCGAAATGCGCACCCTATGGCCCAACGGCACCCTGCGGTGGGTGCGATCGATCGGGCGGGTCTACCGGGACGATCGGGGCCAACCGGCCCGGATGGCTGGAGTAGTGCTGGATATTTCTAGCCTCAAGCAGGCCGAAATAGCCCTGCGGGAGAACGAAGAACGCTACCGAATGCTGGCTGAGGCCATGCCCCAAATGGTCTGGATGGCCGATCGCACGGGTGTGCAGTACTGGAACCAGCGCTGGTACGACTACACGGGCATCCCAAAAGGTGCAGCCTTGGGCACGGTTGGTACGCAAACGGTGCACCCCGATGAACAGGATCGCACCATGGCGCTATGGCAGCAGGCCCTAGCGCAGGGCGAAGCGTTTGAAATCGAGCAGCGCATTCGTCGTTACGATGGCGTTTACCGCTGGTTTATCAATCGCGGCCTGCCGGTGCAAGACAGCAGTGGCGAGGTGACTCGCTGGGTGGGCACCATCACCGATGTAGACGACAAAAAGCAGCTCGAAGATCAGCGCCTTCGGCTGCTCGAACAAGAGCGCCTGGCCCGAGAAGCCGCCGAGAACGCCAACCGGATGAAGGATGAATTTTTGGCGGTGCTCTCCCACGAACTCAGGTCGCCCCTCAACCCAATTTTGGGCTGGGCCAAGCTGCTGCGTACCACCCAGCTCAGCGAAGCCAAGATCGAATACGCCCTCGAAACCATTGAGCGCAACGCCCGCTTGCAGTCTCAGCTGATTGATGATCTGCTCGATGTCTCTCGCATTTTGCGCGGCAAGCTGATCCTCAACAGCCTGCCCACCTCGCTAACCGCCATCATTGACGATGCCCTCGAAACCGTACGCTCCGTGAGTGAAGCCAAGGGCGTGCAGATTCAAACCGAGCTAGATGCGTCTTCCTTTCAAGTGTTAGGTGACCCCAATCGGCTCAAGCAGGTGGTTTGGAATTTGCTTTCTAACGCAGTGAAATTTACCCCCCAGGCTGGTCAGGTAACCGTTCGGCTAGACTACGTTGACAACTGGGCTGAACTTCGAATTAGCGATACCGGCAAAGGAATTGCTCCTACCTTTTTACCCCACGTTTTTGACCGATTTAGACAAGCCGATAGCACCACTACCCGAGATTTTGGCGGGCTAGGGCTGGGGCTGGCGATCGCCCATCAAATTGTCGAAATGCACAGCGGCACGATTCAAGCCGCCAGCCTGGGTGAAGGCCAGGGGGCGATCTTTACCGTGCGGCTGCCGGTGATGTTAGCCGTAGTCGAGGAGCCTCTCCCTATTCCTCAACTGATTGGCTCAAATGATCTGCACCATATTCACGTCATGGTTATTGAGGATGATGCCGATAGCCGCAATTTGATTACCGCAACCCTACAGCAGTTTGGGGCCAAGGTAACGGCCCTACCCTCGGCTGCCGATGCGATTACAGCGTTCGCTGAAACCCAGCCCGATATTTTAGTCAGTGATATTGGTATGCCTGGCATGGATGGCTATATGTTAATGCAGCAGATTCGCGAGATGCCCCATATCAGACAGATTCCGGCGATCGCACTGACCTCTTACACCACCAAAGCAGACCAGGAAAAGATCTTTGCAGCTGGGTTCCAAAAGCATTTACCCAAACCTATGGAGGTGGCTGAGCTGATCGAGGCGATTTCGTCGCTGGTGCCGCCTTGGACCCCTGCTTAAGGATGCGGTAGTATCGGCAGTAACCTTGAGCAACCGGGAGGGTTGAACAAATGTTCCATCTGTACTTTGGTGGGTTTGATGTGCTTCTTTACCTGGGGGGCGTCTACGCAGCCATGGCTTTCTCCAAGGCCATCTGCGATCAAATGGACGCTGCTGACGCCGCCCAGAGTGTAGCCCCGGCCAATACCGTGGCCCCCATGCAGCCGAGCGCGCCCCACCTGGTTGCCCCCGCTGCTAAGCGTCAAGAGGTCAGCGTTAGGGTTTCGGTAAACTGACGGCAATGAGAGTATTTTGAGCTGCTAGCCCCAAAACTGTCGATGTTGATCGGCCCTCCGGGACGATTAGAGGATTTATCAGGCCAGAGTTGACAGCTTTACCAGAGTAGTAGCCATCGTCTGAGGTTGACAGCCCAGCTAGAGCGCTTAATCAAGCGGTCAACATTCATCCTTTGCCCGGCCCTTAAAACTTCACCCCATGCAGCAGGCCCCGAGGAAATATTCGGGGCCTTTGGGAAAGGGCCTTTGAGATCTGGCTCTCGCCACAGTTGGAGGGTGGGGCCTAAGTCATTCGCACTTTAGCACCGTCGTCGCAGTGTGAACTCTCGGTCAATTTGCCCTGTGGTGGAGTGAAAAGGCTAAAAACTGGCCCAGATGTCTGCTGGTAACGACAGCGTTTGGAGCAAGATGGTATTGATAGAGTCTAAGAGGGAAGTTTAGGCGCTAAAGCCCTGCTGCAAAGGGGCGATCGCCCCAAAACTGGGCAATTTTTCCCTCTGGTGCTCTACTTTTTGTGTTTTATGCCAATGTAGGTACCTGGCACAGCACTCTAACGAGCAAGCAGGGTCGATAGAATGAGGAAGCAACTGGCGCGGTTTGAGCATTGGCGACGCGCATGGGCACTGGCACACCAATGGATTAACAACGCGGCTATGCTCGATTTTTTTAAATATCGAGTGGGGCAGTCAGCGTGGACCAAGCTGATTGGCCGCACCCTTATGAAGTGGCAGCAGGACGACTGCCTTGAGATGGGTGCTGCCCTAGCCTACTATGCCTTGTTTTCGATGTTTCCGATGATTTTGGTGTCGTTGAGTATTGTCGGCTTCTTAATTGGCCCCAACACCGTCGCCTACAACGCCGTGCTCAACTTTGCCCAAGAGACCCTGCCCCCGGATGCCTTTCCCATTGTGCAGACAACGCTGATTCAGTTTCATACCGGCAGCACCAGCGCCAGCATTGTCGGTTTTGGCATTTTGCTGTTTACCTCCAGCGGTTTTTTTGGGGCGCTTAGTCGCTCGTTTGACAAAATTTGGCACACTAAGCCCCGCCATCACCGCTTCGACGGCATGGGAGAAGTGGCGTTTATCTTTTTGTGGCGGCGGTTTCTGGCGTTTTTGCTGGTGATGGGGGCAACCAGCCTCATTTTTGTGTCGCTGATCTCCAACATCGCGATCGATACCGTGACGAAGCTTTTAGAAGGCGTCAACCAGTGGGTGATCGTGATTGGCATTGATCAGGTGCAGCTGCTGTCGTGGCTGCGGCTGGGCATTTCGTTTGTGACGCTCACCCTGGTGGTGATGGTGCTTTACAAGAGCCTGCCCAGCACCCGCGTGTCTTGGCGAGATGTGTGGCTGGGGTCACTGCTGACTGCTGTGCTGTGGCTCATTTTGCAGCAGCTAATCAGTAATAGTGTGATTAGCCTGGGCAGCCAGTTTCGCTCCTACGGTGTAGTGGGCGGGGTAATGGTGCTCATGCTGTGGATTTACCTGACTAGCCAAATTTTCTTCTTGGGGGGCGAGTTTACCTATGTCTATGCCCACCTGTTTGGCAGCCGCAAGGGGCAAAAAAAGCTGACGGCCAAGGTCGGTAGCCAGTGAAAGGGGTGGGCCAGTCAGTGGTTTATCCCCAGTCCAAATAGAGATCTGTTCTTTTCCTATAGGTAGAACTCCATTTCTGGACTTGAATTTGGTTTAATTTATAGAGCAGTTACGGAGTTGTTTTAATGGCTACAGCGCAGCGTGGAGTAACGATCTGGTTTACGGGGTTGAGCGGGTCGGGTAAGTCGACCATTGCTCGTGCTCTGGAGACCGAACTGCGTCAGCGAGGCTGCCAGCTAGAGGTACTTGACGGCGATATTGTGCGCACCAACCTGACCAAGGGCCTGGGCTTTAGCAAAGAAGACCGGGATGAGAACATTCGCCGGATTGGCTTTGTGTCGCACCTGCTGACCCGCAATGGCGTAGTCGTGCTGGTGTCGGCCATTTCGCCCTACCGGGAGGCGCGAGATACAGTCCGCGATCGCATTGGTGATTTCGTCGAAGTCTTTGTCGATGCCCCCCTCGATGTCTGCGAAGACCGCGACGTTAAGGGCCTCTATAAAAAAGCCAGGGCTGGCGAAATTAAGCAGTTCACCGGCATTGATGACCCCTACGAAGCCCCCCTCAACCCCGAAGTGCACTGCCACACCGACCAGCAAACCGTTGACGAAAGCGTCGCCCAGGTAATCGGCAAGCTCGAAGCGATGGGCTACCTGGCCGCAGCGGCGGTAGCTTAGAACCCAGTATTCACCCTTCCTGGTGCCCATGCTCTGTATGGGCACCAGGGTGGGGGGTGTTTTTAGGTACTATTCTTGTGCTCTAGGGAATGCCTTAACCGCCCAGCCCCTAATTCCCCCCGGCTCCTTGTCTGCGGGGCCGTTTCTCCAGCAGGTGCGCTGGGGCCTCTTGGCGGGCATAGCTGACCAGGTAATCGTGCACCAGCTGGTAGCGATCGATGGGGATATCGGGCAGCAAAAACACCAGGCCTGACCCGACCAAAATATCGAGCACCAGGTTTAGCTGGTCTTCTCGGTAGTCGGCACCGCGCAGGTCGAGTTCTTCTTCCAGGTCTTGGCGGCTTTTTTGGGGGCGGTAGGGGCGGCTTTCGCGATCGATGTCGGTCAGCAGGTAAAGCACCAGGCGGGCTAAGTCGGCATTTTCGGGGCCGCAGTCGTGCACAACGGTGCCCAAGAAGTTTTGCACCAGGGTTTCTTTGGGGTGGTTGCCCAGGGCTAGGTATTCGGCCAGGGTATTGATCTCCTGGCGCTGCAGCTGCGCTCCCACCACCTGTAGCTCAATCGGGCGCACTTCGCCAAGGGTATTGGCCAGGTCGGCGACCAGGCGATCGATCAGGGCGGTTTCGAGGTAGAAGTGGGCGTCGTCGGTGAGGCGACGAATTAAAAACTTGGCGTCGGTGGCCCTAAAGTTGCCCAGGTAGTAGCGGTAGTCGCGGCTGAGAATGTCGTTGTTGATAATGTCGAGGTCAAAGCCGCGCTCGATTTCGAGCAGGTAGTGGAGGTAGTCTTCCCGCAGGGCCAGCACCACCTTCAGGTAGGGTGTGTTCAGGCAGTCGATTAAAAAGGCGTAGAAGTCGCGTCGCTGAAACAACTCTGCGGCTTCGACAAAAAATTCTTCAAACTGATCAAAAATCAGCACAATCTGCCGATAGCTCTGTTCGGTGAGGGTCTTGAGGCGCAAAATCAGGTCGGTGGGGCCGATCGGGGCAGCGGGCGGAATGCCGTCAGCTTCGCTCTGCTGCTGTAGGGCACGGGCCAGGGCCTGATTGACTTCATCGGGCCAGTCGCGGTAGCCCTTAACCAATACGGGCAGCGTCGATCGCCCCTCCGGAAATGATTTATCGAGGGCGGGCATCAGCCCTGCGTAGAGAATAGAGCTTTTGCCCACCCCCGATGGCCCGTGGATGACAATCAGCGGATAGCGGGCCTGCTCTAGGCGGTAGGTGAGGGTTTCGACATCGACCTGGCGACCCGAGGCCTGAATTTCGGTGGCGAGTATGGGCTGGGGCGATCGCGCCGCCGCTGCTGCAGGATACTCCTGGGGCTGAATTTCGCCCGCCCCAATGAAGGCCCGCAGCCGAAACTGAGTGTCAACCCGGCGCTGCTTGAGCGTGACGCCAAAGGCAGCACGATAGTTTTTTTGCTGGTAGTACTGCTTTTGCAGGGTTTGCAGAATGCTGCGGTAGAGGGGCAAATCGGTTTTAGGGTCGGTGTGGGTGCAGGCGTCTTCGAGCAAGGCAATGGCGGTCTGTGGCTGGTCTTGGGCAATGTGCACGCGCCCCAGCAAATAGAAATACCAGCCCCGCTGGTACTGGTTGGCCACCGATAGCTCGGCGGTGGTCAAATCGTTGGGCGAATCGTTGGGCGAACCATTGGGCGAATTATTGGGCAAATCGGCGGGTAAGCCATTGAGGGCTGGCCCCTCGGTGTTCACGGCTCTGGCCTTAATAGCCCCCGCGATCGCCAGAATATGCAACGCCCGCTCGGCCTGGACTTGGGCTATGGCGGCATCGCCCTGGGCCAGGGCCACTTCGGCCAGGTAGCCGTGATCGCGGGCTAGGCGAATGGGGTCTTGTCGGTGCAGGGTTAGCCCCTCCTGGGCGGTGCGGGCCAGGGCAGGCCAAGCCCCCAGCTTTTGCTGCACCTCGGCTAGGGCGTGAATAAACTTACCCACTAGCTCGGGCTGTTGTAGGTCGCGAAAGATGCGCAAACAGGCGGAAAAGTGGCCTTCGGCTTTGTGCAACATGCGATCGTACACGACCCGCTGCAGCACCGCCTGGCTGCGGCAGGTGGCCCCCAGGTAGAAGAGCAGGACGGCTTGTTTTTGGCGGGGGACGGGGCGCGGG
>NZ_JADEXE010000022.1 GCF_015207265.1 Nodosilinea sp. LEGE 07298 | reverse complement strand
GGGTCATTGTGGCTGTTCCCGCTGCGGTCATTATCAAAGAGGCTTTAGTGGCGCTGCGCAACGCTCCCGCTCCAGTTTTGAACGCTGAACCCGTTGATACCTCTAGCGCTGGTTCAACTCAGACGCAGGCGGCTGCCCTGCCCTAGGGCGTGTCATCGGTCCTAGCTATACTCCTGATGCCCTCAGCGTTGTCGCACCCAATCCAAAAAAGGCGAGGGGCTAAGGCAAGAGGCTGTAACCGCTGATGCTCGAACTATCAGCCATTAATGGATGCCAGCCCCTAGAGCACGCCACGACGACCGTTGGGCATAACCGTTGACCAGTTAGTTCGAGCGCTAGCGAGCTGATCATCAGAGATCAATGCGCCCGTGAGGTCGGCTCCACAGAGGTTAGCGCCGCGCAGGTTGGCATTAGAAAGACAGGCGTGGGCTAGATTTGCGCCGCGAAGGTCGGCTCCTTCTAAATTGGCATAGTGGAAGTAGGCCTTGACCAGCTTAGCGTTGCGTAGGGTGGCCCGGATCAGGTTAGCGCGGCCAAAGTTGGCGTTGCTGAGGTCAGACCCCTGGAAGTTGGCGCTGGGCAACTTGGATTGGTTAAAGTTGACCTCCACCAGTAGCGTGCGCTGCAAATCGAGGTCTTTGAAGGTTTGCAGCGAGAAGTCGCGCCGCCCCTTGGTGTATTTTTGCTTGACATCGTCTGAGGTCAGCAGGGTAGCAGGGGCTACTTTAGGCCGGGGAGAAGGTGTCCCATTGCGGCTGGGTACCAGGGGAGCGACGCTCTTGGCCCCCGAATGCGATCGCTCGCGCCTGGCTCGAATCGCCGCCGCCATCCGAGATGAGGGAGAACCGCCAGAATTGCTGATAGACGGATGGCTGGAAGAATTGCTGACCGGTCCGCTGCTGTTCGTAAACCCATTGCTGTTCGGCCCCGCTGCCGAGGGAAAGGCCATATTTTGGGCCAAACTCTCCATATAGGGCTCTAGATCTAGATCGCGGTGAATGGCCGCTACGCTTTGGTAGCGGTGCTTCACCGAAATTTCCAGCATTTTTTGCAGCACCCCAGCGAAGTGGTCGCTAATGTGTACCTGCTCGCGCCACAGCAGTTCCCCCGTATTGGGGTCGTAGTTGAGATCCTTGGGTGCTTTGCCCGCCAGCAGATAAACGCAGGTGACCCCCAGAGCATAGATGTCGCTGGCGTATACCGGGCGCATGGCCATTTGCTCGGGCGGTGCATAGCCGGGGGTGCCAATGGCGTAGGCAGTGAGGGCCGTCTGGTCAGAGTTGGCGGCCTGGGTTGGGTTGACCTTGTCTTTTACTGCGCCAAAGTCAATCAGCACCAGTTTTTTATCCTGGTCGCGGCGAATAATATTGGCGGGTTTAATGTCGCGGTGAATGACGTGGTTGTCGTGAACGTACTGCACCATCGCCAAAATTTCGCTCAAGAACTGCTTCACCCCCGCTTCGGTAAAGGGGCCACCGCGCTTGACTTCCTGCTGAAGCGTGAGTCCGTTGATATATTCCTGCACCAAAAAGAACTCTTGATCGCTTTCAAAGTAATCAAGCAGGCGAGGCAGCTGGGGATGGTTGCCAATCATTCCCAAAATTTTGGCTTCCCGCTTAAATAGATCGCGGGCCATTTCGAGGATGTGGGGAGCCTCGGCCGACGGGCGCAGCTGCTTAATGACGCAGGGAGGTTTGCCCGGCAGCAGTTCATCGCGGGCTAAGAACGTAGCACCAAAGCCGCCCCGCCCCAGGGCGCGAATCATGCGATAACGGCCCCGCAGCAGCAGCTCTGCCCCACAGTTTTGACAATGGCTGACCGTGGGGGGGTTTTTTGGCTTTGAACAGTCGGGTTGAATGCAGTAGCTCATGCGGCCCAGGATGGTGGATATCTAGACGAGGCCCGAAGACTACGCCTGGGGTTGAGTTAACCAGCAGCGGGGCAGTTTAGATGGGGGCCACAACGCCGACAATGCGGGAGTTGTGAGGGCCAGTCCCATGCGGTAATGCCACATTACCCCAATTGTTCCCTCTTTCAGAGAGGGGTTATAGCATTCACCCACAGGGATATATACTTCCGCCCAAAATCGCAGTGAAATGTAAAAAATCGATGAACCCTTGATCCCCAGGCGCAGTTGTGCGCCAGTAGAATGCTGGGCCGGGGTCGCCCTTGGGTAGATGCAATGCCCACGGGGTAGAATGTTTGGGCAAATATATCAAGTTCAGCTCGGAATCTGTAGGTTTCCCACCGGCCAAACTCCACTTCTGGACTTGGATGAGGTTTAACCTACAGCGTTTCAGCTTTTTTTAGCGGTCAAACTAGCCCTACCATGCGCATATCTCTCAACTGGCTCAACGAATACGTCAATGTTCAGCTTTCTCCAGAAGAGCTAGCCGATGCCCTAACTATGGCAGGCTTTGAGGTAGAAGACATTGAAGATAGACGCACTTGGGCTGATGGCGTGGTAGTGGGTCGAGTGGTAGATCGCACCCCGCACCCCGATGCCGATAAGCTTAGCGTTTGTGTGGTGGATATTGGCCAGGCCGATAGGTCAACTATAGTGTGCGGAGCCGCCAATGTGCGCGCCGATATCTACGTGGCGGTGGCGACGGTGAATACGCATTTGCCCGTTGTCGATCTCACTATTAAGCCTCGCAAGCTGCGCGGGGTGCCCTCCGAGGGCATGATTTGCTCTCTGGCTGAACTGGGTTTGGCGAAGGATTCGGAGGGTATTCATATTTTTGCGGCCGAGGAGCTGGAGCTAGGGCAAGACGTGCGCCCTTTGCTGGGTCTCGATGACATAATTTTGGATGTCACCTCCACCGCTAACCGGGCCGACGCCCTGAGCATGGTGGGCATTGCCCGTGAGGTAGCGGCGATTACAGGAGCAACGCTGCGTCTGCCCGTTACCCCATCTCCGGCGATACCTGAGAATCAGGCGGCTTTGGCGATCGCCCTCACCGATGAGAAAGCCTGCCCCATTTACATGGGTACGGTGCTGGAGAATATTGAACTGGGGCCGTCTCCCCAGTGGTTGCAGCAGCGCCTGGTGGCGGCGGGCACCCGGCCTATTAACAACGTGGTAGATATCACCAACTATGTGCTGCTGGAATGGGGTCAGCCGCTGCACGCCTTCGATCGCGATCGCCTGCCCACTACCGGCGATGGGTTAACCCTGGGGGTTCGCTATGCCCAGCCTGGCGAAACCCTGGTGACGCTAGATAGCCAGAAGCGTCAGCTCCAGCCGGAAACGCTGCTGATTACCGCTAACGATCAGCCTGTGGCTCTGGCCGGGGTAATGGGCGGTGAAGCCACCGAAGTGCACGACGGTACCCAGGCCATTCTGCTAGAGGCCGCCTTTTTTGATGCGGCAGCGATTCGTAAATCGGCCCGCAGTCAGGGGTTGCGTACGGAGGCTTCGGCTCGCTATGAGCGGGGGGTCAACCCGGCTGAACTGGGGCTGGCCTGCGATCGCGCCCTCCAGCTGCTGCAGGAGCTAGCCGGGGCCACCGTGGTGGCTCAAACCGTGGGTACTACAGCCCTCGGGGCCGCTATTCCCGAACGGGTGCTGACCCTGCGGTTGGGCCGGGTGGCTCAGCTGTTAGGCAAAGTTGTCAATTTGGGGGATACGCCTCAGGAATTGCCGCCTGAGACCATTCAGCGGCTATTGGAAACGCTGGGCTGCCAGGTAGCGCCTGCCGACGACGCAGGGGTGTGGGCTGTGACGGTGCCCGCCTACCGCTACCGCGACCTGGAGCGCGAGGTCGATTTAATTGAAGAGGTTGCCCGCCTCTACGGCTACAACCATTTTGCTGACACCCTGCCCCAAAGGGCGGTGGGGGGCTACCTCTCGGTGGAAGCGGCCCTGCGGCGTCGGTTGCGGGAGGCCTTTCGGGCGGCGGGGCTGACCGAGCTGCTGCATTACTCGTTGACCAAGCCAATTAGCGATCGCCAGGTTACTCTGGCCAACCCACTGTTTCCTGAATATTCTGCCCTGCGACAGGATTTAGTCGATGGTCTGATCGAGGCCTACGCCTTTAACCTCAACCAGGGCAACGGCCCCCTCAACGGCTTTGAGATTGGCCATATTTTTTGGCAGGACGACGACGGCATCCACGAAGCCGAGGCGGTGGGCGGCATTGTCGGCGGTGACGGGCAATCGAGCCAGTGGGTAACCGGCGGCCAAGACCAGCCCCTCACCTGGTACGAGGCCAAGGGCATTTTAGACAGCGTATTCCATCGCCTGGGGCTGGCGGTTGACTACCGGGCCGATAGCACCGACCCGCGTTTTCACCCCGGCCGCACGGCGTCGCTGTGGGTGCGGGGGCGGCTAGAACTAGGGCGGTTTGGCCAGCTGCACCCACAACTGCGCCAGCAGCGCCAGCTGCCCGCTGAGGTGTATGTGTTTCAGCTCAACTGGTCGGCGCTGGAGACCTGCCTGGTGCCGGTGCTGCAAAAGTCGGCCAAGTTTGCGGCCTACTCGACCTTTCCGGCCAGCGATCGCGACTTGGCCTTCTACGCGCCCCTAGAGGTACCCGTAGCTGACTTGACCACCGCCATGGCTAAAGCCGGAGGCAAACTGCTGGAATCTGTCGATTTATTCGATGAATACCGGGGTGAAACCGTGCCCGAGGGACAGCGCAGCCTTGCTTTTCGCCTGGTTTATCGCTCCCCGGATCAAACCCTGACCGATGACACCGTCGACCCCGTCCACCAAAAAGTACGCGCCGCGTTAGAAAAGCAGTTTAAGGTCACCCTGCGGAGCTAAGGGACGATTAGATTTGATCGGACAGAAGGGGAAACGCCAACAGCAGCGGTGCCTACCCGCTTAAAGGATGGTTACAACTGTGGTGCACCCCAGCGGTCTGCCCCTAAGCTAAAGAGGTCTATTCCCATATTTGCCATGACTCAGCCTGCCCCTGCTGCCAATATTGCCACGGCTCCTGCTTTGCTACACGCCTACGCCACCGGGCAGCGCACCTTTAGCAGCGTCATTCTCTCAGAGGTTGACCTCAGTCAGGCAGACCTCAAGGGGGCAGACCTCAGCTACGCCGACCTGAGTGGTAGCGACTTGAGGGGCGCTAACCTGCGGGGAGCCGACCTTAGCTACGCCAATCTGGCCGAGGCCAACCTGACCGAGGCCGACCTGCGGGGAGCCATGTTAATTGGTACTAACCTGAAGACGGCTAACCTGACAGGGGCCTGCCTGACCTCAGCAGACTACGACCCCCAAGAAACGCACTTTCCGAATGGGTTTGACCCGGTGCAGCAGGGCTTGAAAAGCGATCGCTAGGCTCCCCCAAGAAGTCTCCCTTAACCATGATCGGACGCAGCACCAGGCCTATCAGAGATGGACCTGGTGCTGCCTAGCTGGCGGCACCGCTTAGAATATCGGGGGTATCCTAGGAGATAAGGATGCGTTTTAAACCGGCAGTACTGCGTTGAGCAGCGCTGTCGCCAGAAAAGTAGCGCCAATGCCGCAAATAACCAGGCCCGCTGGCTGGATCGAAAACGCGTTTGTACGTTGGGTTAGCTGCCGCCCAATTACAAAGGCCGTCACCGCGATCGCCATCTGCACCACCGTAAACCCGGCTAGATAGGCAGCTAAGGGCACGGTTTGAGCCCCAAAAACGGCCTCGCCGTAGGCAAACCCGTGAAATAGTCCTGCGATCGCCGCCAACCCAGCAACCACAGCACTTTGGGGCCGATTCTTAAGCGCCAGCAGCACGCCAAACCCCAGTACCGATCCAGCAATAATCAGCTCAGCCATCGGTAGGGTGATCGCCGCCAGGTGGAGCCCCGTTCCGGCCATGGCTGCCAGCACGAAGGCAACGGGAATGACGATGCCCCACGTGCTTACCGCCGCTAGCAAGCCCACGGCCACCACAAAGGCTAAGTGATCAAGCCCAATGATTGGGTGGCCCAAGCCCGACAAAAAGCCCTCCGCAAAAGTGCTAGGCACCTGACCGCCCAGCGGGTGGTGGGCCAGGCTGGGCAACGGCAGCAGCAGTAAGGCCGCGATCGCCCCCACAACCCCACGGCTTAGCCGATTCGACAACAAATTGGCCCCGATTGATTTCAAGGCAGAAAAGTAGTGATTCATCCGTACCTCGCAGACGAAGAAAGATCAACAGTGCGATCGGCGGGCATTCTGGCTCGGTCATTTTGGTGTTGAACAGACTAATCTGCTGAGCAAAAATGACCTTACAGCTGCGGGACAGCGGCAGGCTTACACTGCACTTTCCCCGTTGCCTCCAGTGGCTGATCCCCACCAGAACCGACAGCGCCCAAGCATCATAACACCGGGTGAATGCCGCCCTGCCGCTGGTTTATCAATAGTCACTTGAACCAACTCAGCTGGATAGGTCTCAAGTGACAAAGCCTTAACGTCAGTGCGTTAGCATCGATCCATCTGTATCCCAGTTTCCAATGGTTTCATCGTCTCGTTTGACCCGGCAAAGAGAAATCGTCGAAGTCGTGCTGAGCCACGGCTGGGACTACATGCGGCGGCTACTGGTCGGGGGGCAAGCCGACGAGCCCGAGCTGCCGCCCCCGGCGGTGCTGCGCAATATCTTGACCGACCTAGGGCCGGTATACGTCAAGCTGGGCCAGCTATTGAGCACTCGTCCTGACCTCATGCCCCCGGCGTATATTGAAGAACTCAGCAGCCTACAAAGCACGGTTCCGGCCGTAGACCCTGAGGAGATTGAAATCCACATCCGCCAGTACCTCGCCCGCTCCCCGGAGGATTTATTTGAGCGGCTGGAATATTTCGCGATCGCGGCGGGTTCAATCGCCCAAACCCACAAGGCCGTGCTCAAAGATGGTCGGCAGGTAGCCCTCAAGGTGCAGCGCCCCGGCATTGAGCGTCAGGTCGAGCGCGACATGACGTTAATTCGCGATATTGCGCGGCTGGTGTCGGCGACCCAGTTTGGCCAGCGCTACAACGTGGTCGATTTGGCCGAAGAATTTGCCGATGCCCTCAATGCCGAACTCGATTTCACCACCGAAGCGGCCTATACCGATCAGCTGCGGAGCAATCTCTCCAAAAGCGCCTGGTACGACGCCAGCCAGCTGGTCGTACCGGAAATTTATTGGGATCTAACCAACTCCAAGATTATGGCGATGGAGTGGCTGGAGGGCACCCCCCTGCTCAAGGCCGACCTGCGGGTCGAAGATATCCACAGCGACAGTGTTGGTCTGCGGGCAAAAGCCACTACTCTGCTGTTTCGGGCCTTTTTCAAGCAATATTTTGTCGATGGCTTCTTTCACGCCGACCCTCACCCCGGCAATATTTTTTACCTAGAAGACGGCCGCCTGGCCTTGTTAGACTGCGGCATGATGGGTCATATGGACCCTCGCACCCGCACCACGATGACTGAAATGGTGCTGGCCATTGTCAATAGCGATTCCCAGCGGTGCGCTCAGCTGACGCTGCAGCTGGCCGAACCCCTAAAGCCGGTTAACCTGGCCCGGCTAGAGAGCGACTACACCCGACTGCTGGGCCGCTACTATGGCCTAAGTTTGGAGCAGATTAACACCGCCGAAATTTTTGGCGAAATTCTAGCGGCGGGCATTCGCAACAATCTGCGCTGGCCCGCCAATGTGGGGCTGTTCACCAAATCGCTGGCCAACCTGGAGGGAGCCGCTCGCCAGTTCAACCCTGGCGTCAATCTAATTGATGAAGTGCGGCCGCTGATGGCCGACTTGTTTCGTCAGCAGCTGGTGGGAGACGATCCGCTGCTGGCGCTGCTGCGTACGGGGCTAGAATTTCGCAACCTGTCGCTAAGTTCGCCGCGTCAGGTAGGCTTCTTGCTTGATCGCCTCAGTTCTGAGCAGCTTACCTTTAACCTCAAGATTCAAGGTGTTGATGAACTGCGCCGCAGCCTTGACGAAGCCTCCAACCGCCAGTCGTTTAGCATTGTGGTGGCCGCTTTGATCGTGGGAGCAGCGATCGTCGCCACGGGCCGCCAGTCGCCCCAGGGGCAGATTCTTAGCATTGTTTTGTTTGCGGCGGCCAGCTTCTTTGGCCTGTGGCTGCTGTTTAGTATTGTGCGCCCCAGGCGACGGCGGTAAACAGCTATAAGGAGTTGAGGTAGGTAAAGAGACGATCAATTTCGCCGATCGAGTTAAGCTCCTCATATTCTTCTCGGGTGAGCATACCCAGCTTATTGTTTTAAGCAGATCCTCCAGCCAATTTTGAAATGCATTGGTGAACTTAAGGCACTGGTCTCTTATCAGGTAATGAACCGCTCAAATCTGTCCGAATTGCTGTCTATGCCCTGACTACTGAAAATTGGGCTGACTGTATCTACTTTTTGGAGATCTGCGAGGGCTGACTACAGCTTGTTGCAGTGAGATATGGGTACTGTACCTGGATTTTTAAAGGAAGCAAAGCTAAAGCTAAAAGCATTAATCTCTAAAGAGCTATAGATTGATATTGAATAATTATGGAATTTAAAGCGGGGCTGCCCAAAAAGACCATAATTAAGCCACTGGTGCCCTACCTCAATTTCCTCCTGTGGCTGATATTTTTATTTCTTACTCCCGTAAAGACATTGATTTTGCAAGAGTGCTGCATGAAGCTTTAAGCCGTAGTAAATACGATGCCTGGATTGACTGGCAGGACATTGCCCTGACGGCTGACTGGTGGGAAGAAATTAAGCGAGGGATTGAGTCGACAGATTCATTTGTCTTTGTGATTAGCCCCGACTCGATTCAGTCGAAGGTGTGCCGCCGGGAGATTGAACACGCCACCGCCCACAACAAACGCTTGGTGCCGATTGTACGGCGGCAAGGGTTCGATAAGGTGTTTATGCATGAGGGGCTGAGCCGCCACAATTGGATCATGTTTCGAGAACAGGATGACTTTGACCAAGCGTTTCAGTCTTTGGTACAGGCCATCAACCTAAATCTTCCCTATGTTCGTGCCCATACCCGCTTATTAACTCGGGCCTTGGAGTGGGAGCAGGCCCATCGGCGAGACGATTTACTTTTGCGCGGCCAAGATTTGCTGGAAGCCGAGCAGTGGTTGGAATCCGCGATCGCTAAAAAACAAGAACCTAAGGTGGCCGAACAGCACCGGATCTATCTTGACAAGAGCCGCGATGTGGAGGAGGCCAACCGGAGGCTACTAGAGACCGGCAAACAAGCACGACGGCTAAAGCGCGTGGGTGCGACGGTGCTGGGGCTCACCCTGGCGGTGACGGCAGGTACAGGTGTTGTCTTGTTACAGGCTTACCGGCACCTGCACTCTTTACAAATTCAGTCGGCGGTAGACAGAGCCAATCTTGCCTTTAGGGATAACCCTGATCGTTTCGATGCGCTCTTGCTATCGTTGCAGGCAGGACATCAGTTGCAACAAACCCGGCTACTGCAAAACCGGCCTGAGTTAGGGCTTAAAGTTGTAGAAGCCCTGACCCAAGCAGTATTTTGGGTCAAAGAAGTTAACCGTCTGGAGGGCCACACAGACACTGTTAACGGGGTGAGCTTTAGCCCTGATGGTCAGACCATTGCTACAGCTAGCTTTGATGGTACTGCAA
The DNA here is from genome assembly GCF_015207265.1 of Nodosilinea sp. LEGE 07298. Classification (GTDB taxonomy): domain Bacteria; phylum Cyanobacteriota; class Cyanobacteriia; order Phormidesmidales; family Phormidesmidaceae; genus Nodosilinea. Next base: position 31,348 of record NZ_JADEXE010000022.1, on the reverse strand, counting down.
AGATTTGGAAATCTACCGGTCAAGAGATTACTACTCTCGAAGGCCACACTGACACAGTTACAGGAGTGAGCTTTAGCCCTAAAGGGGATCTACTAGCCACAGCTAGTTTTGACCAAACAGCACGGCTCTGGACTCCTAAGGGGGAAGAGGTCGCAACCTTAAAAGGCCACACTGCTACGATCTGGGGCGCTAGTTTTAGCCCAGATGGTCAAACGGTGGCGACGGCTAGTGAAGACGGTACCGTCAAGTTTTGGAATTTGGAGGGGCAGGCTCTTCCCATTGTGCTTCAGGGAGGGGGAGGAGGAATTTACACAGTGAGCTTTTCTCCCGATGGTCAATCTGTTGCTACTGGCAATGCTGATGGCACCATTGAACTTTGGGATAGGGCAGGAAACAGGTCAGGTATCCTCAACGGTCCCGCTCCGATTGTTACTCAGGTTAGCTACATTGCCGATGGCCGCACATTAGCGTCGGCCAGTACAGACGGGATAGCCTTCTTGTGGAATTTAGAGTCTCTAGATGCTGAGCCCATAGCTTTAGTCGGACACGAAGATATTGTTCAAAGTATCGTTTTTAGCCCTGACAACCAATATGTCGCCACTGCGAGTAATGATGGCACCGTCAAAGTCTGGAACCGGCAAGGATTTCTCCTAGAAACGCTCAATGGCCATGAGGGTAGGGTTCTAAACCTCAGCTTTCGCCCCATAGACTCTTCCACCCCTGGTCAGCTAATCTTGGCTTCGGCCAGCACAGATAAGACAGTAAGGCTCTGGCAGTTAGGCCCAGGAAAAGCCCAGATCTTAAGTGGCCACCCAGATGATATTTATGCGGTTAGCTACAGCTCTGATGGGCAGTTTATAGCAACATCTGACCGTAACGGCCAAATTTTTATATGGAACAATCAAGGCAAAAAGATCAGAGTTATCTCCAGCCTAAATGGGGCTGGAGGTTCTGTAAACGGGCTGGACTTTAGCCCAAAGGAACAGCTCCTTGCTTCCGCTAGCAGTAGTGGAGTAGCTCATATCTGGGATATGAATGGCACTTTGATCTCTTCATTGAAAGGGCATACAGATATTGTTTTGAGCGTCAGTTTTAGTCCTTCAGGCCAAAATATTGCGACCTCTAGCTATGACGGTACAGCTAAGCTCTGGGATATAAAGGGCAATTTGTTGACGGAAATGAAAGGGCATACAAATGGGGTCCAAAAAGTTGTGTTTAGTAATGATGGCAAATTTTTAGCCACCGCCAGTGAAGATGGCACTGTTAAAGTTTGGAACCAGAGTGGGCAGATTATTCACTCTTTTGATGCTGCATCTGGATCGGTTTATAGCGTTGTTTTTAGCCCAGACAACTTAACCGTAGCAGCGAGTGGTGCAGACAACTTGACTCGAGTATGGGATCTAGCAAAACCAGATGAGCCCATTGCAGTCTTAGAGGGGCACACAGCCCCGGTGTGGAGTATTGCTCTTAGTCCAGATGGACAGAGAATTGCCACTGCTAGTGATGACGGTGCGGTCAAACTGTGGCAAAAAGATGGCACGTTGATAACAACCTTTAAAGGGCATAGCCAGGGAGTCTATGCAGTAGATTTCAACCAAGATGGGACGGCTTTTGTGACTGGGGGTGCAGACGATAACATAATTGTTTGGGATATTAGCAACATCAGTCTAGATCAACTCATGGAAGAGGGCTGTGGCTGGGTAAGGGACTACCCAGCCCAACGCCGAACTGTTTCTGGGGGCGCAGAAGAATTGCCAACCACTTTCTGTTCTCTGTAAACTCTTGTAAAAATAGGTGTTACTTGTTTTCAAATCAAAGATTAATCGAAAAAACCTCTTACTAAATTAAAAGGCTCCCTAAATGTTTAGTGCAAATAGACCCCAAAAATTCACTGAAAAAGGTCTTGGCTGGGTTCCAGACAGCCCTGACGAAAGAGATTATGATCTCTATACAGAAATTACCAAGCAGTACTCAGATAATGACTCTAAAATTTCTCTTAGAAGAGTTCGTGACATTCTAAAGAGTATTGACAACCGTCTTCCTTTCGAAGCCAGGCAAGAAGTTGACCGCCTTTCAGAAGATCTAGAACAGTTTAACTTTGTCAAAGTCAATACGTACCAAGTCCTCTCCGAAAAGAAAAAAGACAGACGAGTTATATTGCTCAAGTTTCTTATGGTTTATTTTTATCAGAAAAATATAATATTTTCTAGGCCAGAGTTTGCCTCAGAGGAAGATGATTCGGCAGAGAAATTAAAAAAGATTAGTGTTATCAAAGCAGCTTTGAGAAACCGTGTAAAAAACAACTTAAAGGCCAGTATAGGAAAAAATAAAAAAGATGATCGAATAGATTTAGAGAAAGATAACTTCCTGGTCTTCTTAAATGAAGCTAATCGCTATTGGTCATGGCTCAACGATGAAGAATATGATTTTATACTGAGGGCATTAGTTGATGGATTTCAGGCTTGGGTGAACCTCTCAATTGAAAAAGTTGAGAATGAGCCCGGCAAAGATACAAAGCAGTACGCAATTCATGCTGATGGTATAGTTGGTATACAAACATACACATGGCTAAGGGAGTGGCTGAAGGTAGGCCCTCTTGAAGAAGACCGGTTGGAAGAAGAGAAACTTGATAGTGACACCGAACTGAAATCCTTCAGGCAAGCAGTATTCTCACGAGTTCCGTTTTCTACATCTTTGCCTTCGGATATGCTAAGAGCAGTGTTTGAACTACTCTTTGTGGAAGAACACAGACAACGATGCCAGGATCAAGGTGAAGAAGAGATTAACAAAATCGGGAAAGAGATTGGCTTACGTGTAGAGCAATTTGCACGAGAGAACTTCTTTGAGATAGAGCCTATTTTGTCGGTCATAACTTTAATCGCTGGGCCTGTAGGGTCTTACCCAAAAACACTGGGAACAGCTCTGGAAATTGCGACTAAAGTTTTTCTCTCTTTATTCAAATACCCAAAAAAATATGATGATAAGACTAATCTCTTACTAGGTGCTAGCCAAGACTCAAAGCAAAAGCCTCCTATTTACTCACTAGGGCAGACGATTCAGCTACCCGATAAAGACTTTATTGCGCTTGAAGAAGAGCAAAAAAATCTCGATCGATTGAAAGAGTTGTCAAAAGAGTCTGTTGACCTCTCTGTTCAAAGAATTAAAATTTATTTCAAAGAGACATTCAGAAGGGACTTGTTAGCCGTTAAAGCTTTAGTAATAAAAGTGAATCTGAAAGACTCTCAGTCACAAGAATTGTCAGAATCTTTCAAGATAGAGCTAAAGAAACTTTGTGACTCAGCTTATTTTCTCGGAAAAATCTATAGGGTTGTGGCTTTTCTAAACTCTAAGTCAGTTGCCTCCACACCAGATGAAAACAAAGAAAAACAACCTACCCAGGGTGCTAACGGTGGCTTGGATAAAGCACCTACAGATTTAGAGAACGCATCCACAGACTTAGAGAACGCATCTAATTTAATTGAGAGAATCCAAAACTTAAACAAAAAAGCTGAAAAATTAGAAGGTGATCCTGTCACGTGGTTTGCTGAACAAACTGAAGCAGACTCCAAGAAAGAAAATGATTTCTTGGTTACTTTTAATGCACTCATCGAACTTCTTGATGAACATGAATTAGATGCTCAACAGCCTAAAGCTACTCAAGAAAACAGTAGATTTAAGGATCTGGTAACCCTTGAACTGACGGATGAGCACGTTGGATCAGTTCCCATATCTCATTCATCGGGTCAAACGATCAGTGCAAGTGATAGGCTAGCTGTCAACTCCTCAGGCAGCCCAAGCAATAGTGAGATCAACCAGTGGCTTTTCCCCAGTTATCTGGTGCCTGGTGGGGCAGATCTGTTAAAGAATCGAAAGGCTGCTAGGAGAAGGTTTGAATCTGTAGAAGGTAAAGATAATCCGCCACCGCCTGATATAAGAACCTATACCTATCTTCCCCAAATAGTAGACTTAAGCCTCTGGTGCTCTCCAATTTATGACCAGGGGTCGTTACAGTCTTGTTCTGCTCAAGCGGGGGCTGCGCTGGTTGAATACTTTGCGCGAAGGTATGGCGGCGGCAATAAAGATGTCTCTCGAAGGTTTCTCTATAAAATTGCTCGTAACCTGATGGGGCGTACTGGCGACTCTGGATCTTCGCTGCGAGAAACTATTAAGGCGATGGCCCTATTTGGCGTGCCTCCAGAAAATTACTGGCGCTATGACACCGACAATTTTGACGAGGAGCCAACACCGTTTTGCTACTCCTTTGCCCAGAACTACCAAGCACTAAACTACTTTCGCATTGACCAGCCAAATATAATGGGGGATGAACTGCTAACTCGTATCAAGATCGCTCTGGCAGCAGGCTTCCCATGCACGTTTGGCTTCACACTGCATGAGTCCATTCATGACCCATTTAATGTTAAGCGAGGGTACATCCCCTACCCGGGTAAGTCAGAATGTGGCCTCTCAAAACCTGATATGCCGGTCGGGGGGCATGCTGCCTTAGCTGTTGGCTACCACGACTTTAAGAGAATCATGAAATCTAACAACCCTCAAGAATTCTCTCAAGGAGCCTTCCTGATTAGGAATTCGTGGGGAACAAGTTGGGGACTTAGCGGATATGGGTGGCTGCCCTATGATTATTTGCTGCAAGGTCTGACCTCCGACTGGTGGTCTCTCATCAAACTAGAGTGGCTAGAGAGTGGAAAGTTTGGTCTGGGGGGAGCAAGAAGCTTTGGAAAATGTGATAGGACTAAAGGTGCTTGTTGAGTTAGCTGGTATATGCGATGCGGCTTCAGGTACAGCTAGAGCGCCGCTGACTAATATCTACCTTGCCGTTAGTCGCTTTGCTAGGTGGTACTCCGGCTTCCCCCAATACTCTCGTTTGTGGAAGCAGTTTGGGATTTGGGCTCCCTTCGTGGCCAGTTGCAGTCATAGGGGTTCCTTGTATCAATACGACACATCATCCAACACTCCAGACAGTTTTGCGGTGGGGATTGGAGAAAAATTACCCACTGCATAGAGTGCAAGTGTACAGCTCCAGCACCAGTTTCTGATGAACGCTGATGGCTACGATTTTCGTTGTTGACAAGGCCAACTACAGGTCCTGGTTTTGTGCCGGTGGGGCATCTCTAACAGTAGCCGCGAGAGGACATGACCTATCACTCCTCCTATGACCAAAAAGCGAACCTCATTGCCCAGGTCGAGCAGTTTTAAGCCCGAATCAATGCCGACCCGGTTGCTTTGGCAGACTGCTTATGGGTTAAATTAAACTCGGATCCAAAAGAAGAAAAGCTACGGGTTTCAACCTAGAAGAGTTTTATTTTATCTGTCACCCTAAGCCTTGCCTCTGGTTAAGTCCTTTGGGCTTTGTACTTGTCTTTAAACAACGCCTGCTGGGTTTTGTGGTCGACAATAGGGGCTGGGTAGTCGCCGCGATCGCCCGCCGCAATCTTCCCGGTCACCAGGGCTCCGGTATCCAGCGACCTGAGTTCGGGTACCCACTGGCGAATGTATTCGGCCTCAGCGTCATACTTTTGGGCCTGACTGGCGGGGTTAAAAATCCGCAGCGGTTTGGGGTCCATGCCGCTAGAGGCACTCCACTGCCAGCCGCCATTGTTGGCCGACAGATCGCCGTCTACTAAATGCTGCATAAAGTATTTCTCGCCCCACTGCCAGTTGACAATCAGGTCTTTGGTCAGAAAACTGGCCACAATCATGCGGCAGCGGTTGTGCATCCAGCCAATCTCGTTGAGCTGGCGCATGGCGGCATCCACAATCGGGTAACCAGTACGCCCCTCGCACCAGGTGGCAAAGTGGTCTTCATTGTTGACCCAGGGAAAATCTTTTAGGGGCGATCGGTAGGGACCATCAGCCAGCTCCGGGAAAAAGTACATCACGTGCTGATAAAACTCGCGCCAGGCTAGCTCCTGCTGCCAGGTCTGCACGTTGTCGCGGGTTTCGTCGCTGCGGCTGCGGCTGTAGGCGGCATCGGCGGCGGCCCATACAGTGCGAATGCCCACGGCTCCAAACTTCAGCGCCGCACTCAGACGCGAGGTGCCATCCACAAAGGGAAAGTTGCGCTGCTCGTCGTAAGCGGCAACGGCGCGATCATCGGCGCAAAATGCCTCTAGCCGATCCAGCGCCCCCTGCTCTCCAGGCTCTACCGGAAACCCGTTTTGCCAGCTAAAGCCCAAATCTGCGGCGCTGGGCAGATCGATGCAGCCGACCGTCTTCGCCGCCTTGTTCTGTTTGGCGCTCAGGGGTTGCAGCCCTTTGGGGCCTGGCAGCGGGTCGGCCTTAGCCCGCCGAATCCAGTTGCGCCAGAAGGGGGTGTAGACGGAGTAAGGGTCGCCTGCCCCGGTGCGCACCTCTCCTGGGGCGTGCAGCAGCTGATCCCAAAAGGTAGTGTGAAATTCTATACTGGCTTCCTTGAGCGCCTGGGCAACACAGGTGTCGCGCTGGCGCGAGTAGGGTTCTACATCGCGGTTCCAGTAGATCGCGTCAACCTCTAGCGCCTGAGCAAGGGCCGGAATTTTTTGGCGTGGGTCACCCTGCAGAATCAGAAGCTGTCCGCCCGCCTCGGCGTAGTCTGTTTGTAGCGCGTTCAAGCAGCCAATCATGTAGGCCACTCGCGCCGGGGCTACGTCACCGTTTTGGAGAATGCTGGGATCAAGGCAGAACACACCCACAACCTGGGGAGTGCGATCGCGCGCCGCCGACAACCCCACATTGTCGCCCAGGCGCAGGTCGCGACGGTGCCAAAACAACACTAAATCGGCCATGGATGCAGCCCCAACGTCCTTTGCAAACAGCTCCCATCAAAGAATATTAAGTATAACGACATTAGCGATCGGGGTTGGGCAGCTTCTATGATGGGGCAGCTTCTATGATGGGGCAGCTTCTGTCTGCAAGCCAAGCCTTTTTGAGGAGATCAACCATGCTGCAAAACAAGCAAATCGTCATGAGCACCTTTAATGGCTACCTTGATTTTTTATCGGAAAGCCAGCCAGCCATTTCCCCCGACACCGCCTGTCAGGTTGCGGCACTGCTAACCCAGGCCGAGTTCAATCTTCAGGTCGCTGAAAACAGTCGTAAGTCCTAGGCGGTTTTTTGAAAAAAGGAAAAGCTTTAGGGGCAAGGGCCTCTAAAGGTACGAAAAGTCTAGAGTTAGCGCCCTGCCCTTACCCCTGAAGCTAGGTATTTAATCATTCGGTCTGGACTGATAAAAATTATGTCGGGCGATCGCCAGAATTGAAACCCAGGATCTCGCAAACTAAACTGTAAATATAGCTACAGTTTACTCAGCGAGTTTGCTCATTATTCGCGCAACCAGGCTGAGGGTAACGCTGCTGCTGTATCGATACCCTCAACGCGGAGTTTTTGTCATGAAGCTGTCCTATCGTGGTGCCCAGTACGACGTGCAGCTGCCCCAGGCGCAGATCGACAGCGTAGAAACCGCTGGCACCTATCGGGGAGCCCCGGCCACCTGGCGGCATGTTAACCGCCGTAAGAGCCATTATCATCAGGTCGAAATGACCTACCGAGGCGTTAAGTATAACCAGTCAATGTAGGCAACCCTTTTTTCACCTACGCTTGGGTCAGGCTGAACATTCAGCCTGACCCATTTTTTTTAGGCTATTTGTCTCAAATTACGGAGTCTCGATCATCCCTATGGCCACCACTGATCGTTTAGGATCCTGAAACCCATAAGCAAACCAATCCATTACCAATCGGTTTGATTACGAATCCCGTTCAGCCAAGCCTTAAAAAGGCAAGACAGGCTTCAGGTTTTCCCGTAGTATCAAGATTGTGTTAGATCTGCTCAGAGCAAATCCTGGAAACCTTATCCCAAGGCTGTTCTGTAGTTTATAGATCGACGTGAAATCTGTATTTGACGAGAGGATAGCACCATGGCAACCTTCAAGGTTACGCTGATCAACGAAGCTGAAGGGCTCAATCAAACCATCGACGTTGATGACGATACCTATATTCTTGATGCCGCCGAAGAGCAGGGCCTAGATCTGCCCTACTCCTGCCGGGCTGGGGCTTGCTCCACCTGCGCCGGTAAAATCACTGCTGGTACCGTTGATCAATCCGATCAGTCCTTCCTGGATGATGACCAGATTGGCGCTGGGTATGTGCTAACCTGCGTTGCCTACCCCACCTCCGACTGCACCATCATGACTCACCAGGAAGAAGAGCTCTACTAAACCTGATCGGCTTATTCCTGCCGTTGCAACCGGTGGGAATAGGCCCTCAAATGAGTTTTTAACCGATAAAAAGGCGCTGCTTAGAACTCTAAGCAGCGCCTTTTTTGTCTTAGGGAACGCAGCGCTACTTGGCTGCGGCTATGCACTGCTCTACCAAAGCCGCAACCTTGTCAACATTCTGCCAGCCCAAAATTTCGGTTACCTTCTTCTCCAGATTTTTGTAGGAGCGGAAGAATTCGGCGATCTCGTCTAACCGGTGGGGGGCTACGTCATCTAACGACTTAACGTTGACGTAGCGGGGGTCTTCAGCAGGCACGCAGAGGATTTTCTCGTCGCGATCGCCGCCGTCAATCATTTCCAGCATGCCGATAGGCCGCGATGCAATTACGCATCCCGGAAACGTAGGTTCATCCATTAGCACCATGCCGTCGAGGGGATCGCCATCATCGGCTAGGGTGTTGGGCACAAAGCCGTAGTCGTAGGGGTATTTCACCGACGAAAACAGCACCCGGTCAAGAATAAAGGCGTTTAGATCTTTGTCAAATTCATACTTATTTTTGCTGCCGCCGGTAATCTCTACCAGCACATTGATTAGTCCAGGCTCGGGCTGAGCTGGAATACGGGATAGATCCACAACAATACTCCAATGGATAACAAATAAACATCACGGACATGGCAGCAGGCCTGGATCCTCGCACCGCAAATAACAGCGGCCAAGCTCCAGCAAGTGCCCTTCCGACATAGTATTCTACGGGGCGATGACTCATTTTCCGCAAGGTTTAAGCCACGATCCCGCAGGTTAAGGCGATAGCGGAGAAGAGGCTGAAGCGTTGCCCACGCTTTATGTCAATAGATCGATCACTGAGTTACCAATGGATTAGGTGCTTTCCTAACGCCCCGCCGAAGCAGGTGCCGCAAAGGCGGGGGGTTGTTCAAGATTGGCTGTAGCTGATGAAAAATGGGCGACCATAAACAGCGGCAACGTTAGCGTCAAAACCGCAATTAATACGCCCAACACACTGGATGAAGGACTAGGAGGTTCCCCCGCAGGGGTGTCAGGTTGACTAGCAGAATCCATACATGCCATTACAGAAATCAACAAGGGATAGCTGTCTGAGGTTGGGGCAGAGCCACAAAAGCCCAGACAATCCCACATATCCAACCATCATCGGTGAGCCTCAGCTGAGGCCACCGCCATCGTGCGCTCGCCATGGACGAGATTATCGACGACACCGAGGTGGAAAACGGTTCCATCACAACCATAATGCAAGGTTATAGCAATCAATCCATGACATTGATCACCCCCAAGGCTTAACTTATGGCTAGATCTAGCCTACAGGTTTAAACCAATCTCGAATCTATCATTCCCGACCGTTTGCAGGAATTACGGATATTACGCTCCACGTCCTCATCCCTTCACCTTCTCATCCCCTCACTTCCCCTGCTCCTCCAGGAGTTTACGGATCGCTCGCAGTTCTTGAAGCATCTGCCGCATCAGATCGTGGGTGAGGGTTTCTTCGACAGGTTGTACCTGAATGGTGGGGTGCAGACCTAGTACTTCTTCAGCAAATCGCCGCACCTCTTGGGGGCGAAACTCTAGGGGAGCATCTTTATCTCGACGCACTTCGGGGTTGAGCTTGGTTTGGTCGTAGGGGGGGTTGAGTAGCTCGGGATCGGTGTTGGCGTAGCGATACACCGAGGCCCGCGATCGATTGAGATATTTTTGTACCGCTTCTACCGACAGAAGCGGTGTAGCCGCAGAGACTACACCGCTACCAGAGGAGGCATAGGGCACCGAATCGGCAGTAGAGGGGGTAGGCGCAAAGGTCGGGTCGGAGGTCATAGGGCGAGGCGAAAGCAAATCTGTGGCTACTTTACCAGGTTCATCTTGCCCCGGTGCGGCTTGTAACGGAGCATGCCAAAGGGCGATCGCAGTGGGAAAAGGTGTGCTACAACCGTGGCAGCGTCAACTAGATTTTGGTAGGACTTTGGTGTGAAGGGCGATCGCGGGCAGATTCAGCAGCATATTCGATGGCGAAAGCGATGGCGAAATCTATCGGGTCTAGCCGCCGTTATGTTTGGGGTTGGCGCGATCGCAGGGCTAAGCGCATCCCGCTGGTCTCCTACACCATCACCTGGGGCAGGCGGCGAGATTGCCCCGGCCCTGAAGCGGCCCCAGATACCTCAGCCAATGGTTTTTAATGGTCGCCCCCAAGTCGCCCCTTTGCCTAAGTTTGAAGACGTTTGGGAATGCCAGGTGGTCGTGGTGGGGGGCTCGCTGGGGGGAGTTGCTGCTGCCGCTCACGCTATGGCCACGGGGGCCACGACCTGTCTGATTGAAGTCGCGCCCTGGCTAGGGGGACAGATCAGCGCTCAGGGGGTGTCGGCTCTAGATGAATCGCTGAGAATGCGCCAGGCCAATAACCTGTCGCCTAGCTGGCAGCGATTTCGCCAAATTATCAAGCAGCAGGTAGCTGAGCTGCCCAGCTGGAGCCCCAGTGGCACATCGCGGTCGGTTGCTGATATCAACAGCTGTTGGGTGGGTACCCTCTGCTTTCCACCCCAGGTAGGGGCCAAGGCCGCCGAGCAGTTTTTAGCCGACACCAACCCCAGTGCTCCAGCCAGCCGCTGGGCCACCATGACCGCCTTCAAAGGGGCTGAGTTTGATGCCACAGGTCGCCGCATTACGGCAGTATACGGCGTACGACGGATTCCGAAAGATCCGGGCTACAGGCCCAAGGGGCGACTGTCTGAGGAGCTAGCCCACTGGTACAGCTGGTCCCCCACAGCTGAGTTCGACCGCATACCCGTGAAGCTACAGGCCCCGCCCGGCCAGCGCATGATTGTAATTGACGCCACCGATACCGGGGAGCTGGTGGCCTGGGCCAAGGTGCCCTATCGCCTGGGGTCTGAGTCGCAGGCCACCACCGGCGAGCCCAATGCCGCCGCTTTCGACAACCCCGACTGTACCCAGGCCTTTACCTACCCGTTTGCGATCGCCATTCAAAATGACCAGGGCGACAGCCTGGCGGCTCTATCGCGGCTCCAGCCCACCTACGCCCTCCATGAATACGAGTCCATCTTTGACCTGGAGGGGTTCCCGTTCTTTGCGGGCAAGAGCGTGTTTAACTATCGGCGCATCGTCAGTCAGACACGCGGCAACCCCTACACCAGCGCTCCAGCCTCCGGCGATATTTCTATGATGAACTGGAACCGGGGCAACGATTGGAACTGGGTAGACACACCTCTGGTGCTCAATGCGGCCGCACTGGAGGCCTCCGGGCAACACCAAAACTGGATGGGAGGCCTGTCGCAATCAGCTCTCAAATTTGGCGAAGAGAACGCCCTTACCTTTGCCCGCTGGCTGCTTGAAACCCAGTCTGGCCCAGATTATCCCTTGGCCTACCTCTACGGGAACGACAGCCCGATGGGCACGTTATCAGGGCTCAGTATGGTCCCTTATTTTCGCGAAGGACGCAGGATTGTGGGCCGCGCGGCCTATGGCCAAGATGAATTTATGATTCGTGAAAACGATCTCCGCTACGACTTTCCTGGTCAGCGAAACTTTAGTCCTACCGCTGTGGGCCTCACCCACTACGCGATCGATATTCACGGCTGCCGCTACCGCAATTGGCAACCCTCAGGAGAGGCGGTTAGCGCTCCGGCCCAAGAACCCCGCGTCAAGCCGGTGCAAATTCCGTTAGAAAGCCTGATCCCCCAGGGGATCGACAACCTGCTTATGGGTGGCAAAGCCATGGCCACGACCCATATTGCCAATGCGTCTACCCGCATTCACTACGGTGAGTGGCAGGCGGGAGCCGCTGCAGGGGTGACGGCTGGCTGGCTGGTGTCGCCTAACACGCCCGTCAGCGACCCAGCAGAGGTGATCCCCAGCGGCTCGATGGGGATGCTGCAAGAGACCATGCGGCTCCAGGGGCTCAAAACTAGCTGGTAAGACTGGCGGTTGACTGACCTAGACGGGGGCATCCCACTTTTGCAGATACCTACGGTCAGAATAACGAATTCACAAATTCTGGCTAATCTCGACCTCAGTGCTTCGCGTCTAGGTCGAGATTAGCCAGAATCTAATGGCGCTAGGTCATCTCGGAGGGTGTGTTAAATAAAACGAACACCTGGCGACAGCAGCGACGCAGTCGCTCTCGGCAGGTGGGGTCGGGGGTAACGTCGCCCAAAAAGGCCCAGCTATCGATAGTAGACAGGCTCCAGCGCTTGCCTCGGTGGTCGAACCCAGCCAGGTCAAGGCCAATGACGCGGCGATTCACGGAGCGTTCGGGAACCGATTCAGAATGGGTATCCCTTCGGGCATCGCCCCTTTGACAGTCGCCTGCTTCCGGATCGGTATACAGGCGAATCTGTACCAGCAGGCTGCGGCACTGAAACAGCCGACTCACACCAGGAAAATGAAACCCCAAATCGATCGAATCGGGATCAACTAGATCGCGAGTGTCGGGGTCGTTGGCCCAAGGTTTAAGATCGGCCCGCAGATCAGGCAGTTCTGCCTTGAAAAGGCCGACCACGGCGGCTATTTTACTGGCGAACTCGATGCTGTTAGCCTGTTCTGCTGCGTTCACGCGACCTGCAACATAGTAAAGGAGCTTTAAGCATAGACTAGCGCTCCTGGTTTAACCGTCAACTGGGTAACGACTGGCCCAACTTTAGCGTTGCCCTACGGCTCTACTCTTCAACCTGACCTCTGACCTGATCTCTAGCCCGCCTTATTGTTCTGGAACAACAGCCGACTGGCACATGTCGAGCATACGGTGGTCGTTGTCGCTTAGGGTATCGAGGGCAAAAAAGCCGTCAAGCCCAAACGGGGATAGCTCACCAGCTGCCCCATTGGCCGCTACGACAGGGCCATCAACTAGGGCCAGGCTATAGGGGTAAGCCTCTTGATCGTAGCTATTGACAATAGTCATTGCTAGATCGCTGCCCTCTACCTGGCCATAGAAACAATCAAAGGATGAGCTGGGGTAATACAAAGCACCATAGACGCGATCGCCCGTGCGCTCAAGGACTACATAGCCCTGGCCAATTTGGTCGGGTTGAGATACCTGGCCAAATAGATAGCGACCAGCCTCGGGCAGTGCCACAGCCGTTTGAGCTACCGCCGAATCTAGAGAGCTTTGGGTAGTGCTTTGGGCCTGAACTGGAGCGATGGCTCCTAGGGCCGCTACCGCCGCTGTACCGATAAACAAGTATGACAGGGGGTAGCGATCGCGATTTCGGCCCTGGTTTAAAAATGGTTTTACCAGGGAGGAAAACAGCTTGGATTGCAACACTTTAATACCCATTCCTTACCCCCTTTCATTTAATCTTTTTGACGTCCTAATCAGTCATGGAGAAGACAACGCAGCGGCGACGGCTCGATTCTCTCTCAGTAGTCTCTTGCCCCTGTCTCAACACTGCAAGAGGCTGTTCTATGGCCCTTTCAGGACTTTCACCCTAGTTTCAATGTAGTAGACCTCGGCAACCCAACCTATTGCTCTAGTACGAACCGTAACAACTCTTTTTAGTAGTGAGATGTAGGTTACTAGCGGGCTGATGTAGCCCTAGTTTTGCGCTTGGCCCTTTGGGCAATCGCACTCCACTGTAAAGTGTTTTTCCGATAGGTATAGTTTCAGGGCAAAGGCCTAAAAGCGCATCCTCCCATAGGACAGCTTGGCAACTGGTTACGATCGCGCTGGTTCTTCCCTAGCCCTAGAGAAGTACTCAAATTGGGCTGTAGAGAGCCTGGTAGTCAGGGTAAAATTATAGGAAGAAACTGGTTTTCAGACTTTTAGGAGACAGTAATGGAGGGTTCCTCCACTTCCTTCGACGATGTTCGAGTGCCCCTCAAGCTGCTGCTATTTATCGATAAGCGGCCTAGCCTGGCCCGGCAGATGCGCCAAATCAGGCAGTATCTGAAAAGCCTGGAAACTCACTTTGAATTCAACCTAGACGTGGTTGATATTGGCGAGCAGCCCTACCTGGCCGAGCATTACAAGCTAGTGGCTAGCCCTGCCCTGATCAAAATTGCTCCTGCCCCACAGCAAATGCTGGCCGGTAGCGACATTGTCAACCAGCTTGAACGCTGGTGGCCCAAGTGGCAGCAAGAGCACCTCGATGCTATCAAGCTGGCCGACTCTGACCCCGACCAATCGGTCGACCTGCTGGCCGAGCTAGAGAATCCCCTCAGCTATTCCGCTGAGTTGATGAAGCTCTCCGATGAAATCTTTCGGCTCAACCAAACTCGCGAAGAACTTGAGGCCCAGCTGCGCTTCAAAGATCGCATCATCGCCATGATGGCCCACGACCTGCGCAACCCGCTCACGGCGGCCTCCATCGCCATCGAAACCCTGGAGTTGGGCTATGCCCCTAACCAGGCCCGCACCCTCACCCTCAAGCCCGAGCTGACCGGCCAGTTGCTCAAGCATGCGAAGACTCAAATTCGAGCCATCAACCGCATGATTACCGACATTCTCAAAGCTGCCCGAGGGGCCTCTATGGAGCTTCAGATTGTGCCCCAGGAGCTCGATCTATCTGCGCTCTGCTTGGAGGTAGTCGATGCCTTTCAAAATCGGCTGCATGAAAAGCAGCAGGTATTAACAACTGAAATTCCACAAGATTTGCCGACGGTCTACGCCGACGGCACCCAGGTCAAACGAGTGATTACCAACCTACTCGACAATGCCATTAAGTACACCCCCCAGGAAGGTGACGTCTCTATTGTCGCGCTCCACCGCACAACGCAAAAAGTGCAGGTCTCTGTAACCGACACCGGCCCTGGCATTCCAGCTGAGAATCGCGACAAAATTTTTGAAGAAAGCTACCGCCTCCAGCGAGACGTTACCCAGGAAGGCTATGGTCTGGGGCTGGCTCTTTGTCAGCGAATTGTGCGCGCTCACTATGGCCAAATTTGGGTAGATTCGTCGCCCGGCGAAGGCAGCGCCTTCTACTTTACCCTTCCTGTCTATCGTGCCTAGTTTATCGCGCTTAAGGGCTGTGCTTGTGGCAAGATAGGGGCCATGATCAAGCGGTTCTTGCATTACCTGAGTCCCACTGTTTGGGCTGGCTCGCTGACCATTTATGGCAATGGTCGTCTCTGGCGCGAGGTGTGGCTACAGGCGGCGCGATCGCGCTGGGCTGAGGTGGCGGCGGCGATCGCGTTTCTCTGGCTGCTGGGGCTGCTGGGGCTAAGCTTTGTGCTGCTACACCTGGAGCACTATCAGGCGCTGCCTCTGCCTTCAGGGGTATGGCAACTGGCCCACGGGCTATCAACCAGCCTGGCGATCGCCCCTGTAGATGCCAGTGCCAACTTTCTAGGCCGCTGGGAGCTAGGTATTTTAGGCTTAGGAGCCTGGTTGTGTTTAGTAGCCGGAAGCCAAAAGCTGGTTCAGCTAGTGGCCGCTGTCTACGGCAGCGGCTCTATCCGGCCCGTGAACTGGCGGACCCGGATCCTGCCCTGGGGGATTACGCTACTGGGGTTAGGGTTGGCCGGGCTGGTTCTTAGCCTGATTGGAGGAGCGACGGTGTCTCAGCCTGGCCTGGCAGCCCAGATCTGGCGGTTGGGGCGATGGGCGATTGCCTTGGCCAGTATCGCCCTAGGGCTTGGAGTGGTATACCGTCTTGTCCCCCGACGCTGGGCACCAGGGCTGCCCCTATGGCCTGGTGTCAGACTGGTACTGCTGCTGGGGCTAGTCGGGCTGGGGCTACGGTACTGGGGTTTGACCTGGCTGGCTGGCCAAAATATAGCTTATGGGTTGTTGCTGACTCTCGGCCTCAATTTAGGAGCGCTCTATGGGCTAATTTTGCTGGTACCCGTAGGGGCTCAGGTCAATCTCAGCGCCCTGCGCCACCGAGGTCCCGTTAGTCGCCCCTGGGGAATGCCACCCCCGCCAACAACGCCACCGTCGTTTGAGTCGTTCAAAATTAATCGCCGCCACTAAAAGCCGCCATTGGGGATCATGATCAAGGGCTGCCATGGGGAACTGGATTTGGTCTGCTAAGCCAATTGGCTAGCGAATCCGCTGCAGGCTGCTGACAATGCCTAATCCAAAGCAGATCAAAATTAGCAGCCAGAGCACCAGACCCGGCAAAAAGGCCAGCACCGACAGACCCCGCAAGACCCATACGATGGCCGTTAGCCCTAGGGCAGCTAAAAATAGCTTGGTTAGCGGTTGCAGCGGATAGCGACGACGGCCCATAGCAGCAATGTCTCCGTTTGTAAAGCTTTCACTGGGCTACGGGAGAATACTGATGCCCTCGGTAAAAGCACCGTAATGATACTACCGCTTTCCCCCCGACTCAAAACTGTCTGGCATTTAATAGAAAAACCAGCGGCACGGCGATAGCATTGGCCTGATAACCCAGCGCTTACTACGGTAGCAAGCTAGGCAGCCGATGGTACTGAATTTGCGATCGCTTTAGGGAACCAGTCTCTAGCCTTTGGCTTCATTAGACTGGCCGTTACAGCCCCGACAAGAGCAGGTCGCGTCCTTAGGAGGAGTAGAGCAGTGGTAGTTAGCAAAGCGCCAGTAATCCGTGAAGTTAGACCCGTAAACGATTTTCTAGCCCAGTTTTCTTCCCGCGATCAGATCGCCCTGCTACGGGGAGATGTGTTGCTCAAATCTCAGACTAGCCAGGATGGTGGGGCGGTAACCGCCTATATGTACGTGCCCCTAGCGCGGCCACAAATTTGGCCCCAGGTGACCAACTACAGCTGCTGGACCCAGTATTTTCCTAACATTATCCACAGTGAAGTGATCGAGACCGTCAAAACGGCCACCCAGCGCTACCGCCGCCTCTACCAGGTCGGGCGCAAAGGGTTTATGCTGCTGACGGCCCAGGTCGAGATTTATCTCAAGGTAGTTGAGACCACCTGTGAGGCAATTCAATTTCGCCTGGAGCAGGGCACCTTTTCTCACTTTGCCGCCGATCTCCATCTGCAAGACTTTAACCAGGGCACCTTGCTGAGCTACTCTGTACAGGCTGCTCCCACGATCCCAGTGCCGTCTTTTCTAATTGAGCAGGCGATGAAGACCGACCTACCCGGTAATATGAGGCAGATGAGACAGGTATTGTGCGCGCGGTATGGTGTGGCTTAAACGACTGCGAGGCAGCGTGTGGCTAGGGCTAGGGTATCTGCTGTCGCCCCTCTCCTGGTGGAACGATGTCGTCTTTAACCTGCCGATTGCCTACGGGTTTGCCTACCTGGTCACCCTGGGGCATCGGCAGTGGTTTTTGCCCGCCACGGTGATTGGCTACTGGCTCTCAAACGTGCTGGGTATGGTGATGATGCAGTGGGGCGCAACCGATGTGGTAATGAGCGATCGCGAGTCGAACTGGCGGCGCGACCTGCTGATTGGGTTGGCTAGCTCTACGGCCTATACGGCGATCGCAGCGGGCCTGGTCTACTTCAAAATTTTGCGGCTGCCCGAGGGCTTGCTGCTCGGCTAAGTCGCTAGCGCTTTAGCTGTAGCGCTCGACAAAGGCTCGCCCCGCCGACATCGCGGCGCTGCTGGTAGTGTAAAACGTGCCATCGCTGAGCACGTCTAAATCGGGGTTGACGATCCAGCACTGGTAGCCTCGATCTTTGCTGTGGCTAACGCCGATAATCCACCCGGTCATCGCCGAGATCTGCACTACTGAATCTGTGTCCATGGCCGTATTCCCCCCTGGGCCTAAGACTTAACCTCATCTCGGCCCTCTAAACTGGCCGAGTCAGGTTCGGTGCTCGCGATGTTATGGTAAGTCAGATCTCTTTTGGCCACGGCAAAACCGCTGACTTTCTTCCCATTTGTCCCGGCTTGCTAACCTAACCCTGCGGCAATGAGCAACCAAACCCTCAACCTCGACGATCGCCTGTACCGCTACCTGGTCAACCACTCAGTTCACGAGCCAGAGGTGCTGGCTGCCCTGCGCCACGAAACTGCCCAGCACCCGATGGCGGAAATGCAGATTGCCCCTGAGCAGGGGCAGTTTATGGCCCTGCTGGTACAGCTTTTGGGGGTGACTAAGGCCTTGGAAATTGGGGTATTTACGGGCTATAGCGCTTTGCGGGTAGCCCTGGCGCTGCCACCGACAGGGAGACTGGTGGCCTGCGATGTCAGTGAGGAGTACACGGCGATCGCCCGCCGCTACTGGCAGCAGGCCGGGGTAGCCGACAAAATTGACCTCCGTATTGCCCCCGCCGCCGATACTCTAGCCCAGCTGATAGAGGCCGGAGAGGCCAACAGCTTCGACTTTGCCTTCATCGATGCCGACAAAAGTGGTTACCCCACCTACTACGAACAGGCGCTACAGCTGGTGCGCCCCGGTGGACTAATTGCTGTCGATAATGTGCTGTGGTCGGGCCGAGTCGCCGATTCAGCCGTAACCGACAACCGAACCACCGTACTGCGCACCTTCAACGAAGCCATTTACAACGACGATCGCGTGGTTAGCAGCCTGGTACCCATCGCCGACGGCCTTACCCTGGCGATGAAGAAGCGCTAAACTTCACTCGTCAGCCAGGTTTGATATAAATCAGGTTGGCTGGGTCGACGGGGGCATTGCCTTCGGCTGGCGCAGGTGATGAACCAGGTCTTTTTGCACCTGGTGGTAGAGGTCGTCGCTCTCGCCCTTGAAGGAGATAATGCCATAGACCTGCACCGCTTCCTGCTCGCGTCCGGCCAAAACGTGGGTGCCGTGGTCTACGGTAACAATGTGGTCTTTAACCAGGTCGTAGCAGGGCTGAGTAATTAAAATATCGGTGCCGATCAGTTTGGTGAGCCCTTCAATGCGGCTGGCGACGTTTACGGTGTCGCCAATGGCGGTGTACTCTAGCCGCTGCACCGACCCCACGTTGCCCACCACCAGCTCACCATAGCTAATACCAATGCCGTTGAAGAGCGGCGGTAGCCCCTGCACCTCAAGGGTGGTGCGCAGGGTCGCTAAGACCTTTCGCATGGCTAAGGCCGCCGATACGGCCCCCAGGGCATCGTGTTCTGGCCCCTGCGATTTGGGCGCGCCAAACTCGGCCATGACGGCATCGCCAATAAATTTGTCGATAGTGCCCCGGTGTTCCAGAATGGCGGCCACCATGACATCTAAATAGGTGTTGAGCAAACTGACGGTTTCCTCAGCCCCCAGCTGGTATGAAATGCGGCTAAAGCCACGAATGTCTGAAAACAGTACCGCCGCCTGAAACCGCTGGCCGACCGTAAGGCTGGTGAAATCTTCGGGCTGGTTGAGAATTTCTTGGGCGACCGAGGGAGCCACGTAGCGCTCTAGGGTGCGGCGCAGGCGCTGTTCTTCTAGTCGGTTGCTGACGGCCCCGGTGGCGATGTAGGTAACACCGCCCATACCCAGGCAGGCCACGGGAATGGCCACCGGCATGAGGCGATCGCCCTGCACCATCAGCAGGTAGGCCAGCCCTCCCCAAATGGTAATCGCACCGACAAAACCCACCAGCCTGGGTACCGGCTGGGTCAACCGATAGCCCAGCCCCAGCCCAATCGCACCGATCGCGATCGCCGTCAGTAGCCCCTGCGCTAAAGGATTGGGCACGGCCGCGCCGAGGGTTTTGCCCTCCATCAGCGCGGCCAGGGCGTGGGCGTGAATCTCAACCCCCGGCATCGCGTTGTCAATGGGGGTGCGCTTGCGGTCCTGAAACGACTCGGCCATCGGGCCAATCAGCACGATTTTGCCTTCAAACTGGTCGGCAATTAGGGGCCAGTTGGTGGGATCGAGCACCTGCACAAATGACACCACCGGGAATGTTCCCGCTGGGCCATAAAAAAAGAGATCCTGACTCTGGCGATCGGGTAGGGGAGAATCGGCAGCGGCTAGGGCTGCCCCGGCCAGGGAGGGCAAGTTATCCTCAAAGCCGTGGGTTTGCCGCAGGGTTTCGATCCCGCGACTGGGGAAGGCTCGGTACTTGCCGTCAACATCGGCCTCCAGGTTAATTAGTCCGACTTGGGACTGGCTGCTGTAGATCGGCTCTAGCAGGTTGGTAAACAGGCCAAAGTCGCTGCTCGATACATCGTAGGCAGCGGCTAAGGCGACGCGATCGCCCCACCGGGCCAGGGTCTTTTCTAGGGCGGCATCGTCGGCGGGGCCGTAGCCGCTGGGGTCAACCAGTAGCACATCAATGACCACCGCCTTAGCCCCGGCGGCCATTAGCTGCTCGATCGCCTGGGCGTAGGCCTGCCGCTGCCAGGGCCAAATCGCCAGCGGAGCCAAAAAGGGATAGCGATCTGGATCAGCCCGATATAGATCGCCCTGGCTGAGGGAGTATTCGTCAATGCCCAAGATCACAATGTCGTCTGGAGGTGGCACCGCCCCCCGCAGCCGCAGCAAAAACGACTGAGCCTGACCCTCAATTAGCACAATCCACGGGTGCTGGGCAGCCAGGGCGATCGCCCCAAACACAGCCCAACTCACCATTAGCCCGTGCCCAAGCTGAAACAGGCGGCGGTAGGACTTAACCACGGCAACTATCCCCTAGCATCATCGGCCTCACCCTAAAACGGGAAGGGAAAACGAATCGACGGACTGGGAATTGGCGGCACCCAGTAGTAGGGCAATGTCACCCCTGGAAACAGCTGCTCAAACGATCGCCGCAGGTTGGCTATACCGGGTATTTCTAACGCAAAGCCATTGATCAACGGCCCTTCTAGCAGGTCGATAAAGTCTTCGGGCGACAGGGCCAGAATAACAGCCTCGTTGTCGTCAGCATCGATGATTACCTGCTGCCCTTCAGCGATCGTTAGAGCATCATCCTCAGTGAAGTCTACGGTTTCTCCCTCAGCACTCGCCGCAGGCAGTGCGGGATCAAGGTCTACATCGCTGGTCGGTGAGCCGCTTTGTTTTAGCCTAGACTGTGCGGCTACCAAGAAACCATCGGTCGGTTTAATCCTAGGCAGATCGGTCATAGGGCCTGTGGGCACAATCGACGGATCGATAGATGGATCAAAGCTCGGATCCGGCCCGGTAGTGGGTGGCTCAATGCCTGGACTAGTACCGGGCCGGGAGGGGGGCTCCACCGGGTTAGCAAAGGGCACCACCGGATCAGCACCAGGCACCACGGGGTCAAAAGATGGATCGAGGGGGTCAAAGTCGTCTGCCATCGAGTCAACCGGCTCGGGGTTGAGGTTGCGCTCAACCACCACCTCGCCCTCAAACACCTGAATGATGGTTTCGCCCGTCTCGCTTACCTCAATGGTATAAATTGTGCCACGCACTCCGGCCACTGTAGAGGTCGAGCAGCCGTTGAGGGTGCCATTAACCAACAGCGTGCCTCGGTTGAGTTGGGCACATTGCCCTACCACCAGGCTGGAGTTGTGGGCCAGGCGAGCAACAGCCCCACTGTTGAATCGCAGCGAGGTGCGGGCAGCCCGAGTTCTAACCTGCTGACGTGGCTGAGCAACGCTGTTGACCTGGGCTGTGCGGTTTTGAATGTAGACCTGGTTGCTGTCTAAAATTTCGGTGACGGTGGCGGCAGAATTAGTCTGGGCCTGGGCCTGATAACCCGATGTAGCCAGCAGCATGCTACTGGCCAAGGTTACCCCCATTCGCCCTGCCAATCGATCCCAACGGGTGCCAGACCTGAACCAAAATCCCTGTAGCGAAAAAGACGCGATCATAAATTTCACTGAGTTGCCTTGATAGGATCTATACACAGGCAACACCCCAAATTCAGCAGAAATTGCGAAACTTAACTAGCGGGGTGGCTAGCTAAACACGTCGGGCTGGTTGTCATCGTGCACTCGGCCTAGGTGCGGCAGGGCAGCCGTAACGGCATCGGGTGACTCGACAATCATTTGGAGTAGATCGTAAGCTTCGACCCGTTGTCCTGTCTGGCTGGAAATTTGGTGGGCGTAGTAGCGCACCTGGGCCATAATTCGCGGCTCTGCCTGGCGCAAATACATACATAGACATGCTTTCGCCTGGGCCTCTGGATCACGCCCCAAAAAATAGGCCATCGCCGCCAGCAGGTGACGTTCGTAGTTGGGCAACGCTTGGGAATTAAGGGTCATAACAAAGTTGTGCAGGGTACCCCTAAAACATTAGCGGCTGCGGGGTTAGAAAATAAGGAAAGTAAGCCAGGACAAACTGCACCGGGCTTTAAAGCGATCGGGCGCTAGGCCCCTTGCCCAACGCCCGATCGCACTACTTTACGACTGTCTGTCGCTGGTAATGGCTAGCTAGAGCTGGCTGAAGGACTGACCTCAACCTTTTCAACCACCTTTTCGGTAATCAGTCGCGACCCCTGCTTGCGGGTCAGGTAGTTGGCCCCCCACTGGGTCATCACCATCAGCTTGTTGTCAAACTCAATTAGGTAAAAAATGTGCACAAACAGCCACACAAACCAGGCTGGGAAGCCAGTAAGCTTGGCCCAGGGCAGGTTAACCACGGCGGCGTGGCGACCAATCACCGCCAGGCTACCGCCGTCTTTGTACTTGAAGGGGGGCAGCGTTCCGTTTTGGAGCCGCTTTTGAATCAGCTTGGCTACGTACTTGCCCTCCTGCATAGCCACAGGGGCAACACCGGGCAGGGGGCGATTCCCCTCCGGAGAGGCTGCGCCATCGCTCTGGTGAGCAAAGTGGGCCAGGTCGCCGACGACAAAAATATTTGGGTGGGTCGGCAGGCTGAGGTCGCTGCTAACGATGACTCGGCCAGAGCGATCGCGATCGGCCCCGGTGCGATTGGCCAGCAACCCGCCCATACCAGGGTCGCGCACCCCCGCCGCCCACAGCACCGTACCCGCCTGTAAGGCAGTCAGCTGATCGCCCTGCCTGAGGGTAATCTGATGGCCTTGAATATCAGTCACCAGCGACTTGGTCAGCACCTCAACTCCCATCTTCTCTAGATCGGCGTGGGCGCGGGCCGATAGCTCAGGCGGGAAGGGCGGCAGCACCCGATCCATCCCCTCAATCAGCAGAATGCGGGTGGCAGTCGTGTCGATGTGGCGAAAATCGTTGCGCAGTGTGTGGTAAGCCAGCTCAGCCAGCGATCCGGCCAGCTCTACTCCGGTGGGGCCACCGCCGACAATGACAAAGGTCAACAGGCTTTTTTTGAGGTCTGGGTCAGTGGTATTCTCGGCCTTCTCAAAAGCCGCAAAGATGCGTCGCCGCATTTCCAGAGCGTCTTCTACGGTCTTGAGACCGGGGGCAACATCGGCCCAGTCGTCGCGGCCAAAGTAGAAGTGGCTCATGCCCGTGGCTACAATCAGGCTGTCGTAGGGAATGGTGCGGCCATCGTTTAGGGTAACCGCCTGCTGATCGGGGTTGATATCGGTGACTTCACCCATCAGCACTCGGGTATTTTTTTGGGCGCTTAATACGCCGCGCAGGGGTGAGGCAATGTCTCCAGGCGACAGTCCGCCCATCGCTACCTGGTACAGCAGCGGCTGAAACAGGTGAAAGTTGCGCTTGTCGATGAGAGTTACCTCTACGTCGGCTCGACCCAGCTGCTGGGCCGCATAGAGGCCGCCAAAGCCGCCCCCGATAATCACCACCTGGGGTTTGCTAGGGGTAACCGGCGGCACTTCAACGGTGGCGGCGGGGTTTTCAACAAGGACCGTATCTGAGGTCATGGCGCTGGTGTCGAGTGGAGGTGGGACGGTCTGCATGACAGTACTGGGAGAGCAGGTTGTTACTTTTCGTTATAAAGCAGAATACCGCTAAATACTGTGCGCTGTGCTATATCCCTTTGGCTAAGCCAAGACCTAACCAAGATTAAGCCAAGACGGTCTTGAGGGGTGTCATTGGTAGGGGCTAGGCTGCTAAAGTGAAAGGTCTGGTTTTAATACCCCAATCCAACAATCCTTCGCCATGAAATGGCCCAGGTCAGTGCTCTGGAGTGATGGTATGAGACTAAAATTTGGAGCAACGTTTACCCCAGTCTAGTTTCCCCAGGACTAGGGCATGGCCAGGCCGCGATGCCCGTAGGGGAGGTACTTGACCCTTGCAGGGAGGCAACAATAAACCATGGCGCTGATCGTACAAAAATATGGGGGCACCTCCGTTGGCACCGTGGAGCGCATTCAGGCGGTCGCTCAGCGGGTGAAGGCCACGGTAGAGGCGGGTAACTCGGTGGTGGTGGTGGTGTCGGCCATGGGCAAGACCACCGACGGCCTGGTGAAGCTAGCGACCGACATTACCAATCAACCCAGCCGCCGCGAGATGGATATGCTGTTGTCGACCGGCGAGCAGGTCTCCATTGCGCTACTGACGATGGCCCTGCATGCTCAGGGGCAGGAGGCGATTTCGCTGACTGGGGCTCAAGTGGGTATTGTCACTGAGGCCGAGCACACTCGCGCCCGCATTCTGAAGATCAAAACCGATCGCCTACAGCGCCACCTGAACGAAGGCAAGGTAATTGTGGTGGCGGGGTTTCAGGGCATTAGCCAGACCTCCGACTTAGAAATTACTACCCTGGGCCGGGGCGGCTCTGATACCTCGGCGGTGGCCCTGGCGGCAGCCCTGGCGGCGGAAAAGTGCGAAATCTACACCGACGTGCCCGGCATTTTGACCACCGACCCGCGCCTGGTGCCCGAAGCCCAGCTGATGGAGGAGATTACCAGCGACGAAATGCTGGAACTGGCCAGTTTGGGGGCTAAGGTGCTGCACCCTCGGGCGGTAGAAATTGCCCGCAACTATGGCGTGACTTTGGTAGTGCGATCGAGCTGGACCGATGAACCCGGCACCCGCGTGATTTCTCCCCGACCTCAGCCGCGACCCTTGGAGGGGCTGGAGCTGGCTCACCCGGTAGATGCCGTCGAGTTTGACACCGACCAGGCCAAGGTGGCGCTGCTGCGCATTCCCGATCGCCCCGGTATTGCCGCCCGGCTGTTTGGCGAACTGGCCACCCAGACGCTGAATGTCGATTTAATCATTCAGTCGATCCACGAGGGCAACACTAACGACATCGCTTTCACAATGGTGAAGGCGAATTTGGCCAGGGCCGAGGCGGTAGCTGAGGCGATTGGTCCCGCCCTGCGCAGCAACCCCACCGACACCACCCAGGCCGAGGTGATGGTCGACCAGCGGATGGCTAAAATCAGCATCGCTGGGGCAGGCATGATTGGCCGTCCGGGGGTGGCCGCCAACATGTTCTCGTCGCTGGCGGCGGCGGGGATCAATCTTCAGCTGATTTCGACGTCGGAGGTGAAAGTTAGCTGCACGATTGATATAGATGATTGCGATCGCGCCATTGCCGTCCTCTGCCAGGCCTTTGAAGTCACCTCATCGCCCATGCCCCAGGGCGTGCCTACGACTAGCGATCCCGCTCCAGAGGTGCGCGGGGCCGCCCTCGACATCAAGCAGGCCCGCGTCGCCATTCGCCATGTGCCCGATCGCCCCGGTATGGCGGCCAAAATCTTTCAGCTGCTGGCCACCCACGGCGTCAGCGTCGATATGATTATTCAGTCGCAGCGCTGCCGCCTGGTCAACGGCCAAGCCACCCGCGACATCGCTTTCACCGTCGCCCAGGCCGATGCCCAAACCGCTAAGGCCGTAGTCGAGTCTGCCGCCGCCGAACTGGGCTTTGGGGACGTGGCGGTGGATGAGGCGATCGCCAAGGTCAGCGTCGTGGGCACTGGCATGATCTACGCCCCCGGTGTGGCCGCCCGTATGTTTAAGGCCCTCTCAGAGCAGGGGATCAATCTGCAAATGATTGCCACCTCAGAGATCAAAATTAGCTGCGTGGTGGCCGAGGCGGAGGGCGTTACGGCCCTACGAGCGGTGCACAATGCTTTTGGCCTGGCCGGGCTCAAGCGTACAGTGGTGCCCGCCTAGAAGATGCACGCTAGCCGTTCGCTAGAGGCTGAAGGACGGCTAACCAACCAAAAAACACCGCTGGTAACTACCGGTGCCATTTTCCCCAAAAGGGGAAGTATTGTTGTTGAGCTATATTGCGCTAGCGATCGCGCCAGATTTGCGGGATCGGTCTACCGCATTAGGCTTTGGTGGATACTGGCTGCTGAGAGCCCATTGGCTGAATGCGGAACTTGACCAGGTTGGCCAGTTCTTGCAGCTGGTGAATGGCCTCCGCCCCTTCCAGCTTCATCAGCTCGCGATCGTCGCGCATTTCAGTCCAGGTGATGCCGTAGTCGGACACCAAAAAGCGAATCAGGTGATCATCGCCTAGGCTCACCATGAAGGACGCACTATTGAGCTGACCACCGCAGGTGTAGCAGGATGCGAGATAGCCCATATCCTCAAGCACTGTGGCCAGCGCTTGCAGGTTCATGACCAGATCCCTGACAAATTGACGGTGCTGCTCGGCTAATCGGACAAACATAACGACACTCCTCGTTACCCATAGAAATTGTAACCTAAAAATTAATTAATTCTTAAGATGTTGACCGGGGTACTTATTTTCTGCTTTCTTAATTCGTCCATCTTAACCACCTCCATCACAAATACGCCTCTTTTCAACCATAAATCGAATCTCTATCAGTCGCCCTACAGCCAAAAAAGTAGGCTGGGAAAGCTTTCTGTAGATTGTGAAAACTTGAAAACTTGTGCCTCCTAGGGCAAAGTCTGCCAATGAGATCACAGGCTGAGGCAACCGTAGGTAAATGCACATCGCCCTAGGGTAAGCACTAACCCCAGGTCAATCGGTAGCTGTCACCACTAAATTGCCATTCTGGACGGCAATTTCACCCAAGCTTAGGAATTTGCTACAGCCAGGTCGGGAGATTTTATTATCCAGGTGTGGTCTTCGCCCAGTTCGAGAGTGGTTTGGTGGTAGTCGTGCAGCGACTCACGGTGGCCTACGCTGACAAAGGTGGTGCCGGTGTGGCGCAGATGCTCGTAGAGTTGGGCTTCATTGGCCAGATCGAGGGCGCTGGTGGCCTCGTCGAGGATAGCGAACTTGGGCTGATTGAGCAGAATGCGGGCAAAGGTGAGGCGCTGCTGTTCGCCCAAGGACAGCACGGCACCCCATTCTTTAACGGCGTCAAAGCCGCCAAAGCGATCGGCTAAATCGGCCAAGTTCACCTTTTCTAAGGCGGCTTGCAGGGCGGTATCGTCTACGTCCTGGCGGGTGTGGGGGTAGAGCAGCTGATCCCGCAGGGAGCCGAGAACCATGTAGGGCTTTTGGGGCAAGAACAAAATATTGTCGAGGTCAGGGCGGTGGATGGTACCGCTGCCGGATTGCCACAGGCCCGCGATCGCCCTCAGCAGCGAGCTCTTGCCGCAGCCGCTCGGCCCCACAATCAGCAGCCCGCTCTGATCGGGCACCGCTATGGAGAGATTTTCGACCAGAGTGCGCTGGTAGTTGGGGGTTTGCAGCGTAAAGTTGTCCAGCGCCAGGGAGTCGGCGGTTGCGATCGCGATTTTGGGCTGGTCGGCAGTCTCCGGCTCAGTATCTTCTAGCCCGGTGAGTTCAGGCGCAGTACCTTCAGACTCGGACTCCGTTTTGGCGGTCTCTGCCTTTGCAGCGTCCTTATTCTTAGAATCGACTAGTTTGGTGGATTCGATCTCGCCGTGGTTGAGCGCTTCGGCAAAGCCGTAGAGGCGGTCGATACCGGCCCCAAAGGAGGTCAGTTCTGAGAACCGAGCCACCACCACGTTAAGCGAAAAGAACACCCGCACAAACGCCCCCTGGGCCTCGGAGACTTTGCCGACTTCAAGATCGCCCGCAAACACGGCGGGGGCAACGACGATTGCAGGCAGCACAAAGGGAATGAACTCGTAGGCGTTGGTCAACACGTTGAGGTTGAGTTCCCAGATAATCAGCCGCTTGAAGTTTTCGAAGGCGGCCATAAAGCGATTGTTGACCTGGTTGGCCTCCTGGGCTTCGCCCCGGTAGAAGGCGATCGCCTCGGCATTTTCGCGAATGCGCACCAGGCTAAAGCGAAAGTTGGCCTCCCGCTTGAGCTGCTCAAAGTTGAGCCGCACCAGGGGCTGACCAAACACCAGCACCGTGACCAGGGTGCCCACCACGGCGTAGAGCACCAAAAACCCCACCAGCGACTTTGAAATACCCCACAGCACGCTGCTAAAGGCAATCACCTGGAGTACCGAGCTGACCACCACCAGCAGCAGCGCCAGGGACTGCTGGGTAAAGTTCTTAACGTCTTCGGCGATGCGCTGGTCGGGGTTGTCGATATCGGGCTGAAACTGCTGAATGTCGTAAAAGGCGCGATCGCGAAAGTAGTCGCCCACAAACCGCCCGGTCAGCCAGCGCCGCCACTCTAGCCCCAGGCGCTTTTGCAGGTAGTCGTAGCCCGCCAGCAGCGGCGCGTAGGCCACCAGCACGCCAATGAACACCAGCACCGTTTCCCAGAAGCGGGCTTCGTCTTTGGCCGACAGGGCCGAAATCAGCACGCCGCGCTTGTTGTTGAGCACCACGCTGAGGCCGGTGTAGCCCAGCAAAAATACCGCAATCAGCAGCAGCAGGCCCCTGGCTTTCCACTTTTCGTCGCCAAACCAGTACGATTTTGCGATCGCCCAAAACCGTTTGAACCCCGTCAGGTTGAATCGTTCCATGCCGTCGCTGCGTCTCCCGCTGTGCAAAGGGTGCCTGGGGAGATCTTACAAAAGTTAATCCTTTTGTGCCGGAGCGGGCCTGGGCTACGAGCCTGCTTGATCCCGAGTCGTCGCGGCACAGGCTCCCCAACTGACCTTGTCATAGCAAATCCGAATCGCATAACCCCGAGTCCAAACAGGCGGCTTGCGTAGGGGCAAACGGTGTTTGCCCAGTACTCGAAGGCTGAAATAAGTCCACTATTCCGGCTCGCTTGGCTCTCTCGCTCCCCTGCTCCCTCGCGATTGGCAATAGTCGCCACACTTATGCCGCTGTCTACTAGCTTAGCCAGGGCTAGCCAAGGCGGATTCAGTATCAAACCAACTACGTTGCCAAACCAATTGCACCGTTAGACAGCCGCCCATAGTAAAAAGAATGGAGCCTGCACATTAGGACTGCCCCTATGTCCGTTATTTATGAAGTTGAGCACGTTACCCGCTACCGCTACGCTAAGCCGGTTACCTTTGGCCCCCACCGAGCCGTATTTTTGCCCCGAGGCAGCTACAGCGGTCGGTTGTTGAGCTATTCTCTCGACATCAATGTACCGGCCAGGGTGCACTGGGTCAGCGATACGCTCTCGAACAACGTGGCTGTGATTGAGGTAAAGGAACCCGCCCAGGAACTGTCTGTGACCTGCCGGTTTCAGGGCGAACATTTTGGCACCCGCAGCATCGAAGACTTTCCCCTCGACGCCAGGGCCAACGAAGTGCCGGTGCAGTACACCCCCGACGAATGGACCGATCTGGCGGTTTACCTGCGGCCCCACGCCGAAGACCCCGACGGCTCGGTAGCGGCCTGGGCGAAGCACTTTGTGGGGGGCGATCGCGACGCTACTAGCGACGTGCTGAACCGGATCATGAACACCATTCGCGATACCTTTACCTACCGAGGCCGCGAAGAAGAAGGCACCCAGCCCCCCGGCGAAACCCTGCGGCTGAAGTCGGGTACCTGCCGCGACTACGCCTGGCTGATGATCGAAACCCTGCGGCGGCTGGGGTTTGCCTGTCGGTTTGTGTCGGGCTATCTCTACGACTCGGCCCTCGACGGCGGCGATGTGGGCATGACCGGATCTGGGGCCACCCACGCCTGGCTACAGGTGTATCTGCCGGGGGCTGGCTGGCTGGTGTATGACCCCACCAACCGCATTACTGAAGGGTTTGATTTGATCGCGGTGGCGATCGCGCGACACCCCGGCCAGGCCATTCCGCTGGCGGGATCGTGGTTTGGCGATGCCGACGACTACCTGGGCATGGAGGTGGCGGTCGCGGTGCGCAAGCTGGGCAGCATTCCCGAGTTTGGCTAGCGACCCAGCCGGTTAGGGACATCGGCACAGCCGCCGGGGATCGTGGCGCGGGTGCCCTCGCCACCCCAGGCGCAGACGTAGCGGCGCTGCTCCTCAGACAGGCGATAGACGCCGCTCAGGTTGGCCCCCTCGACCACGGCCCCCGTGTTGACCCCGGTCACATAGTCGGGGGTGCCTGTGCGGGTGCGGGGGGTGGCGGTGTCTACGCTGCCGTAGAACAGCCGCGCCTCCATCAGGTCGGCCCCGGCGAGGTTGGCCTGGTACAAAATTGACCTGGCAAAATTGGTGCGGACCAGATCGGCGCGGCGCAAATCGGCGCGAATCAGGTTATTTTCGCTGAGGTCGGCCCAGCGCAAATCGGTGCCCGCCAGGTTGGCAGCGGCCAGCATAGCCCCCAGATCGATCACGCGGGTGCCGTTGAGTCGGTCTTCTTCGTAGCCGCCCCGGCCGTCTAGAATGGCACGACCCAGGCGATTGTCGCGCCGCAGCGGGGTGAGCAGCTTGGAGCGCGACAAAAAGCGAATCACCTTAGCCTTGCCGCCAGCATCGACACTACCCAAAATGGCGGCGGTGCGGGCCTCGGCAATAATGCGCTCCTGGGGCCAGTCTTCGAGCAGTCCCTCCTCATCTAGCACCAGATCTGAAATGCCCTGAAAGAAAGAGTCAATGGTTTGCTGCTGCGTAATCAGGTTTTGCTGGCGGGTCAAATCACGGGAAATAACGTACTGCCGCCAGGCCACAAACAGGGCCAAAAAAGCAATAAAAATTTGCCCGATCGCCCCCAGAAAATCGCCCAGGGCACCGAGAATATCCCACCGCAGGGTCAGTCCCCAGGTCAAAATGGCGCGGTTGATGCCGGTGATGTTCATCAGCCCAAGGATGCCAATCAGCACGCCCGGAATGGCGATCAGCAGCGACTGCTGCCGAGGCGACAGTTCCCCCAGCACCTCCTGAAAAAAGGGCCACATCAGCCGCAGGGAGACCAGCGTGGCCACCAGCGACCCGGCCAGGGTGAGCCAAAAACTGCCCGTAACCAGCCCCAGCCCGATGACAGCCACCGATACGATGGTGATCGCGCTGGCCGAGGTCACCGCCGGGTCAACCAGAATGGGGCCAGCATTAGTGGGGTCGGAGGGGTCGAGATCGAGGCGCTGAGCCTGCGTTTCAGCCGAGTTATTGGACCCATTATCGGTGGCTGACGGAGCTGAGTGAGGCCGAGGGGCCAGCTTGCCGATCGCCGCGTCAGCGCCATTGCCTAAATCATGACTTGACTCTGAAGTGGGCGTGGGCGGCTGAGGCTGAGCAGGGTTTGGGGGCG
>NZ_JADEXE010000229.1 GCF_015207265.1 Nodosilinea sp. LEGE 07298 | reverse complement strand
CGTCCTGCTCGACGAAGTGGGCGCTGGCACCGACCCCAGCGAGGGTACAGCGCTGGCGATCGCGCTGCTTAAGCACCTAGCCAGCCAGGCCCGGTTGACGATGGCGACCACCCACTACGGCGAGCTGAAGGCGCTGAAGTATCAGGACGCGCGGTTTGAGAACGCGTCGGTGGAGTTTGATGAGGCTACGCTGTCGCCGACCTACCGGCTGCTGTGGGGCATTCCGGGGCGCTCGAATGCTCTGGCGATCGCTCGTCGTTTGGGCCTAGATGCAGCGGTCATCGACGAGGCCACCGCCCTGATGGCAATCGGTTCCCAGGATGATGTCAACCAGGTGATTGCCGGGCTAGAGGCCCAGCGCCGCGACCAGGAAGATCGATCGCAGGCGGCGGCAGACCTGCTGGCAGCTACCGAAAAGCTCCACGATGAGGTGCAGCGCCGGGCCGATCTGCTGCGCGATCGCGAGCAGGAACTCAAGCAGCAGCAGCAGGCCGCCGTGCAGGCCGCAATCGCCGACGCCAAGCGCGATATTGCCAAGGTGATTCGTCGTTTGCAGCAGGGCGATGCCACGGCTCAAGACGCCCAGCGGGCCACCGGGGCCATCGATGCGATCGCCCGTGCCCGTCTGCCTGCGGCCGCACCAGCGCCAGCGAAACCGGGCTACCGACCAGCGGTGGGCGATCGCGTGCGCATTCCCAGCCTGGGTCAAACCGCCGAGGTGCTCACCGCCCCCGATGACGACCACCGTATTACCGTGCGCTTTGGGCTGATGAAAACTACCGTCAGTCTGGCCGATATCGAGTCGCTACGGGGTGAAAAAGCCGAGGTGCCCGTTAAGACCAAGCCCGTCGACACCGTACCCGCCGCCCAGGCGGCGCCCCCGGCCCCGGCCATTCGCACCAGCCGCAACACCATTGACCTGCGCGGTATGCGGGTGGCTGAGTCTGAGTCAGTACTTGAAGAAGCGATCGCCAAGGGCAGCGGTGCCCTGTGGATTATCCACGGTCACGGCACCGGCAAGCTCAAAGCGGGGGTGCATGAGTACCTCAAGCGCCATCCCCAGGTGCAGCGGTTTGAGGCCGCTGCCCAGGCTGACGGCGGCACTGGGGTAACAGTGGCCTATCTGTAAATCACTTAGCGTCTCCCTCTGGCCTAGAGCGTTAGCGCCAGTAGAGATGGTGGCCACGCGGCTTTGGGCAACCTAGGCTTAGGCACTGCTCCGGGGTGCATTATGCCAATTGCAGACGGTCGATTTTGAGTTAAGCCATTCTGCACGCCTGACATTTTGGTTGATTCTCAACGCAGATAACGTCTGCTTCCATGCGTCAAGGGAGTTCAAACGGCTCCTGGATTTACCCGTGTAACTATGAAACGGAAAACGGCCTTGATGTTTCTTTTTATTGCTACGGTGATCTGGATCGTGGGGGCCGTGGTGGGGCTATTGCCGGCGCTAATGACGCCAATGATGTTTGACGCCCCCGGATCCCTTGAAAACTCTGCTACGGTTACGCTAGCTATCAGCATTGCCACGTTTCCGGTGGTTTGCATAGTGGCTGTGCTGCTGAGCTGGCTGGTGTTTGCGCTGCCGCTTTTGGCCCATTTTCCCCATCGCTACGTTTGGGCCTGCGCTTTAACGGCTTTGCCCCTAATCAATGTGTCTACCGGGGGGCTGGCTTTGGCCTGGCTCATCTATTTCAACGATGGATCCTTTACCTAAGCGCATTCTAGCTTCAAAAGCTGTATCGAAATCGGTAACAACGCCGCTGGGTGGGGGCCGCCGTGGCACAGTGAATGGACAAACTCTTTTAGACGAGTGTGAGGTCCATGAAAATTAAACGCTACACCCCCCGACGGTTTGCGGCAGCGGCAGTGATGTCTGCCGCCCTGGTATCGGGGCTCAGTTTTGCCCCTGTGTTTACCCCTACCGCCGCAGCCCAGGAGGCCGCCATGAGAACGCTAACGGTAACCGGCCAGGGTGAGGAGTCGGTACAGACGACCAAAACCCAGGTTGAACTGGGGGTCGATGTGCAGGGTACCGATGCGGCGGCCGTGCAGCGCGAGGTGGCTCAGCGCACCGCAGCGGTGGTAGAACTGCTGCGATCGCGATCGGTCGAAAAGCTTGAGACCACAGGCATTCAGCTCAGCCCCCGCTACAACTACGAGAACGGTCGCCAGGATGTAATTGGCTACACCGGCAGCAACACCGTCAGCTTTCGCATGCCCACCGAGAGCGTGGGGTCGCTGATTGACGACGCGGTGAATGCTGGGGCTAACCAAATTCGCGGCGTTAGCTTTGTCGCCGACGACGCTGCCCTAGAGGCTGCTCGTCAGCAGGCTTTGAGAGCGGCGGTAGAGGACGCCCAAGCCCAGGCGGGGGTGGTGCTGGGGAGCCTTAACCTGCGATCGCAGGAGATTGTCAGCATTCAAATTAACGGAGCCGCGCCGCCCATGCCGGTACCTATGGCGCGTCGGGCCGAGTTTTCTGCCCAGTCCGATGCCTCTACCCCAGTAATTGGCGGCGAGCAAACGGTTGAGGCCCGCGTTACCCTCCAGATCCGCTACTAGGGAACGCGGTTGGGATGCCTGGGGTGGAAGTTTTTGCTGGGGTAGGGCACTGTAAGGGCGCTACCCCTTATTCCAGAGCAGACTATGACGACTCTTTTTGACCAACTTGGTGGTGCTTCTGCCGTTGACTTGGCCGTCGATAAATTCTATGAGCGGGTCTTACAGGACGATCGCATCAAGCACTTCTTTGCCGATGTTGATATGGCTCAGCAGCGGGCGCACCAAAAAGCCTTTTTGACCTACGCCTTTGGTGGCACCGATCGCTACGATGGGCGCTACATGCGCGAAGCCCACAAAGAGCTAGTGGAAAAGCATGGTCTGAGCAGCGAACATTTTGACGCAGTGGCCGAAGATTTAATGCTCGCCCTAGAAGACCTGGGGGTTTCAGCGGAGCTGCGATCGCAGGTGGCCGCCATTGCGGCAGCCCCTCAGCACAAAAGAGACGTACTGAACCAATAGCATTTACTCTATTCTATAGTGCAGTTCAGTACAGCCCTTTTTGCTTCTACCATGCCCGAGCTTGTCACCCTTCAGGTGGGCCTGCCCCAAACCCTAGGCACCGACGCTGCCCCCGACCCTATGGACCAGCGCTGGACTACCGGATTTTTTAAGCAGCCCATCGAGGGGGAGGTGTGGCTGAGCACCACTAACCTGGCGGGCGATGGTCAGGCCGATTTAAAAAACCACGGCGGCGTTGATAAGGCCGTGCTGGCCTACAGCGCCGACCACTATCCCTACTGGCGATCGCACCTCCACAACCCCGACCTACCCTACGGCGGCTTTGGCGAAAATTTCACGGTGGCAGGGCAAACCGAAGCCGAGGTCTGCATTGGCGATACCTATGCAATCGGCAGCGCTAGGGTGCAAGTTTCGCAGCCCCGACAGCCCTGCTGGAAGCTCTCTCGGCGCTGGCAAATCGCAGACCTGGCCCTTCAGGTCAAGGCCAACGGTCGTAGCGGCTGGTATTTTCGGGTGCTGCAAACGGGTACAGTCGAGCCGGGGCTGGCAATAACGCTGTGCGATCGCCCCTACCCCGAGTGGACCGTAGCCCGCGCCAACCAAGTCATGCACCACGACTTAGGCAATCGGGCGGCAGCGACTGATCTAGCCCAGTGCTCCCTGCTATCGCGCAACTGGCAAGACAAACTGCTCAAGCGGGGTGCGCGGCCCTAGCCTGGGGCGTGGGCTGAGCCAAAGTGCAAACCTTTGCGGGCTGCTGAGACACAATCCGTAATTCGTGGGGATAGCGCGGGCGCGGATCGTCTACGAGCCAGATGGGTGGCACCATTGTGGCCTCATAGCCCTCAATGGCGTAGAGGGTGCCGGGCTGATCAACCCGCTCGACTAGGGTGCCGGGCAGGTATTCAAACAGCTCGTCCCAGTCGATAGGCGAGTCTGTCGGTAAGTCCACCGCTAAATCTTCCAGTGAATCGGGATGCATCAGACGTAAAAATGGCTTTTGTGCAGCACGGTTTCGCCGTGGTCGGGTACCCAGGCGACCCAGGTATCGGGCGATGCTTGGCAAAGCAGCTTGGCCTCGGCGGCAGCGTACTCGTTGGGCAGGTTGGCCAGCGTTACCCAGGTGTCGCGGGTGTAGGTAATGTGGCAAACCGGGGGCCAATCTAACGTATGCGTAGCGTCGGCTTGGGACTGAAGTTGCGGGGTCATAGGTCGCCTTTCTAAGGATCACGGCTGGCGACTAGTCCTCTTTCCGAAGAAAGCCAGCCGAGCTTTTCTGTATTCATTTTTACAAAATGAGCGCGATATGCCGCGATCGCGCTAGATAAGTTCACAAACCATGACTTAACAGCGCGTGTGGATGGAGCAATGCCCAGAGGATCGCTAGGTAGACTGACGCCAAAACCCCTGATGCAGGGCCAAAATCTCGGCCTCTACCGCCGCGATCGGTCCCCAGACCTGAATCGCTTTCTGGCCGTGGGCAAACACGTAGCGGCAGGGCACATCTAGCGTTGGGTTCGCTGCGTGGTTGCCCGTAAGCGAGAGCAACTGCCGTTCTGCAAGGCCGTAGACCAACCGCCCCACATTGGCCCAGTACTGAGCTCCGGCACACATGACGCAGGGTTCAACCGTGGTGTAGAGGGTGCAGCCCCACAAAAAATCGGGCTCAAACTCGGCATAGGCTCGCCGCATCAAGGTTGATTCGGCATGGTTAACTGCATCTACATTGCCCTGCTCTAACAGCACAGTGGTGCGATCGGGACCTACCAAAATTGCCCCAAAGGGATGATGCCCCTGAGCCATAGCCGCTCTCGCCACCTGGTTAGCGCGACGCAGGTGCCCAATCATCTGTGTAGACGTAGGGTTGTCCATAAACGCATTCATATCTAAGGTAAGTCAACCATGACACGGCTTCACTAAGGCTGAGGGTTAGCCGCTATGGATTAGTAGATTGGTGGGCAGTCCTCACTAAACGAGAGTGTGTTGTGACGAAACCCAATGCGCCGCTGCGCACCCTGACAATCTTTGCCTCTTTTAATAGATGAGGCATAAATGAATCTGTATTTGAGAAAACGAAGTGTTTTTAGTTTGTTTAGTCGGTAGGGTAGCGTATCTTACCTGCCAGAGAAATAATATAAAGAGGCCTTTCTCCTGGCTTTTAGCTGAAATAGGGAGTGAACCTTTTGCCAGAGGCTTGGTCAAAAAAGTCTCTGACTAACGACGAATAACGGGCTGAGAGAAAACTCCTAACCTATTAGACAAAGCGGGCTGATTAGCAGCCTATACCAAGCCCAGCTTGGGAGATAGAGTTCTCTTACTGACAAAACTCTACTCTTGGATTTGGTTCGGTTTTTGGTATGCCGAAGCGATCGCCCGCATAAACCGTGTTGTTTGTTCTTAGGAGCCTAATTATGAAACGTAACGCTTTATCGAAATGGGCTGGGGCGAGTGCCCTTGCCGTTAGTATGGCCGTTTTGCCTTCTCTTTATACGCCTGCCCAGGCCACTGTGGAAGACCCAGTTACACCCAATGAAGCCATTGTTGCTGAAGATGATGGATTTGACTGGGGCTGGTTAGGGCTGCTAGGCCTGATTGGTTTGGCCGGGTTGAAGGGACGCGATCGCCGTACCGTAACCACCAGCGATCGCGTGAATACGCCTTCTGATTACACCCACCGTCACTAAATCAGTTGCTGAAATCGCTTTGCCCCACAACGAATCAGCAGGGGGTGCCAATCGGTACTCCCTGCTGATTCGTTGTAGCTAATAGCTGTAGAACTAGCCGTAGCTCAGGACACTTTAGGCTGAGTCAGCCAATCCCGAATTTAGCTTGTTGGCGGCTGGTTAAGCGCTTGCCGAGCCTGCCGCAGCTCTTCGTTATTTCCTTCCACAACGAGGCGAAACTGACGGGCCAAATCGGGGTCGCCTTTGGTTTTTTCGGTAATTGGCTGACTGGCTCGCAGTCCTTTACCCACCAGCGAACCAAATATCCCACCTGCGATCGCACAACCAATCACAATAAATCGGCTGAGGTTTGAATGGGGGTAGGTTCCAGTCATCTGGAAGGAAATGATAATAGTGGCAATGACTCCCAGTGCGCCGGCCAAAAAAGCCCCCATAAAGAAGCCTGCTTGTCCGCCTACTGTTGTACCCTGGGCATACACCTGAACCGAGGGAGAAACGTGATCGTCGACGTAGACTTGTCGCGCCATCAGGCCAGAGTCTTGAATAGCTTTCTTAGCCTGGTCGGCTTCACGGCGGGTGTCATAGACCGCAACTACTTCTCGGGTTTGCCTTGCTTGCATTGTCTGGGCTGTCATAGGATAAATTCCTTAAATTCTGGTTCAATTCCTGTTTTGTCAGGATGTGCAGTTCTGCCTCTAACCTGGCCACAGGATTCATCTTTTATAGTGATATTTTTAGCGCTAATCATGCTCTGCAAGTAGATAGATTTGAAAGCCAACCAGACGAGCCATTATTTGTACTCCATTTGACTTTTGATTTTACGTGCACTGCATAACGTGTGTTCTCCAAATCCAGCAAAATCTTAGGTAACTAAAGGCAAAAAAGAGGTAGCGACAGGAAAGGACAGATCACCTAATTGTTAAAGGGTTTTTTAAAACCAACAAAAAAGCGGCATTGAAATTCAATACCGCTTGCTTGTGCGTAATTAGAAATTTGAATTAATTTCCTTACATAAGTCCCCAAAAGTGGAGTACGCCCTGCCCAGAGAATATCTCAACTAGAACGGCAGAAAGAAAGCCAATCATTGCCAAGCGCCCGTTCCAAATTTCAGCACTAGGAACAAAGCCAAAGCGCCAGTGGGTACCTGGGTAATAGTAAGGCTGTTGCACATCTTGGGTTACAGTCGAGCGGTCTTTAACGTCTTGCATAGTGTTACCTTGGTTGACATCACTGACATCAACTTAACAATGCTAAATATAATAACCATCCTTCCATAGAAGTAGATGGCGACGGGTTTTGAACAGCTGCTCGATCTGCTTTCGGAGAGATACCTTTTACAGTCAAGTCAGTGACAGATTGATGCAGGGCGATCGCACCATGGGTAGCCAAACTTTAGTCGCTTCAAACTGTTAGAATTTATACCGTTTGATCGGTCGCTACACTAACATTAATAGGCGATAGAAAAGATCGATCGGGAACATACAGGACAATCTGTCATGAAATTGAGCCAGAGCTTGCTGATATTGGGAATCGTTGTGGTGGGGGTGGGGGCATTGGCCTTTTGGGCCTACAGTGCGGCCTCTGCCCCCTTGCCAGAGGGCTTTCCGCCGCCCACCGCAGAGGGCGAAATTGAACTTAAGCAGTATCCAACCTACCGAGCCGCAACGGTGCAGGTGACGGGGGACTTGGCCAACGCTTCCTCCCGAGGGTTCTCACCGCTGTTTCGCCATATCAGCAGCAACGATATTTCGATGACGGCTCCGGTCGAGACACGGTATCCCACGACGACGCTGCAAGGGGGGGCGGCAGTACAAGGCGAGGCCGCTGTTTCATTTTTGTACCGCAGCTTAGACATCGTGCCCCAGGAGGTGGCCCAAGATGTGCAAGTAGAAGACATTTCGCCGATGACGGTGGTCAGTATCGGCGTCAGAGGTGGCTACGACTACGACATTTACACCCGCAGCATCGATCGGCTCCAGGCTTGGCTGTTAGAGCATCCTGACTACACGGTGGCGGGGCCACCCCGGCGGTTTTTCTACGATGGGCCTTACATTCCCGACCCTCTCAAGCGGAGCGATATTCAAATTCCAGTGCAGCGCCGTTAACCTGGTTGCAGTGTTGCGGCAGCAGATATAGCCAGAGACACCTGAGTTAGGACATTGATAAGCCTGAAAACGTTCAAACGTTTGAACGCCAGTCTGACAGATGTCCTAACCTGATTGGCTACAGCTATAGTTTAGGGATGCGCCTCAGAATAAAGTACCAGCTAGAGTAGCTACTCCATGATGGATTTCCGCCTGCGCGGGAATAACGCTGGGGCTTTATTAATTTTCGAGTCCCTTACGGCTGGGTTCTGGGGGCAAGGGGCTCAAACGCAAAGATGTAGAATGGCGGTGCGCCAGCTTCTACCCCTGCATTCAGCGGGGCCGATAGGTGCAGCCGGTTGGTGACGGCGTAGATAGTCTGACCATCGGCAGAAAATTCAAAGTCATCGACCCAGCTGAGGCGAGGGTCTTCAATTAAACGGCGGTACTCGCGCTCGGGGGTGATTACGCCGATCGCATTGGCGGCGAGTTCTCCCAGGTAGATATTGCCAGCGCTATCCATCAAAATGCCGTCACAGATGGGTTTGTCGGCATATTTCTCGACTCGACTCGCCAGTTCTGCTGCACTCAGCGACTCATCCCTCAGGTCAGCGGTGCGAATTCGGTAAAGGCTGGTGCCGTGCAGAGCGCCGTAGTAGAGCCATTCGTTGTTGGCATCCATGGCAATGGCATCGACGCCAACCTGCGGGCGCTGGTAGGTGCGCTCTGGGGTTCGCCGCAGCAGCGGATTGCCCTCCACAAATAAATCAATGGGCTCTGGGGTAACGCTGTAGTGACCCTCTAGCAACCGTTTGGCGGTTCCTGCCTCCAGATCCACGACGATTAGGGCGGCGTTGTCGCCACCAGCGGGGTCGGTGATGAAGGCGGTCTGGGTGGTTTCGTCAATGCGCAGGTCGTTGATGAACGAACCGGCAGGGGTGACATTGGCCAGTGAAATGGTTTTGTGGAGGGTGTTTTGCTGAGTATTCCACCCGACTAGTTGGGGGGAGCGATCGCTGCCCATGGCGTTGTCTAAGAGCCAGACAATGCCGGTGCTATCGCTGAGCAGACCCAGTACGCTGGCGGAAACGGGGCTGTTTGACTGGGGCAGCAGTGGTGCGATCGCGCCGTTGTCGTACTCGGCGACGGGGTAAGGCGGGTCGTAGAACTGGTGCAGCGACATAATCAGCTGGCCATCGGGGGTGACGGTGAGGTTGCCGGGGGCTTGCTGTAGCTCAGCGATGACTTCGAGAGATGGTTGAGCTATGGCCGTGCGGGCGATCGCAACCGTGGTCAGCAGGGTGGCAGATAGCGCAAGGGGAAAGAGTCGTTGCATGGGGTTTAGCGATACATCGCCCATATCCTCGTATTGATCGATCTGAGAATAAATCTACCTGCAAAGGTAGATGTGGTAGATGACTTTGTCAGTCAATTAGCCGTTCAGAGTCTTTGCTTTCGTCTATGGCTTCAACCATAGCCAGATCTTCCAGGGCTTCAGCGATTAAGCTGGTTGATTGACACAACCTTGGAAAACATTTACATCCAGTAGGTTGGGTGGCGCGATAGCAGAACCCAACATGCCCCCTATGATCGGCCTCTGCTACTGCTCTAGGATTTCTGCCAGCTTTTCTGGTGCAAGAGGCTATAACAGAGGCAGCAAAAATACGGAAGAGAGACTATGGCGCGCGACGAAGCCTATCAGGAAGCAGAACGGCAGATTGAATCCGCTCGTCAGGAGGGAGCGACAGAACTTAATCTCAGCAGACTGGGATTAACGGAATTACCGGAGGCGATCGCATCTCTCACCCAGTTGCAATTACTTAACCTCTCTAGCAACCAATTGACGGAACTACCGGAAGCGATCGCATCTCTCACCCAGTTGCAATTACTTAACCTCTCTAGCAACCAATTGACGGAACTACCGGAAGCGATCGCATCTCTCACCCAGTTGCAATCGCTTCACCTTTCCTACAACCAATTGACGGAATTACCGGATGGGATCGCGGCTCTGACCCAGTTGCAATCGCTTGACCTCTCTGGCAATCAATTGACGGAATTACCGGAAGCGATCGCATCTCTCACCCAGTTGCAATCGCTTCACCTCTCCCATAACAAATTGGCGGAACTACCGGAGGCGATCGCGACTCTCACCCAGTTGCAATCGCTTCACCTCTCTGGCAATCAATTGACGGAGTTGCCAGAGGCGATCGCATCTCTCACCCAGTTGCAAACACTTAACCTCAATAATAACCAATTAACGGAATTACCGGAGGCGATCGCGGCACTGACCCAGTTGCAATCGCTAAACCTTTGTGCCAATAAACTATCTGAATTTCCCGAAGTAACGAGATCTTTGTCGCAGCTAAAAGATATTATAATTTCTCACAATGAATTACTTGCAATTCCCACTTGGATTGATGAATTTAAAGATCTAAAAACACTAGAAGTTCATTGCAACAAAATCACTAGACTGTGTGATTCTTTAGGTAAGCTTTTGACAATCAACGAACTGTGGCTTGGGGATGGAGATAAAGGCATAAATCTTTATTATATGCCAGAATGGATTAGAAGTTTGAGTCAACTCAAGTTGCTTAGTATTAGTGGGTGTAGTTTAAGAGAAATACCTGACTGGATATCGGAACTGTCTAACCTAGAAACACTTTACATAAATAGCAACAATTTATATCGATTGCCAGAGTCTTTTGGGACCCTACCTCGGCTAAAAAATATTTTGCTCAACGACAATCAGTTAGCTGATTTACCGTCCTCTTGTGAGAAGCATAGCGAGGCAATTGCTACGTCTTCTATAACTGAAAATAATCCTCTTAATCCTGATTTTGCAGTTGCCTGTGAGCAGAGCCATAAGGCCATTAGACAATACTTACGGGCGCGAGCAGAGGGAGAGATTGTTCTGAATGAAGCAAAGCTTGGTGGTGCAGAAAAGTCCTGAAAGGGTTGTTGTGAAAGGAGTCCCAAATGAGACAGGGTAGATGGGAAGGGGCATTTCATGAGAGGCTTGAATTCCCCAACTCAAGGCCAGTCTCATGGAAACACCCCTCTTGTATCGTCAACTGCAAGACCAATTGAGTCAA
>NZ_JADEXE010000228.1 GCF_015207265.1 Nodosilinea sp. LEGE 07298 | reverse complement strand
CGTGCAGTCGTTCTTCGAAAGGCGACCACTGCTACAGCGCTCATGAACGGGGGTGCTGACCTTCTCTCAGACCCTGCAATCCGCCAATCTAGCTGTCGCGTCACCTCTATGTACTTGACATTTGATAAATTCGCTAAACTTCCCGTCAGTTTGGAGCCAAAGTAGAAAGGCGTATTGGTATTAGCCCGGCAAGCATATTCCCATTCGGCTTCACTAGGCAATCGATAGGCACGGCCTGTGTGTTTGCTGAGGCGATTGCAAAACTCTACCGTGTCATACCAACTCACCGACTCTACTGGATTCTGATCGCCTTTGAAACGAGACGGGTCAGGGTCTAAGGCTTGATTCTGCTGGGGCATGGCAGCCATAGCACGCCACTGAGCCTGCGTGACAGGATATCGCCCGATAAAAAAGCCTGGGACGGTGACTGGATGCTGGGGCTGTTCGTTGTCATCCCCTTGAGAGTCATCATCGGCAGAACCCATGTCAAAATCGCTACCTGGCACCCAAATCATATCTAGTTCCTCCTCCTCCCTGAGTTGTTCCGTGAAGTAACGAACGGTTTTAGTTTTGGGCTTAAAGATGAGATCCGCCATGTTGAAAGCTGTAATGGAACCAGTCAATGCCTCAATTGCTCTACCAAGTTAACTGACCCCGGTTGATCTTTGGATACTTCAAGCTCCAATTACCTCTCCAATCGGAGATTGGGAATACTGTCGGCATCACTATCAATTCAGTTGCAACTCTTTAGCAAAGGTGAAATCTGCTTTAGTCAGCCTGTAGGTGTTCATGAGTTGGCAGAAATTCGAGCAAGTTATCAATATAATCATTCAACTGACGAACTCCATTAGGTGGCAACTGACTAGGGATGTTCGTCTTCAGAGATTCGAATGCAAATATGTAGGCTTTGTCATCTAAAGCAATTGGAGTAACTGGCTCCACTAGGCTATTATTTCTCCCCCAGATCAAACAATGACTCAAATTCTCTAGAAATTGTCCCAGCGTGAAATAAAAAGCCTCGACGCTTTTTTTAGAGGCTTGTCTCCTGATCAAGGGGTACTGGGCGAGTGCAGATTTTCCAAGTTTCTCAGCCATCCCATCTTCACGCTGTTGATCAAGCCACTCGGCCACCACTTTGGCCTCTTCAAGTTCGCTTTGAAAAGTCTTTAATGCTTCTACTTGCTTGTTCAGCCCTTCTACTTCTATTTGCTGCTGCTCTGCTTTCGTGCGTTCTTTTCTTGAAAGATCAGGGTCGCAAACTACCCGAAAACCAAGATAGTAGGAGGATCCGCGTGGAACGTGTCGATACGAGGAACGACACATTCCTGGACAAACTCCCCAGGAACCGCCACGACGGACGCGTGATTCATTTGTTACGCCCTCGTCAGTCCATGCAGTGCCATCCGTCGGTGCTCCCTCATAGTCGTCGTGGTAATGATCTAGGCACCACTCCCAAACACTGCCATGCATATCGCATAAGCCAAAGGTATTCGTCACACCAAAGTGATCAACTGGGACTGTTTCCCCTCGATAATCCCCCTTTGGTCCCCGACCATAAGAACCAGACCAGCTGCCATTTAGGTCATCTTTACCGTCGTAGTTCACCAGTTCAGTCGTGATAGTTTCACCAAAGTGAAAAGGGGTTGTAGTGCCTCCACGGCAAGCGTATTCCCATTCCGCTTCGCTAGGTAGGCGGTAAGTGCGCCCTGTATAGAGGCCCAGCCTGTCGCAGAACTCTACAGCTTCATCCCAACTTACCAAGTCCACTGGACGCCTGTATCCCTTGAACTCTGAAGGATCTGGCTTCAGCTCTCGATTGACCTGAGGTAAGGTCTCCGCCACCCAGCGCCACTCCGCCTGCGTCACCGGATACTTGCCCATGAAGAA
Organism: Nodosilinea sp. LEGE 07298; assembly: GCF_015207265.1. Taxonomy (GTDB): domain Bacteria; phylum Cyanobacteriota; class Cyanobacteriia; order Phormidesmidales; family Phormidesmidaceae; genus Nodosilinea. Next base: position 9,079 of record NZ_JADEXE010000228.1, on the reverse strand, counting down.
TTCCGGCACCCGCACCTCATGCTGGGGGCCTTCATTGCTCTGCCGTTCTGGCTCATCCTCCGGCGAGCCCATCACAAAGCGCCCCGCTGGGATTTGCATCATCTCGATGCTCAAGTCGTCGGTCAGCCGCTCGCGATAGCCCTGCACCGTTGTCGTGCACCGACGCAGCTTAAGCTGGTCACGATATTTGTAATCCTCGTTCCAGCTATCTTGCGGCTTTAAGGTACCAGTCAGCACTTGAAAGACATGCTGTTGAAAAGCTTCCAGACTTTTCCACTTTTTTTGCAGTTCGCTCAAGTTTGCTAGTGAATATGCTGTTCCACCACCAATTGTAGGAGGCTCGAACCCAAGTACCTCCCTTTGGTGAGGAAGCTGAGACCAGTCGTCTTCATCAGGCATCCAAACTATCCGCACCCAACGGAAGTAGCCTGCTGAATTTTCTCTAACCTTGCTATCAAGAACTTCAACGACGTGGGTAATTTTTGCTTGTTGGTTGAGGAGCATCAAATCACCTTTATAAAGTGATTTAGCTCCTCTACCAGTTGATGGCCAATACAAATCAAAAACGCGTTCTTTTATTGGTTCATCCATCTGCGGAAGGCGTTCAGGGGTATAAGCCCATTTACCATTAGGATCACGAATGTTCTTGATAAACAGAATCTTTGACGGGTCACACTCACTGAGTTCCTTTCCTTGAAGCGACTGTGGTGATACAGAATTAGTCTTCACTTTCTGAATTTCAGCAATTTTCTCAGGCGGCTCCTGAGAACGCAAAATCGCTTGGATGGCCTCAAGCAGGGTTTGCTCCGCCTCGACTTCAGTTTTCTCAGCCAGATTGATGCCAGCAACTAACCCCAGATATCCTATTGGCTCACAGTTCTCGACCTTGATTGGGATTAGATAATGCCGCATGGAGCCCATATTGACTGTGCTCAGACCTGATGGGGTAGCAGCATCTGCTTTTAGCAAGGCTGGCGACAGAATGAGCAGAACCCGCCGATATTGCTGCATCCCCTGCTGCATGACTTGAACAAAGCTGCTATGAGGTCCCGTTTCTAAGGACTCAGCGTCAACGGTGTAACCATTGTCTTCCAGCACCCAGGCGAGCCAGTCGGCCCAGGCTTGATCAGCACTGGTATAGCTGATGAATACGTCCTTCACGACTGTGTCCAAGTAGCCACATCGCCATCATCATATCGCTCTCGGCCCGGTGAACTGATGTTGAGAGAGTCCCGGATGCTCAGAGAATCCAGAATCTAGAATTCAGAATCCAAAATCGTCCCCCTGCCCTCCTGACTCCTGACTCCTGACTCCTGACTCCTGACTCCTGACTCCTGACTCCTGACTCCTGACTCCTGACTCCTGACTCCTAGCTCCTAGCGCTCAATTTCCCCAAAAATTTCGAGGCGCTCAGCGCCCAAGAGGGTAAGAGGGTAAAAGGGAGAAAGCGTTACTCAAGAGCCCTGGGGGCAACACAAATCACACGAAAACCAATGATGAAGTCGGATCCGCGCGGACCGTTGATGAAGCGGCAGGCAGAACGGCAATTCCTCGGATTGTAGCCCCAGGCACCGCCGCGAAAAACGCGAGGTTTATTTTTCCTCGGCCCCTTCATCAATCCACGCGCTGCCATCCGTCGGTGCGCCTTCATAACTGCTGTGATAGTGATCCAGGCACCATTCCCAGACATTACCGTGCATGTCTGACAGGCCAAAGGCGTTATCTACTCCAAACCGACCTACTTGATTGGTTTCACCAATGTGATCGCCTCTTGGCCCATCGTTGTAGTTTTCAGAGCAGGAATAATTTGCTAACTCCGGTGAAAGGGTTTCACCAAAGTGAAAGGGCGTTGTTGTGTTGGCTCGACAGGCATATTCCCACTCGGCCTCGCTGGGCAGTCGATACTCTCGCCCGGTGTAAATGCTCAATCGCGCACAAAATTCCATCGCGTCGAACCACGATACTCTCTCCACCGGGCGGTACACTCCCTTAAAGTGAGACGGATCTGATGCTAGATCCTGTTGCACTCTGGGTAACGCTGCTACAAATTCCCATTGCCTCTGTGTCACTGGGTAGCGCCCCATATAGAACCTTGGTACCTGCACCCAACGCTGCGGCCCTTCACGGCTCTGCCGTGAAGGCTCATCCTTTGGCGAACCCATCACAAAACTGCCACCGGGTATCGCCACCATTGACAGGGTGATCTCCTCCCCCAGCGGTTCCTCATATAGCTCCGCATCTCGCAGCTCCCGCGTAATCTGCCACTCACCAATGCTCTCATCTCGCGCAATGGTCGCCACCTCAAACGAGAAGACAATCAATCTTGGCGTAGACTCTGTTGGTGTATCAGAGGTATCAATGCCCAAAGCCTGCCGAAAATACTGGCGATATAGATTACAAAATGGAACTACGCTACGACCACTCTGAACTTTAACCAAGCCCATACTTTCTAATTTGAAGGCTTCTGTCGCACTAATCTGAACCGACGTATCTGCCTCAACTACCTGGCGGAATGCTGCGAGTAGTTCTGGATATTGCTCCAAAGCTAACAAGTGATGAAGTAGATGCTCGCGATATACTCCCCCATCAGTCAGTACTTGATCAATAAATTCGTACGGAACATTTGACTGAGAAATTTCATGCAGCGCAAGCTGCCATAAGTAAGGATTACCACCAATCAAAGCTGCCAATGATGATAACCAGGTGATAGAAAAATCTATTTGATAGAGTTGGGCTAAAGTCAGTACTTCCGGCTGGTTAAACTCTCTAATTACAGTTGTGAACCCAACATTGAAAGGTGACTGTTTGAGGTCTAAAGAAACATAACTCTCTGAGGAATGCGCCAGCACTAGCCGCAGTTTTCTAAAGTTTTTACTGTGTTTTCCTGATTCATTCCAAGCGCGTAATAAACCAAAAAAATCGGCGGCAATATCCGGTTGGCTAATCACCCGATCTAACTCATCCAGACCTAACGCTAAGGGCTTTTCTAACTGCGCTAGCAAATATTCCTCAAAATAGTGGTTGCAATTCTCCTTACTACCAAACATGTCGTCCCAATAGTCGCTAATTCTGTTGGATAGGCTCAGTTGCCGCCCAACTCTTACACACAACCATTTGAGTAGTTGATCCAGATCCTTGAAAACTTCCTCGTCAGCAAGCTGAAAGTTAATGAGTATACTGACACAACCTACTTCTTCAGCATGGTTAAGAATCCTAGCCATCAGGGAAGTTTTGCCCATTTGACGAGGACCTTTGATACGAATCAGACAACCGGGATGTTCAATCGCCTCAAAGCACCGACTTTCAATTGGGGGCCGTTCCACATAAAAGGGCGAGTAGAGAGGAAGCGCACCTCCAGTAATATAAGTTGCCTCTGTTTCAGGTCTTTCGTTGGGAACGGTGGTCTCTGCTTCAAATTCAAGAGTAGCGACTTGAACCGTGAAAATTTTTAAGTTGGGGAAGTTATTGGCAACATTATTTGCCTCAAATCGTCCTGTCTCAAACGTTAGTGTCTTAATTGGTGGGAACCCTTCAAGCCGTTCTTCTTGGGTTGAAGGTAATTCAATCGGAAGGGCACTGGGGGTAAACGTATAGTTCCCAATTTGATAAGACTGCTCGGCTTCCTCTTGGGTTACCGCCTCCGGTTGCCGGAGCAACCGCTGCACCAACGCGGCCCAATCCACCAGCTCCGGTGTCGCCTCTAGTTGCGGCGATAGCTCCTGGGTCAGCCGCGTCAGATAGGCCAACTCTGCGCGAATGCTGTGGGTTGATTCCCCTTGAGCCTCCGCCGATTCCAACTGCTTCAGCCGTTCGGCAATCTCCTGAGTCACCTGCTGGCACGACTCATCCCCCAGATAGGTCATCGCCGCCAGCCGCTGGGCATCCAATTCTCGCTGGCGACGCTGAGGATTCATGCGGCTGAGGAAACTCACATAGGTGATCAGCACCTGAGCAACTTCCACCTGGCGCTGCTGCCAGCGGGGCTCGGCCTTCATCTGGGCCAGCAGATAGGCCCGCACCTGAGTATCCATGGTGTATAACTCATAACCCACCTGGCTACACAGATCCGATAGCAACAGATCCACTTCCGCTTCCCAGGGTACATTTGCCTCACGCAAGAACCGCGTTCGCAGATAATGCACCAACTCAGGCGTCAGCACCAACGGCAACGCCGCATGATAAGCCAACTCGCGATAGCCCGTATGATTAAACCGGGCCACAAAGGCGTTTACCTTCGCAGCGGCGACTTGTCCGTCATCTATCACGGAATCTGTCATGCTCCTCCCGCGTTGCCATGCTTCAACGGTTGCCCCCGAACCACATCGATCGCATTGCTCAGACCTTCATTATCCATCTGAAACATGGGGACAGACTGGGCAATCACCTCCGCCGAGCTGCCCTCCCACCGGCTCTCAGGCATCGGGTTCAACCAGGCTAGCAAGGTCGTATAGCGCTTGAGCTGCTGCAAAAAGCGAATCGTCCCCCGCACGCGATCACGCATTCGATAGCCCCGCGCCGCCCCCGCATCGCTTAACACCAACACGCTAGTGCTTTCATCACAAGTCGCCAAAGCCTCCGCCAGCAGCACCGGCATAGTTAGATACGGATCGCGAAACACGCTGCCAGCGGGCACATTCTGGAAATAGTACGCCTCGACATTCTCCGGGTCAAGGCTGCTTTCTTTACTTGCCGTCTCCACCAGATCCCTCGTGAAGTGGTGAAAGGGCGTCATCGAACCATTTTGGTCGATGAGCAGCAGGAGGCGGGCAGCATTGCGCAGTTTGCGCACGTACACGGGCGCGAGATAAAAGCCCTGGCGAGTCGATTGCTGCACTGTGGCTGCAATATCCAGCACCGTCTTAGGGCCATCCGCGACGGGACGGCGGAGATAGCGCCAATTGTAGACGAGCGATCGTCGCGAGATCGGGTAATACGACTGCAACGTCGCCACATTCTCTTCCGGCATAAACAGTGTGGGAGCCTGCACTGGCAAGGCTCTCATTTCGGGGTCGGAGCGTTTTTCCCGTTGGGTCATTTGCGGCATCGCGACTGGAGACTGCTGCTGAGAAACCGATTCTATCTGCCGCTGGCGGAGATCGGACGCGGCCCGTCGCCGTTCCGGAAACGGGGGTCGCCGTCGCCTCTGGGCCTGAACTTGGGCTAATACTGATTGCCAGGCCGGATCAAACTGCGTGTAGTCAATCAGAGAATGGCACCATATCAGCTTTAAAGTGTCTTCCAGCGCCTCGGCATCCGCCGCAAAATCCGCTTCCACCGCTGCTTGACGAGCAGCCAGATACTCACTGACCCCCAGCTTTAAGTTGGAGCGCAGCCGCAAAAACAAGCGGAGAACCACCTCTTGGGGATCAAAATCACTCATGAGGCCTTCGCTGAATTCCGCCAGTCATCCTGCCGCTTAAACAGCAGCTCTCGATAGGGCAAGTGGGTGTCTGCGTTGAGCTGCCCGGTGCTATAAGGATCATCCTCAAAGGCATGGAGGGCCTTGAGCCAGTCTAAAAACTCACTGGTACCCGGTGGCTTAAACCACTTCAGGTTCTTTCGCTCCGTCAAAAACTTGTCCGCTGCTGCTGTTTGCAACTCATCTGTTGGTGCCGCCTCGCTTTGAATCTCATAGTGGCGCTGCACGATTTTCTTCAGCGTGTCAGTCTGGTTAGGAAAGTCTAGGTACCGATACAAACAGCGGCGCAGGAAAGGTGCGGGCAGATTACCTTTCTCTTTATTACTGGTGATGATGACGATGGGCTTGTGCTGCTCGTCCGCCGTGATCGTTTCCCTCGTCTCCCGAATGGTGAACGCCCACGGTTCATCCAGCACTGTGAGCAGGTCATTGGGGAAGTCTAGGTCAGCTTTGTCGATTTCGTCGATGAGCACGACAGCCGGGCGATCTCGCATCCGAAACGCCTTTCCCAATGGCCCGAAAGTCCGATAGTGCTTCGGATTTCCTGGATCTCGCTGGGCGGGTGGCTCATCGGGGTCCTCAGCTTCCGCCTCCGTCTGTACCGATGGCCTCTCCGCGCCTGCTATCTTCTGCACCTCTACATCATGCAACCGCAAAATCGCGTCATACTCATACAGCCCATCCTGCGCCCTGGTGCTTGATCGCACGTCCCAGCGATACAACGGTAAGCCCAACTCGTAAGCCACACTATAGGCCAGTCGCGTTTTGCCGCACCCGGCATCCCCTTCCAACAACAGCGGTCGCCGCAAAAACAGTGCTAGATTTACTGCTTTCTTCAGTGGCTCCGTCACCACATAGGGCTCCGGCTGTTGGGGGGCGTCTTTGTGAGCCGATTCAGGCTGAGGGCGATCGCCATAAAATTTCAGACGCTCAACTACAGTCATCGAAATAGCTCCTGGAGGTTGGCACAAACAAGTTGAGGAATGCCATCGCTGTTGCGATGAATTCGATTCGCCCGACGTTTGAGACCGAGGATGTCTTCAATTTTTAGGATAGGGGACAACGTCCGGAAGCGAACCAACCAGTCGTAAATGTCGTCTTCCGACCAGTCCGGCAAGGGCAAATCCAGCATCTTGTAGCAGTCGTAGACATCTCCCTCGCAGAAGTAAGCTGTTGGATAGTCGTGAGATGCACAGTCCAAAATTTCACTGTCGGCCACCAGCGCCACAATAAACTTGCTCTTGAATTTTTGCGAAACGGCTGAAACCTCATCGATCAGGGGCTTCCAGAACTCTTCAATAAACCATTCGAGGAAGTTCGCTTGTTCCAACAAGTCATCCAAACTTTTGATTTCCAGGAAAATAGTTGTGCCCTCGTCAATAGAGGTGCGAATCGTCTCGCGAATCTGTTGCTGTAGGTTCGCGACATCCTGGGCTTCTTCCAAATTGAGGTAACTTGCCAGACGAATCAAAAATTCAATTTCATCGAACCGAGAGATGGCTGAGTCCAAATCCACCGAATAACGGCGGTAAGCTCCAATCACCTGACCATCCACAATTTGGTCACCTAGCAGGACTTGCAATACTTCCTCAATGCAGAAGTGCCCCATCTGCTTCTTTGTCTTCTGCAAAAAGAAGAGCACTGCACCGCCTTCTTGATTCAGCGTTTGGCAAACTTGGGCAGCAATTGCTTTGGCTTGGTAATTATCTAACTTTTGGAGCGCCTTCTCAAAACCGCGATCGCGCACGGCTGGAGACTCTGATTCAGCATCGCATAAGGCCAGCTTTGCTTCTAACTCATCAATTTTCTTCAAAAGACTTTCAGCATCTTTGCCAAGGCGTAGGCGATCGCGCTCTGTGGCTGCTGTTTCTAAATCAGCCTCAACCGCAGCCAGTTCCTCTTCTAGCTGCGCCAACTGTTTGGTATAAAACTGCCGTCTGCGATCACTCACAATGATTGCTCAATCCGCTAATCCAACAAAATTCTATTTTTACCCGTGCAATTTGGCATTCAATTGCTCTATTTTCTTTAACAATCGTTCGGCGTCCTTTTCCAAACGGAGGTGATCGCGCTCGGTAGCTGCCGTCTCTAAATCTGACTCAACGGCAGCAAGCTGCTCCTCAAGCTGGGTAATTTGCCTTTGGTAGTAACCCTGGCGAGTGCTAGATACTGGCTCAGGACTTGTGGTAAGAGGTGACTCTATTTGCCCTTGTGTCATTAACTGAGACCATTCTGGTACCTGACTGACAGCAGGTATGGCTTCTGACGTTGGCTGTTGCGAGTCTGTTTTCATAAACAGTTGCGCTGTCTCATTTTCCCGCCATCGCAGATACATCACCGGACGATACCACTGATTCCCCTCCACTCCCATCCACTTACGCCCCTCACTCAACGCCACCAGCGTTGACTCGCCCTGCCCTAGTAATCGATAAAACTGTTCTGCAAAGTCTCGGGCCTCTTTGACCCGCACACTGTACTGCATCGCTACCACCGCCGGCACCTGAGCATCGATTAACTGCTGAGCCGTTCCGTTAAAAACCGACTCTCCCGTCACTGCCATACCTGACTGACAGGCACTCAACACCGCCAAGGCAATGCCCTTGTCCGCTACTAAAGCCGCCAAACTCCGAGCACTGACAAAATCCGCCTGGCCCTGATCGTCTTCAAACGCCAAAAATCCTTGGGCGTCTGGTAACGGGGCACCACAATTCTGACACATCTTTACCTTGGTACTGGCGTGCAAATGCTCACACGCCTTACAGCCCTTACCAAAGATGCCATGACCATCAAAGTGAATCACTTGGGGTGGGTTAGCCGTTTCTGTCAGATAAGCACTCAACCCGCGCCAGGTCGGTGTCGGCAACTGCTCCAGAGAGACTGCTTCTACCTTGACAATGCCTGCTCGAATCGCCTCCGGTTCAGCATCCGACAGTTGACCAATATCGTTAGCCCGTGGCGAAACCAACAACACGTAGAGGCGATCGCCCAATGGTTGCTGAGGGGGGACCGCATCATAGGCAATATAGCGAGATAGCTGCACCCGTCGATGTAGCAAAAACCGTTGCCTGTCGTGGATCAGTTCCCAGGGGTAATCTGCTAAGCGCGATCGCTGAGCAGATTCCGCCGCAAATGTCAGCCTAAGGTGGAGCTTGACACCGTCTCGCTCTGCAAAACGCAGAGCTGACTGAAATGCCTGTCCTAAACTTTCATTGGGGGATAGCAAAGCCTGGAAGAGGGCCTGACCAATTTGAGTCAGATAATCAGGAGCAAAGCTGGGATGCCCCGGCGACAGGATCCCAGCCTGCACCATCCAATCCTGCTCCCCAGGATGTGTAAAATTCGTCGCCATGAACCCAGACGAACTTTCCAGCACCTTAATCACTGTTGTGCGCCAGTCCTGGTCCCCTACCCAAAAGGGCAACGTGGATTCAGACTCTGGATTGCTTCCCAGGGTGGAATCCACTACCAGTGCCCTGAACCGCATTAAGTCAATGGGGGTTAGGCGGAGTTCAAATAAGTGCAGTGGTGCAGTCCTAGTTCCAACTTATTTTGTGTCGGCTTTCCTGGGCAACGGCCTTCTGCCATTTAACGAAGAGGCAATCAGCAGGTTGCGCACCCAGTTGTCGTGATAGCGGAAACCGTTGAGTTGTTCAAAGGGGC
>NZ_JADEXE010000227.1 GCF_015207265.1 Nodosilinea sp. LEGE 07298 | reverse complement strand
CCCTTACCCATCCACCCTCCTACCCATCCACTCATCCACCCTCCTACCTACCCACCCTTCTACCCAAACTGATCATGACCAAAATTGTTGCCGTTACCGCTAGCGTGTCTAGCGCCGCCCATGCCCAGATGGCGGCAGAAGCCCTCAAACGCACTGCCCAGGTTCTGGGCCACGAGATTGCGACCGAGGCCCAGGGCGGGGCTGTGGTCACGGCCCTTCACCCCGACGACATTCAGCAGGCCGATGTGGTAATTGTGGGGGCCGACGAGGCGGTGGAGCGCGATCGCTTCACAGGCAAACCCGTCTACGCCGTCTCCACCAGCGAGGCCATTCGCAATACCGAAATGGTGATTCAGAGCGCTGTGGCTCTAGTCGGGCACGCCCCTAACCTAGGGCCTATTAAGACTACACCTCATCCCCACGACCCGCTGCCGGAAGATGCTGCTGTTTTCACCCCAGAGGCAGTCCCGGCACCCAAATTCTTCGTGGGCATTACCTCCTGCCCCACGGGCATTGCCCATACCTTTATGGCAGCCGAGGCTCTCAAGCAGGGAGCCACCAAGCTGGGCCACGACATTAAGGTCGAAACCCAGGGCTCAGTTGGTTCCCAAAATACACTGACCGATGAAGAAATCGCCCGCGCCGATGCGGTGATCATCGCCGCCGACACCCATGTGGACCTGTCGCGCTTTGGTAGCAAGCGGCTGTACGAAACCTCCACCAAGGCCGCCATTCACAGCGGCACCGATGTGGTAACGGCGGCCTTGGATGCACCTGTGGCCGGAGGCGGCAGTAGCGGAACAGGCAGCTACGTTGACGAGGTGAAGCGGGCCAAGGCCGAGCGCTCTGAAAGTCGCTCTGGCCCCTACAAACACCTGCTGACCGGGGTGAGCTACATGCTGCCGGTGATTGTGGCGGGCGGGCTGATCATTGCCCTGTCATTTGTGTTTGGCATTAACCCCGAAGAGGGCACGTTTGGGGCGGCGCTAATGGCAATCGGTGGCGGCGCAGCGTTTACGCTGATTGTGCCGGTGCTGTCGGGCTTTATTGCCTTTTCCATCGCCGATCGCCCCGGTTTGGCCCCCGGCCTGATCGGCGGCATGCTGGCGGCGAATTTGAACATGGGCTTTCTGGGCGGCATTCTCTCCGGCTTTCTGGCGGGCTATGTGGCCAAGTTTGTGCGCGACAAGGTCAACCTGCCCACCAACTTTGAAGGTCTCAAGCCCGTGCTGGTGATTCCGCTGCTGGCCACGCTGATCGTGGGTCTGCTGCTGGTCTATGTGTTTGGCGGCCCGGTGCGGTTCATTATGGAGGGGCTAACCGGCTACCTCGAAGGGCTGAGCGGCACCAACGCCATTCTGCTGGGGCTGATCTTGGGCGCGATGATGGCAGTCGATATGGGCGGCCCGGTCAACAAAGCGGCTTATACCTTTGCGGTGGGTCTGCTCGCCACCAACCTTTACGCCCCCATGGCAGCGGTGATGGCGGCAGGCATGACCCCACCCCTGGGCCTGGCTTTAGCTACTTTTATCTCTAAAAAGCACTTTAACCAGGCGGAGCAGGAGGCGGGCAAGGTGGCCTCGGTGCTGGGCATCTCCTTTATTACTGAAGGGGCAATTCCCTTTGCCGCCAACGACCCCCTGCGAATTTTGCCCGCCTGCATTGCGGGGTCGGCAGTGACCGGGGCGCTGTCGATGGCCTTTGGCTGCACTCTGCGGGCTCCCCACGGTGGTGTATTTGTGCTGGCCATACCCAACGCGGTAGAGAATGTGGGGCTCTATATAGTTGCGATCGCAGTCGGCACGCTGATCACTGCTCTGGCCACCGTACAGCTCAAGCACTGGTTCCCGAAGAAAAAGGCCGCAGCCGCTTAATCACTCACGGCCATAACCGCAGAGGCGAGAGCCAGGGAGCAGATGGAGAGTCATCCATACCCCTGGCTCTCGCTGTAGCCACCAAAGCTCTAACGAATCCTTGTCTATTTGATTAGAAAAACCAATTGCTCACTGATTGGGTTTTTTGAAGCAGAAGTGATACAGTTTTTCCATAGAGTTTTCTCGATGACAAAGTTTTTTTCATTTACACAAGTCAATAAAGGAGCGTAGGTGCTGGCGATGGGCATCACGAATCGAATTAACTTCCGCAATGTGCGCGGAGACATCTTTGGAGGTGTCACCGCTGCGGTCATTGCACTGCCAATGGCCCTGGCCTTTGGTGTCGCCTCGGGGGCTGGAGCCGCCTCTGGTCTCTACGGGGCCGTCATTATTGGTTTCTTTGCGGCGCTGTTTGGGGGCACGCCGACGCTAATTTCAGAGCCGACCGGGCCGATGACGGTGGTGTTTACCGCCGTCATCGCTCAGCTCTTTGCCGCAGACCCCGATAACGGTATGGCCATGGCCTTTACCGTGGTCATGCTGGCCGGGTTTTTTCAAATTATCTTTGGCCTGCTCAAGCTGGGCCGTTACGTCACCCTGATGCCCTACCCGGTGATTTCGGGTTTCATGTCGGGCATCGGGGTCATTCTAATCATTCTGCAACTGGGGCCATTTTTGGGCCACGCCAGCCCCAAGGGTGGGGTGGTCGGCACCCTCACCAGCCTGCCCCAGATGGTGAGCACCCTCGACCCGGCGGAGGTCGCTCTGGGTGCCTTTGCCCTGGCGGTGCTGTTTCTCATGCCCAAGCGGTTTAGCCGCTGGGTGCCGCCCCAGCTGCTGGTGCTGGTCGCCGGTACCCTGCTAGCCCTGACAATATTTGCTGGGGCCGATCTGCGGCTGATTGGTGAGATTCCCACCGGGTTGCCAGAGTTGCGGCTGCCCATGTTCAGCGCCGATCAGCTGCGGGTCATGCTGGTGGATGGTCTGGTCTTGGGGATGCTGGGCTGTATTGACGCCCTGCTGACAGCGATGATTGCCGACAGCATTACCCGCACCCAGCACGACTCCAACAAAGAACTGATTGGTCAGGGCATTGGCAACATGATGTCGGGCCTGTTTGGGGGTATGCCCGGTGCTGGTGCCACCATGGGTACGGTCGTAAACATTCAGGCTGGGGGCCGTACGGCTCTATCGGGTCTGGTACGAGCGGGCATTTTGCTGGTGGTGGTGCTGTGGGCCGCGCCCTTGACCAAAGCGATTCCCCTGGCGGTGCTGGCCGGGATTGCGGTCAAGGTTGGTTTCGACATTCTCGACTGGAGCTTTTTGAAGCGAGCCCACCAGGTCTCGTGGAAGGGTACCGCCATCATGTATGGCGTCATGTTCCTGACGGTATTTGTCGACCTGATTGTGGCGGTTGGCGTCGGTGTCTTTATTGCCAACGTGCTCACCATCGAGCGCCTCAGCAAGCTTCAGTCTGACCAGGTGAAGGCGATTACCGACTTTGACGAAGACCTACCCCTAACGGACGAAGACAAGGCGCTGATGGATCAGGCCAATGGTCGAGTGCTGATGTTTCACCTCAGCGGCCCGATGATCTTTGGCGTCGCCCGGGCGATTTCCCAAGAGCATACGGCGATGGATGCCCACGATGTCTTGATTATCGATTTGCAGGATGTGCCCCACCTGGGGGTAACGGCGGCCCTGGCCCTAGAGAATGCTATTCAGGATGCCAGCGACGACAATCGGCCCGTGGTTTTGGCCGGAGCGCGGGGCAAGACCCTGAAGCGGCTCGAAAAGCTGGGAGCACTGCGGTTTGTGCCCTCTGAACACCTGGCAGAAACCCGCACCGATGCTCTGAAGACGGCGCTGCGCATCCTGGCCACTAAAGATGGCGTAGAGCCGCCCCGCATTGCGGTTGAGCCGGGTACGGCAACGCTGTAAAAGCATCAGATTCTGGTGTAGATCGCCTAGATAAGGATGGTGGGCCTCAGGGTGAACTAGCCCCTCCTGACTGCAATACACCGGAGTCTGCTCTTTGGTTTTCTGTTCAGTGCTGAAAGGCTACCTGCTGACGTTGGCAGGTGTTTCTCTGGTGCTGGCTTGGTGAGTTCTGCTGGGGAGTTATGGAATTTTCTTGAGAGCTTGGTGGGCAGTGCCTACCCTACCAAAGTTTTTGCATTCCTAATTTTTGTTGATTCAGAGCATAGGAGGTATCAATGCTAATGTCTGACGCTGTTTCTGCACTTTCCTGGCTACCGTGGCCAGACTCTCCTTTAGTTGCGCCTTTGCTAGCGGCCACTCCAGAGGCTGATACTGGACCGATGGTACTGGCTGGGGTGCTGCTGAGCCTGGTGGTGATTTATGTGGCCAGTAAGCTGGGGGGTGAGCTGTCTAAGCTGCTCGATCTGCCGCCGGTACTGGGCGAGTTGGTGGCCGGTGTGGTAGTCGGCGTGTCGGCCCTGCACCTGATTATGTTTCCCGAAACGGGGGCGGTGGCGACAGACTCTCAGCTGATGGGGCTGTTGCAGTGGCTGGGCGGGCTCACTCCTGAGGCGGTGACCGAGGTGTTTCGCAGCCAGAGCGAGGTGATCTCGGTGCTGGCCGAACTCGGTGTAATTATTCTGCTGTTTGAGATTGGTCTGGAGTCTGACCTGCGAGAATTGCAAAAGGTGGGCTACCAGGCGGCGATCGTGGCGGTGGTCGGGGTGGTGGCCCCCTTTGCGCTGGGTACAGTGGGGCTGATGATGCTGTTCCACGTGCCGACGATTCCGGCGATTTTTGCGGGGGCGGCACTGACGGCGACCAGCATTGGCATTACCTCAAAGGTGCTGTCGGAGATTGGCCAGCTCAAGTCGGCAGAGGGGCAGATTATCGTCGGTGCGGCGGTGATTGACGATGTGCTGGGCATTATCGTGCTGGCGGTGGTGGCCAGTCTGGCCAAGACCGGCGAAGTGGATGTGATCAATGTGGTGTATCTGATTATCAGCGCCACGGGGTTTCTGCTGGGGGCAATTTTCTTAGGCAAGTTTTTTAATACGTCGTTTGTGGCGATCGCAGACAAGCTGCAAACTCGCGGCAATCTGGTGATTCCGGCGATTACTTTTGCCTTTGTGATGGCCTTTTTGGCCAATATCATTCACCTGGAGGCGATTTTGGGGGCGTTTGCGGCGGGCCTGGTGCTGGATGAAACCGACAAGCGCAAAGAGCTTGATCGCCAGATTATGCCCATTGCCGACATTTTGGTGCCGATCTTCTTTGTTACGGTGGGGGCCAAGGCCGATTTGGGGGTGTTGAACCCGGCGGTGGCAGCCAACCGGGAAGGGCTGGTGATTGCGGTGTTTTTGCTGGCGGTAGCGATCGTGGGCAAGGTGATTACGGGCTGGACGGCCTTTGGTCAGCCGCTGAATAAACTGGCGATTGGTATTGGTATGGTGCCGCGCGGTGAGGTGGGGCTGGTGTTTGCGGGCATTGGTTCGGCCAGCGGGGTGCTGTCTAAGCCTTTGGAGGCGGCGATTATCATCATGGTGATTGCGACGACGTTTTTGGCTCCGCCGTTTTTGCGGATTGCGTTTAAGGGCAGTGAGGCGATCGCGGAGGCTGTTCCTGAACCGGCTGATGTGGCGTCTTAGGCGGTTTCTGAGAGAGAAGATCCTCGCTTTGAGCTAGCGATCGCAGCCACTGTAGGGTGGGCACTGCCCACCACGATTAGGTTGATTCTGTAGTTGGTTTTGCGGCGCACAGCGGTTGACGTAGGGTGCATTCGCGAAGCAATGCACCGTGCAGAGACTACGCTATTTTCCCGAAATCACCCCCGTCTTTGGTCAGGTTGATTATGTAGTTGGTTGTGCGGCGCACAGTTGGGGGCAATAGCCAGATCTGCTGCTGGGGCCAATTCGCTGGCCCCAGACCCCCATCGAGAAGGACGTTCCGTCGTCCTTCACCTCACGGAAAGGACAAGCTGATCATCGGTTTAAACCTATGTTCTGCAAACGAGCCTTTTAACCTCTGCAATTAGCCTCAACACCATCTACCCATCCACCCGCTTACCCATCCACCCAAAATGCTCTACGCCTGTGTTTACGCCACTATCTTGCTGGGTTTCTTTGGCATTTTGCTGAAGGAAAATTTGGTGATGAAAATTATCGCGATGGATGTGATGAGCACTGGGGTGATTGCCCTGTTTGTGCTGGTGGCGGCTAAGGGTGGGGTGTATACCCCTATCCTGGCGGCTGGTACAGCGGGAAACTATGCTGACCCGGTGCCTCAGGCGGTGATCTTGACGGCGATCGTGATTGGCTTTTCGATTCAGGCGCTGATGCTGGTGGCGGTGATGAAGCTGGCTCGCGACAACCCCACGCTGGAGACCCGCGCTATTGAGGAGGAGTACCGGCCATGACCCTCTGGACTGTACTGTGGATTGCCCTGCCGTTTTTGGTAGCGTTTAGCCTGTACCTGCTGCCTCAGGGCGATCGCTCGTCAAGGTCAATTTTTGACTACCGGGTTTTAGCGCTGGGGGTGACGCTGCTGTCGCTGGCCTACGCCATCACGCTGTTTTTCCAGCCTGCCCCCCTGGCCTTGCCCCTGCTGGATAGCTTCGGCGTTTCGCTGCTGGCAGACAATTTGAGCGCCTTTTTCATTCTCACCAACACCCTGGTGGTGGCGGCGGTCATTCTCTACTGCTGGGGCACGGATAAGGCCAAGTTTTTCTACACTCAGGTGATCATTCTCCACGGCAGCATCAATGCAGTGTTTATCTGTGCCGATTTGATCAGCCTCTACGTGGCGCTGGAGGTGATTGGCATTGCGGCATTTTTGCTGATTGCCCATCCGCGTACCAACCGCAGCCTGTGGGTGGCTCTGCGCTACCTATTTATCAGCAACACCGCCATGCTGTTTTATCTGATCGGGGCGGTGCTGGTCTACCAAACCCAGCAGTCCTTTGCCTTTACGGGGCTACGTGGGGCTTCGGCAGAAGCTCAAACCCTGATCTTTTTGGGTCTGTTGGTGAAGGGGGGCATTTTTGTCTCGGGGCTGTGGCTGCCTCAAACCCACTCTGAAGCCGAAAGCCCGGTCTCGGCCTTACTGTCGGGGGTGGTGGTGAAGGCGGGGGTGTTTCCCCTGGTGCGCTTTGCCCTGATGGTCGAAACTCTGGACCCGGCGGTGCGATTGTTTGGCGTGGGGGCGGCGGTGCTGGGAGTGATCTACGCCCTGGTCGAAACCGATACCAAACGGGTTTTGGCCTGTAGCACCCTATCTCAGGTGGGCTGGATATTGGCAATTCCTGAGGCGGCGGGGTTCTATGCCCTGGCCCACGGGCTGGGTAAGGCGGCGCTGTTTTTGGTGGTGGGCAAGCTGCCCAGCCGTAGCCTGCCGGTGCTGAGGCAGCAGCCCATCGACACCGCCTACTGGGTTCCCATGACTATAGGCAGTCTGTCTATCTCGGGGTTTCCATTCTTGGCCGGGTTTAGCGCTAAGATGCTCACCCTCAAGCAGGGCCTGCCCTGGCAGGTGGCGGTGCTCAATGGTGCCGCTGTCGGCACGGCTATTCTCTACGCCAAGTTTGTCTTTTTGCCCCATCGCCCTACCGCTAAAGCCGATCGATGGGCGGCCCAGCCCGGCCTGTGGATGGCGCTGACGCTGCTGTTGGGCGGTCTGCTGCTGGCCAACCTTGGCTATCTCGACGCCTATGCCCCTGGCAATGTAGTCAAGGCCCTGACCATTATTGGGTTGGGCTGTCTGATTCACTGGCTGGTGCTCCAGCGGATTGGTCTGGTTCTCCCCCGGGTCATGGAACGGTTTGACCACCTGGTGGGGAGTATGAGTTTGGTGTTGGTGGTGCTGTTTTGGATCACGTGGTCATGGATAGCATGATGTTAGTCATGACAATGGTGTGGCTGACCCTGCCGTTTTTTGTCGGGTTTAGCATTTACCTGCTGCCCCAGAGCGATCGCATTCTTGCTCTGCTCGTCACTCTGGTGTCGATGGCCTTCGCCATGGTGCTGTTTGGGCAGCCTGCTCCTCTGAGTTGGCAACTGCTCGACAGCTTTGGCGTCACGCTGATGGCCGATAGCCTGAGCGCCTTTTTCATTCTCACCAATGCTCTGGTGACGGCGGCTGTAATTCTCTACTGCTGGTACAGAGGCAAGACCACCTTTTTCTATATCCAGGCGATCATTCTCCACGGCAGCGTCAATGCGGCGTTTATCTGCGCCGATTTGATCAGCCTCTACGTGGCGCTGGAGGTGATCGGCATTGCCACGTTTTTGCTGATTGCCTATCCGCGCAGCGATCGCAGCCTGTGGGTAGCCCTGCGCTACCTGTTCGTCAGCAATACGGCCATGCTGTTCTACCTGATGGGGGCCGCGCTGATTTACCAAACTCACCAGTCCTTTGCCTTTACGGCCCTAGAAGGTGCCCCGACCGAGGCCGTGGCCCTGCTGTTTGTGGGGCTGCTGACCAAGGGCGGCATTTTTGTCTCGGGGCTGTGGCTACCCCTTACTCACTCAGAGTCCGAGACCCCGGTTTCGGCCATGATGTCGGGGGTGGTGGTCAAGGCGGGAGTGTTTCCGCTGGTGCGTCTGGCCCTCATGCTGGAGGATATTGACCCGATCGTGCGCGTTTTTGGGGCCGGTACCGCTCTGCTGGGGGTCGCCTACGCCATGTTTGAAAAAGACACCAAGCGCATGCTGGCCTTTCACACGGTGTCGCAGATGGGGTTTGTGCTAGCGGCCCCCGAGGTGGGCGGTTTTTATGCCCTCACCCACGGTCTGGTCAAAGCCGCCCTGTTTTTGACCGCAGGCGCGTTACCCAGCCGCAGTTTCAAAGAACTGCACGATCAGCCCATTCACACACCGATTTGGATTGCCCTGGTAATTGCCAGCTTTTCGATTTCCGGCTTTCCGCTGCTGTCGGGCTTTGGGGCCAAGGTGTTGACGATGAAAAATTTACTGCCCTGGCAGGTCATTGCTATGAATATGGCCGCCCTGGGTACAGCGATTTCCTTTGCTAAGTTCATTTTCTTGCCCCACAGCCCCGTCAAAGCGCAAGCGGTTAAGCGAGGGTTTTGGCCGGCGGTGCTGCTGTTGCTAGCGGGGCTGGTGGTGGCCAATGTGGCCTACTACGACGCCTACAGTCTGGCCAATATCGCTAAACCGTTGGCCATTATTGCCCTGGGCTGGCTAGTTTACCTTCTCATTATTCAACGGATGGTGGTGAAGCTGCCCCGGGTATTAGAAGAGTTTGAACATTTGATTGGGGTGATGAGTGTGATGCTGATGGTTTTGTTTGGCATGGTGCTGGCATGACGGGATATTTAAACATAATTTTGCGGTTGACCATCTGGTTTTTGCTCACCGCTGACCTAAGCTGGGCCAACATTGTGATTGGGGTGGGCGTGACTATTTTGCTGCCCCGAGGGGTCACGAATGTAGGTCTGCTCAAAGACTGGCTGCGTACCCTGGGGGAGGTAGCGGTGGCGATTCCCCAGGCCTATAAAGAAGCTTTTGAAATCATGCTTTACCCCCACCGCGAAGAAACCGTTGTTTTGGAGCGGGTTAAGCCTCGGCGCACCCCCAGCCTGATTTTTCTAGACATTTTTCTGATTACCTTTACGCCTAAAACCATCGTGCAGCGCTATCACAGTCGGGGCTGGTACGAAGTTCACTATATTCAGCGGAGGGAGACCCCATGACTCTGGTGCTGATTGCCATGATTGGGGCGCTGCTAATACCGATGGTTGAAGCGCTTCAGGATGAGGATATCTGGCAGCGCATGCTCGCTTTTGCCAGTATTTCTACTAAAACCTCGGTGATCATTCTGGTCATTGCCGTTCTGCAAGACGACTGGATGATCGGCGTGGTGGGGGTGCTAATTCTCAGCGTGGGCAATGCGGCTCTGATGCTGCTGGCCCAAATTATTAAACGAGTTAATGACGTAATGGATGGGTGAAGCGAGAGATAGTTATGGTGTTGTTCTCTAGAGTGAAATGAAGTTCAGCATGGCATCGATCTCCCCAGTTTTTGCGATGAAAATACCGTTTTTATCCCCCTTAACAAGAGGGGCAGGGATAACCCTCTGGGAACAGTTTATGAGTATGGAAAACGTTTTATATAGGAAGTCTTAGTGGAGGATTTAACATGATCAATATTCTCAGCTATACATGCATTATTCTCGGCCTGGTGTTTTGGTATTGGGGCACCTGGCCCCTGCTGGGTCGGCGATCGGTGCTGTACAAGCTGCACGGGCTATCGGTGGCCGATACCCTGGGGTCGATGGCGATCGTGGTGGGCTTGCTGCTGCGCATTCCCCACGAGTGGCCGCTGCTGGTGCTGGCGCTGATCTCGCTGTCGATCTGGAATACGGTGCTGGGCTACGTGCTGGCCTACTGCGTTACCGATGACGGTACTCATGACGTTGGGCAGGAGGTGGGTCATGGCGGATAGCCCGATTATGAGCAGCTATGCCTACGCGATTATGCTGCTGCTGCCGCTGTCGGCGGCGATGGTGATTTTTCAGTCGAACCCCTACCAGGCGTTGATTATGCGGGGCATTTTGGGGGCGATCGCAGCCCTGGTCTACGCCATGCTGGGCGGCGCTGATGTGGCGCTGACCGAGGCCCTGGTGGGGACGATGCTGGCCATTACCCTCTACGTGGTGGCGGTGCGATCGTCGCTGGTGATGCGGCTGGGAGTGCTGGAGGGCGAGGGCGCAAAGAACAACTTGCAGTGGCAGCCCATGCTCGACTACCTGCGGGCCATGCTAAAGCGCTACCAGCTGCGGCTAGAGCTGGTGCCCTACGCCGATGACCAGGCCCTGCACCAGGCCCTGGCTGCCAAAGAGGTGCACGGCATCTGCCTGATGGATAGACCTGAACCAAACGCCGAGGAAGTAGCCCCCCACATTTTGGTGCGGGTGCGGCGGCTGGCGGAAATTTTTGCGACTGAGCTACCAGAGGCGATCGCAGAGGCCAAGCTCTACCGCGACGACGATCTCGCCCCCATACCCCACACCCCAACCCTAATGGAGGAACACTAATGATCTGGGTTTACCTGACGGCAGGGGTACTCTTTTTTCTCAAGATGCTGATTTTGCCCGACCCAGCGACGGCTAGCGC